>JAISCI010000127.1 GCA_031265685.1 Clostridiales bacterium
CCGGGAGGGCTGCGCCCCGCAGCTTGGCGAAATCACAGAAAGGCAGCGCGATATCTATACGGCTCTGGGCTTTGACCCTCCAAAACTCTCGTTATGTTAACATGGAATTCAGGTTACAAGAAAAAAGTTTTCCGTGAGGGTTAGTGTAAAAGTGGCTTAATTAACCCACTTAGTCACTCGAACACCACCTGGCAGGACGTCGCGTCCGCGCAAAATAACGCCGCCATAGCGCGCGCTGTGTGGACAATAGCCGAAAAAGTTGTAAGATTCAGGAAGTTTCATAATGTCACCGTCAAATATACCGGAAATTCCGCTAAGGGGGATCCCATTGACGATACACCATAGAAAGGCGTTTGTCAACATGGAATTCCCCCGGCGCGCGCATTCGTGATCGCGGTGAGGGATCAACTGTTATCATCCGCTATATCGCTGTGGTACTTAAGTATGATTTCTTGCTTATCCTGCCTGCTCTTGATCGTGGCGACGTCGGAGCGGATCTCTTGGTCAATGTCATACAGAGCGCTGTATCCGTCGAGCAACGCCCTGAGACGGCGGCCATGCTCGTGCTCTATGTTGATTGCGCGGGCTTTGACGTCGGAGACATCGGACTCCAGCCGGTCAAGGCGTTCGTTGGTTCTTTGCTGCTCTGAAACAAGGGTTTCGAGCAGGGACATGATTTTATCTTCGTTTGCCATTGCAAAACGCTCCTTTTCCTCACGCTTGTTTGCGTAGGCACGATAAACAACAATCCTAACGAATTCCGAGTGACGTAAAGACCGCTCTAACGTCATTGATAGTTGTTTCGATTGTTTGCAAATCGCCGCCATCCTCAACGTCCTTTGTAGCGTCTATACAAAATACGCGACAGTTGACAACTCTTCGACGTGGCTATCGAAGCTAGCCATATCACTGAAACGCAAACGCTGATAGTATTCAGCGTTCAACGATTCAACCATTTTCAACACGCACGAGAATCGCCGTTTAATTTCTGCAAGATAAATCTCCAGCTGTTTTGCTGCGTCCTTATCCATACTCACTCTTCCCCCGCTAGCTTTCCTATCTCGGAAAGAGTATCACGTTTTCTATATTTGGAGTTTGACTATAACATCTGAACGTAATCAAGCACAAGTTCCCACCCCTCTGCGTTTATCTCGCGCAAAAACACCAATAGCCGCCGTTCTTCCAATGTCGGACGGAGCAATAGGTTATCGCTTGGTTCACGCGATAACCGCGCCGCCGCGCCGTCCGTGACAACCGATGCTGTACGAAAGCAACGAGAATCAGCAACTATTGCTGTTGAACTTTATCCACACGGCGATCTAACCGCTCTATTCCTCGAACGACGCGCGACTATAAAGGTTTAGATCTTTAATGTCCTTGCGAATCTGCGCTTGGCCATGTTCAAGTTTAAGCTGCCCACGTTTTAAGGATGCAACGTCATCGCGAAGATCAACTAAGTCGGCACGAAATTCGGCTTGTCCGACTCGAAGTTCCGCTAAGTCTTTAGAAAGGGTTTCGAGCAATGACAAGATCTTATCTTCGTTAGTCATAGATCATCGGCCTTCCTGTTAACCGCTGGATCGTCGGTTCGGCCTAGGAGATAATCGGTGGAGACGTTGAAGTAATCGGCTAGTCTTGATAATTTATCAGCTGAAGGATAGCCGCCAGTACGCTCCATGTCAACAATAAGGCTTTTGCCTAACCCGCAAGCTAATAACGCCTTATTAACTGACACGCCATCTCGTGCAACGAGTGTGCGTATGATTTTAGCAAAGCCAAGCGCAGACTGCACAAACACACCGCCTCAATCCTGTGCAATTTGCTGAACTTCCGAATTATCGGAAATATACTATAACCATGCCAAACAAAAACACGCTACCCCGTTCAGCTAAGCTATAAACGGTTCCTCAATAAAACTATTATATAACCAAACCGAATAAAGCGCAAGCGTCATTTTAGGAGGTTGAGCGCGACGGAACAGCTTTATAACTGCAAACAGATAGCGGAGCGGTACGGCGTAAAGCTGCTGACCGTCTGAGCTTGGGTCAGAGACAAAAAATTACCCGCTACTAGAATCGGCAAAGAGTATCGTTTCCGTGAGTCCGACTTGATCAAGTTCGCCGAACACGGCGTGCGATATAAAGCCCAATAAGGAGTCTTCACCATGCAACAACAATCCATACCGTTAGAGGTTATCCGCTGGCTCGATTCAATCGGATTCAGGGTCACGCATTCGGAACGCAACCCGATCCTGCTTACGGACGAAAACGCGCGGAGAAGGCAACAAAAAAACTGAGCGACATTCCCTCCGCCGCGTGGGCGCTTCCCCTAAGCGTCGATTACCTGGTCAACACGCCGCTGGACGTTATACGCATGATTACGCGCGGCACGTCGAAAGCACGGCGGAAATTCCGGTCGGGGTGGCGGCCTGTATTGGTTATCAGCCAACGAAACAAGACGCAGACAAAGTAGCACTTTAATTATACCAACTAATTGGTACCGCGTCAAGAAGGGAGATGGTATTTTGGTCAAGGGTTTTTCCGAAGAAGAGATTCGCCTGCGGGCGCGCATGATGAAGATGGGCCTGACGCAGAAGGAATTGGCGAAAACCCTGGGGCTTGACTTCGCGGACGTTTGCGACATTGTGTGCCAGCGCAGCCGAGCGCCGCGCTACAGGGCCACGGTGTATGAGTATCTGGGGCTTGAAATGCCCGAGGGAGGCGAACACGATTAAAGACCTGTTCAAAACGGCGTTAACCTGACTGGGGGCGATCGTCCGCGACGAGGAATATCTGGTGGCCGAGGATATCATCAACGACCTGTATGAAGGCGTTGCCGGGGAAATCGGAATAATTTTGCCTGATATGAGGGTGAGCTGATCTCGGCGCTGCAAGCGAGCGAGACTATCAAAGGAGGCACGCACCATGACAACCAAACGACGCCTTGCGGCCATCGAGCGCAAGCTGGAAAGAGCGGACGATAGTTACACGTTTTTTAACTACGACTACGTATGACGACGAGATCCCGCTTTGGACGGAAGAAAAATTTGGGATGACTCACGGTGATTGGATCGAACTTACGAAGACGGAGGAATATCAGCGTCTGATCTGCATCCTGGCGAAATTGGACGAGCGAAGCAGCCTAACGGAAGAAGATACCGCAAAATTCAGAGGCGGCAGCGGAGGAGATCTTCTTCAATACTGACAGACTTGTCCGCTATTGCGTCCAAAACAAAGGCATTATCTCGGTTTATCCGAATAAAAGTTGAATTGGGATATTTCAAAGTGATTGCTTCAAAAGGGTAACGTATTATCCTCGGTGTGTTGAAACCCACACCCAACTCCAACAGAACGAGATTTTTATTATATGCGTCGGCCAGAAACTTCTTATAGCTTTGTATGTTTTGAACATGCGGTGTTTCAACAAAACGATGGTCACACCGCAAGTTTGGCACCATAAATCCGCCGCAATGCGGACAGCGCGAAATGTCGGAAAAACGGATTTTAGTCGATGATACCATATTGGCGAGCATGGCGACAATTTGTATTTTGTTGTCAATAACGTCTTGCGAGCAGGGGCCGGCGCATTGAAACAGCGCGTAATCACCCTGCGGCGCAAATATCTTCTGCTTGTCGAACCCCGCTTTTGTTAACGGCTATTAAAGGCCAGTTCATACTGTCTTATAATGACTGTGAGTTTGTTCGGGAGCTGTACGGCGGATTTAATATTGAGCCTGTCTCGCGGCAAAATAATCTGGCGAACCGATATGACGGCACGGAAAATTATAAGGAGTTGATCGTTTGGAATTACTAATAGTCAATAATTTAATTTGACTATTAGCGCTATTTTGATTCTGTTTATATTGTATAATTGGATTCTTTTTGTATATAAAAACGTTCTATGCGTGCGGTGATTTACTGTACATATGGAACATTTTTCGTTTGTTTGACAGAGAAAAAAGTTGTCATTTTACATAGAGATGTTTGACATTCTTTCTGAACGCTTACAGCAAGATCAAACCGCGTGGTTTCGCACATTGTGCGAACTGACGACCCGGACGCGGTGGTCATCAAACGATGTTTGCGGTTAGGCATCGAAAATAACCAAGCCATTCCCGGCATAAGGTGATTTTCGCGTGAAGCGTTGCGAAAATTCATACTGTACTTTGACAATGGGAAAGATTACCGCGAGAAAAGTTTCTCAAAAGACTTTCCTGCATGAATTTTCGCGGGTATGAATTTCGCTTGAACCAAGCGAAATTCTGTCAGGCGAAAATTACCTTTGTCACTGGTCAATCAGTTGGGTATAAATACTATTTACGCCACGCCATACCACGGCCAGACCAAGACGATCGAACGCTTCTTCGGAACGTTTGAAACGCGTTTCGGCAAATTTTGGGAGACTTATATAGGCCGTAACGCTCAAAACCGCCCGGAACACACGAAAAAGCCGGATTCCAAGCTTGTCAAATGGAATTTTGCCTGGATCACGCAAAATTCCGTATCGCGCAGGGCATAGCGAATTTCCGTCAATGTCTGGCAACGTACATCGACGAGCTTCACCTTAAAGCAGTCGGGAGTTTCCGGCTCCGTTTTCCCGGCGGATCTGACGACAGCATCTAAGCCGTTCGATAGTGGATGTGGGGCGTGAGGAGGCGGAGAGCTTTACTGCCAGATTGCAAATATATATCTACTGACAGTGTGGATTTTGTGTTACTAGTTTGTTACTAGCGCACGGGGTCTTGGCGGGTCTGACGGGGTCGCAAAGTTCAAAGGATGGCGCGCTTTGGCGTGTTTAGCGGGCTTCAGAAATGCGAAAGGTCATGGTATAATAGCGCCAAACCCGCAACCCCTTGATATTACCGGGTTCTTCGGGTTTGGCGCTATTATGTAATAAGGGCAATATAGTCTCCGATAATTTTGAGACTGGTCTGGGCGGCTTAAATCGGCGAACTCGCGCAGACTTTGCTGATCGGGCGTTTGGCGGGCGCTTTTTCATTGGCTTGGGCTGATTGGCGTCAGATACCGGCGTTCGTCGGGAGGCAGGTTTGACTCCGCCAAAGCGATTGTTTCGCGGACCAAGGCGCGGGCGGTTGTATTGTAGACTCGCGCGGACAGGCCGCGGTTGGCTATCGCGTCCTGAGCGGCGGCGACGGACCGCTCCGTTACGCCTTCCGCGAAAGTCGCGCGCTCGCTGCCGATGAATACGCCCTTTACGAGCGCCGCCATCGCCAAAAAACGCTCCGGAGGAACGCTGTCCATCGGGCGCAGCTCAATGTACCCGCGCAGGCGGATATCTGGGAATACCAGCGACGTATACAGCTCGGCGGCTTCGGGAAGATATTCGTCGGGCGTCCCGTTCATTATGTCACGGGCGGAGCGGCCCTCGGCGCTTATGTACGCGCCGCCGGATCTACGGAAGATCGCTGGCGCCTCGAGGACGAACCGCGCGTAACTCTCGAAGCCGAAGCCCTCGTCGAACACTCCGGGGACGATGCCCGCTCGCGCTGGATCCACGCCGCGCCAAATCATGGTCCGGCGCAGCGGCAACCTGTTCGGCTTGCCCTCGTAGGTCGGCGCGTTGTCCGACAGCAGCGCCAGAATCGGCGAGAGCGCGTAGGCCAAGCGGAACTTGCGTACAAAGTCATCCTCCGACGTGTAGTCCACAGAATACTGGCACGACGCCGTGCAGCGCATCATCCGCCGCCCCATCGGGCCTATCCGCGCGAAGTGTTCATCCATAAAACGGTAGCGGACTTTTGGTATCATGTCCGTTTCGGCGGCGGTATTCTTCGGCGAGTATCCGGCGCAGACCAGTTCGGCGTCGTGATCGCCCAAAAGCGGCGCGGTGTCGCGCAGGAAACCTATGTAAGTATCTTCGATCTCACGGATCGCCGCCTTCGGCTCGACGCTTAACTCGAGCTGGGCGCCCGGCTCCAGCGAGAGCGCGGCGTCCTTCCGGGCGCATCCGATAATTTTGCCGCCCTCCGACACCTCCCGCGGATACTTCGGGACAAGCGAACGCAGTATATCCGCGACGTCCGAGTACGGCAAGGTTCTCCGCGTGTCCGTGTACGCCACGAAGTGCTCTATTTCCGTCCCTATCCGAAACGGCTGCAGCGGGGACTTTATCCCCGCGCGGAAGTAATCCAGAAGAGCGTTTTCCGCCCTGTCCATCACGCAACCCCCCAAGGCCCGTCCAATATTACCGCGGGATCCAGCAGCGATACCACGCGCAGCTGACATTTTTTCGCGTATCCGAGCGTATGTCTCGTCCCGCCCGGCGCGCGGCCATACGCGCAGATCAGCATGCTGGCGTGGTCGATAAGGTATTCGTTGCGGCGCAGCATACAGCCGTCGCGGTACGGCGCGTCCGAAACGTAGACAACCTCGCTGGCCGAACCCGCTATCCGCGCCAGCCGCTCGACGTCCCCGGCCAGCCACTTTGCCGAATGTCCGCGGCACGGCAGCGCCAGTATCAGCTTGATGAAAGGAAACTCCGTCCGCGCGGAAAGGACGGAATCCGCCGCCTCGAGGTCGAAACCCAGTCCCCCTCCGGACATAAAAAACTTGTAGCCGTCGATCACCGCCGCGCGGACGGCGCCGTCGAGCCGTCCGCGGACAGTCTCGATAAGGCGCCCGTCGCGCCGGAACATGCCGGGCGCTTTATGCGGCCTGTGTCCGGAGAACGCGCAAGTTATCGGCCTGTTCATATTTATCCGGAATTCCCGTTCCATTGAGTCCAAATCGGATCCCGCCTTTGTTCTTCAAAAAATATCGTCTATAATTTCGTCAGTGTAAGACGGCGGGGACGCCGCGCCCGCTCCCCCGCTCAGGGATTCGCCCTAAGAACCCATGTAATACGCGTTTCGCGCGGCGGCGAAACAGGGTCTGGGGATGGAATCACCTGTCTACAGGATATTCTCGTCGATCACGCGCACAAGCTCGGCGGCGTCGGGCTTGGCTATTTGAGCCGTGGCGCCGACGCTTACGCCCTTCGCCTTCATCTCGTCGTTTATCAGCGACGAGAATATCACAACCGGCAGACATTTAAGCGCCGGGTCGTCGCGGATCAGCTTTGTCAGGCGGTGACCGTCCATCTTCGGCATTTCTATATCCGTTATAACTATACGCGCCATGTCGGTGACAGGTTTGCCGCTGTCCTTAAATTTTTGCAGCGCGTCCCACGCGGCCTGTCCGTCCGAGTACGTGATTACGCTGGTATACCCCGCCTTCGTCAGCGACTCGCGGATCAGCTTCAGCAGCATCATAGAATCCTCGACGACCATGACAGGCTTTTCGCTGGGAGTACGCGCGCCCAGCCGCTCCACATCCGATATCTGTATGCTGGTCGACGGGCTTATGTCGGCGATTATCTTCTCGAAGTCGATAATCGTTATCAGCTTGTCGTCCACGCGGGCTATCCCGGTCGCCAAGCCGTCTCCGCCGCCGTATATAGCGGGATCGGGCTTCTCGATCTGGTTCCACGATATGGGGTGGATCACCTCCACCGAATGCACGTGGAACGCGAAGCTGGCGCTGTTGAAACTGGTTATGATATAGATGTCGCGTTCCGGGTTTTCCGACTCGGGCAGGTTGAGATACCTCGGCAGGTCGATCAGCGTCATCAGCATGTCCCTCGGCTTGAACACGCCGCGCACGTACTCGTTTGAGTTCGGCATTGGTGTGATCGGGACAGCCATAAGTATCTCCACGACCTTCGACACGTTAATTCCGAAGCGCCGGCCGGCGATTATGAACTCCAGCACGCCCAGCGTGTTGGTGCCCGTTTCCAGCAATATGTCGTTCTTTCTCACGATTGCCATCCAAAAGCCTCCCTTTGGCCCGGCGGTATTATTATATACCGCCGCAATAAAAAAATAAACAGACAATCAGAATGAACCTTAGTTTCTATTGTAATTCTTTATCGGCAGACGGGCGGCGGCGGGTTAATGTGAGATTTACGGCGTCCGTTCCGGTCATCCGCCCGTGATCGCGGCTAAGGGCTGGGGGCGATAGAAAAACGGACGCGCTTTCATGGGTGCGGCGGCATATGCGCAAGAAAGATAATATTATAACACACTTTATCCGCTAAAACCATGTATATTTCAATGATTTCATGTACTGAAGGGGCGAAATGATGTAATTTACGGCACGCCGCTCCGCCATCATCCATCCGCCCCGGCGCGCGGCCAAGGGCTATGAGCGGAAAACAAACGCGTTTGCGCGGGCACAGAGACATCTCTTCACAGGGAAAGACGGAATAGCGGTATATTATCGGCTCTTGCGCGCCGTATCACGCTTGGCGGGCTTCGGCGCGTCTGCGAAACGCGCGCCGCGTCTCGAAAAAAAGCCTTGACATCCGCCGCCCAGTATGCTATCATTTATATCAACGACGGAAGCGTCATTTTTTTGTGTGAAATATAAGGTTATTTTCGTTTGGACGAATTTTGCTTGAATCACGCGAAAACTCATTGGGGAGGCGAAAGTCGTGAGGGTTCAGATAACGCTCGCTTGCCAGGACTGCAAGCAGAGGAACTACCAGATCACCAAAGACAAGAAAGCCCATCCGGACAGGATGGAAACGAAGAAGTTCTGTAAGTTCTGCAACAAGCATACATCGCACCGCGAGACGAAATAGCGGAAGGAGTGACTGAAATGGCGGACGATAACGAGTTCGCGGGCAAGGAGCCTGAGAATGGCGCGGCCGCGGAAAACGGCGCGAAATCCGAGCGGCCCGCCCGGAAGGACGTCAGGGACAAGGGCGAGCGGCGCGGATCCATCGCATGGGTCCGGAATACGTTCGGGATCTACCGCGGCGAGTTCAAAAAGATCACGTGGCCTACGTGGGAAGACCTCGCCAAGGAAACTTTTACCGTTATAGTTACATCGCTGATGATCGGAGCCATAATAGCGGGAATGGACTACATCTTTGAGTTCGGCTACCGGGCGATGGTCGGATTCTTTCTCGGCGCGTAAAGGGTGAGCGCGATGGATGAAGAACCCAAATGGTACGTTGTGCATACCTATTCGGGGTATGAGAACAAGGTTAAGGCCAACATCGAAAAGATCGTCGAGAACCGGGGTATGAGCGAGTTCATCCGGGAAGTTACCGTGCCGACGCAGGAAGTGGTCGAGCTAAAGAACGGCCAGAGAAAGACCGTTATGCGCAAGATATACCCTGGGTACGTCCTCGTCAAGATGATTATGGACGACGACACGTGGTATGTCGTCCGGAACACGCGGGGAGTGACCAGCTTTGTCGGCCCCGGGTCGAAACCCGTCCCGCTGTCCGAGGACGAGGTGCTGACGATGGGCATAGAGCAGCGCAAGAAGGAAGTTATCGATCTGGCCGAGGGCGATTCGGTCATGATCGGCTTCGGGCCGTTCGAGGGTTCGGTCGGTCTTGTCAAGGAAGTCAACAACGGGAAGCGCACGGTGGTTGTCCGCATCTCGATGTTCGGCCGGGAAACGCCGGTCGAGCTTGACTTCAAACAGGTGCACAAAATGGATTAATCCGATTGGAGACTGGTTATGGCTAAGAAGGTTACGGCGGTCGTCAAGTTTCAGCTTTCCGCGGGCAAGGCTACGCCCGCGCCGCCTGTCGGCCCGGCCCTGGGTCAGCACGGCGTCAATCTGATGGGCTTCTGCAAGGAGTTTAACGAGCGCACGCGCGAGCAGGCGGGGCTTGTCATTCCCGTCGTCGTGACGGTGTATCAGGACAAGAGCTATACGTTCATAACGAAGACGCCGCCGGCGGCGGTGCTGCTGCTTAAGGCGGCGGGGATCGAGTCCGGGTCGGGCACGCCGAACAAGACGAAGGTTGCCGCCGTGTCCGTGGACGAAGTCCGCAAGATAGCGGAGCTGAAGGCGGCCGATCTGAACGCCGGATCGGTCGAGGCCGCGATAAGCATGGTATCGGGTACGGCGCGGTCGATGGGGATTGAAGTCAGAGACTAGAAACCAGAAACCAGAAGCTAGAAAGAGCGAGATCAAAATCGGGAGATTGTGGGAGGGCCTTTGCGTCCGATATTACCACATGGAGGGATTATTTGTGAAACGCGGGAAGAGTTACCGCGAGAAGGCCAAGCTTATTGACCGCGCGGTTCTGTATGACACGGGGGACGCGGTCGATCTGGTTCAGAAGACGGCGCGCGCTAAGTTTGACGAAACGGTCGAGGCGCATCTGCGCTTGGGCGTGGACAGCCGCCACGCCGACCAGCAGGTGCGCGGCGCGGTCGTTCTGCCGCACGGCACGGGAAAGACCGTGCGCGTGCTCGTATTCGCCAAGGGCGACAAGGCCGCCGAGGCTCAGAACGCCGGAGCGGATTATGTCGGCGAGCAGGATATGATCCAGAAGATACAGACGGAGAACTGGTTCGATTTCGACGTGGTAGTCGCCACGCCGGACATGATGGGCGTCGTGGGCCGCTTGGGGCGCGTGCTCGGCCCGAAGGGGCTTATGCCGAATCCGAAGGCCGGAACCGTCACGATGGACGTAGCCAAAGCCATTAAGGATATAAAAGCCGGTAAAATAGAGTATCGTCTCGACAAGACCAATATTATCCACGTGCCGATCGGCAAGGTGTCCTTCGGGAGCCAGAAGCTGAGCGACAACTTCCAGACGCTGATGTCGGCGGTGATCAAGGCCAAGCCCGCCGCCGCCAAAGGGCAGTATCTCAAGAGCGTGGTGCTGTCCGCCACGCAGGGTCCGGGGGTCAAGGTCAACTCCGCGAAATTGACGGAATAAAAGAACGTCCGGAGCGCATAAACCCGCCGGAGGCAGTTCCCTGATTCCGAAACCGCCTCGGCAGTTCCCTGATTCCGGAACTGCCGAGGCGGTTTCGGAACCAAGGAACCGTCTCCGGCGTTTATTTTTTTGTTCGCGCGAGTAATATTTTTTTGTCTAGCGCCGGATACTATAGTTGGATTCGCGTTGATTCGCGGACGAACCAGCGCGAATTCGCAAGGAATTTTGCGGGTCCAGGCAAAATTCACCGGAATTTTGCGGGTTCAGGCAAAATTCACTTGATAGTTAACCGCCCTATTTTATTACGCCTTGGTTACAAAAATCGCGCCGCGCTTTACATCCCGGAGGTTGGGTGATAATATGCTATCAAAGGAGCTGTGGCGCGTTTCGTCCGAGATTTGCGGAGTTTCCTTAATACTGGAATCTCCGGCGCCGCGCCGGAACCGGACGCCTTCTGCCCAAGGCGCGTGAGCGTTTTAGCGTATCATCGGTTCTGCCGCCTGCGGCGCGGCGAATCACTCCACGGCCCTTGCAAAGTCAAAAAGCGTTTGGGTTTCCTGGTTTCCGGGGAAATTCGAGCGCCGGTCAACCCGCCCCAAGGATTTTCGCGGGTTCAGGCGAAAATCACTTCAAAGGATTTTCGCCGGACGAATTTCGCGTGGTGGAAGTTTGCGGTACCAGGCAAACTTCATGGAAGTTTGCGGCATCAAGCAAACTTCGTCCAAGCGGAATTCCATCAAGCGAGATGCCAAGGGGCAAACCAATCCTGATAAGGAGGAAACATAGCATGAAGAAGAAAATCGCTTTTCTTCTGGCCGCGCTGATGCTGTTCAGCGTCGTGCCGTTCGTCGGATTGTCGGCGGCGGTCACGACCGCGAAGATCACTCTGAACGGCGCGGTGCTGGACGGCTCTTGGGCCGATAAGACCGTCGTCAATAACGGCGATCTTTCAGACAGCACTGGTCTGTTGGTCAGTTCGATTGTCAAAGATTTCAAAGTCGGCGATAAAGACGTAGAATATGTAGCCAACGGTCTGACACTTAGAATCGGCGGCGCAAATGGTAGTAATGATGCTCTCAAAAACGTTAACTCGTTTACCATAGAGCTTACCAACGCCGTTTTCCTTTATGATGATGCTGTTGGGACTGGCAACAGTGGTTCCTCATATGATAAATGGGTTAGGACTACAAACGAAACAGGTATCCAACAGTCCGGAAAGATCCTGTTGCCCGGCACCGCTAGTACTGGCAATAGCCTTGAGGGCATCACTCGGCTCGTGGTAGACGGCTCCCGCATGGACGTCTATATAGACACCGACGCATCTCCAGATGAGATTGAGATCCCGATAAGCCTCTATCTCGAGAGCAACGCGGACGTAACCCTCCGCATCGGTAACGCGAACATAGACGCGGCTAATAACACTGAGTATTCTCAAGTCTCGGGCACCATAACCGCTTACAGAAGCGGAACGAGCGGCCAGACAAAGCTCACGGCCGCCGTTCAGAGCGGCACCGACCGTATCAAGCTTAAGGACGTAACCGTAAGCGAGCTTACGAAGGGCGTTCTTAAGGGCGTTTGGACTCCCGCGAATTTCGAGTACGGCTTTACTAATGGAGGTTCAGGCGTCGCTCCTGGCAACAAGGCGATCGCCGGCATCTACCACTTCACTCTGGACGACGGCTATCAGTTTGTCGGCGTCAATCAGAGGAATTTGAGTAATAGCCCCGACGCGGTTAAGAGTTTTCTTGTCACGGCGTTAAACGAGAGCCTCAAGAATTCCGGTCATACCGGCTCATGGACTCGGTATGAGACGTTACCTACTGCGCCTACTCCGTATACACCGGTGCAAGGGGATCTCAGGGCTTCGTTCGGTGATATATACGGCGATCTGGGATTCAGCGGCTATGCGGGCAAGACCATCTTCTGGCTTCCGAGCGTGACCGTCACCCAGAAGCGCAGTATCGGTTATGATTGGGGCGGTGCGAACATTTGGGGTCTCAATGATGCCCTTGGCGCATTTACCAAATTTGCGCAGCCTTTCGCCATAGGCTTTACGAATGAGGATTATAACGAGCTGTACGTGCTGGTGGCTGGCGCGCTTGACCTTGCCTCCGTTACGGAGCTTGTGTTCGACGGGCTGTATATCGAGCCGGAGAACGACGACGCGGTCACGGGCGAAGAGGTAAACCTGACCGTCGAGAGCGCGGACGTCCTTCCCGCCTATGAGAATTATGGCGACAACGACCAGGAGTTCCTTGACAGCGCGGACGATTTCGCCGGCATTACCAAACTTCCGTCCAACGTAAAGGACAGCAACAATAAAGCTCTCGTAGCCCGGTATACCGACTTCGGTTACGAGCTTAAGTACACGAAGACGGCCGACACCTTCACGAAGAGCTACAGCGGCCGCAAAGAAGTCGAGATCAAGAACGTAACCTTCACCGAGACCGCCCCGCGCAGCTGGGCTTCCGAGCGTATCATTGATTTCACGCTTGTGGACGCCGAAGGCGTTCAGCTTGAGGGCGCGAAGTTCCAGAAGTTCAAGATCAACGACAAGAAGCTTGAAGGCGGCGGCTCTGTTGTATTAAACGGAGATGAGGGCGCCGAGTACGAGAAAGACACGGACAACGCCTACAAAGTGCAAATCACCACCGATTATACTAACGTAAACAACAATCTGTACAACGAGATCCTTGAGTGGTTCTCGGCCGACATCAAGCTGAACATCGCCGCCGGCTTCGTTGGCGACGTGTATCTGCAGGCCTCCGGCCGCGCTATCCAGAACGATACGCTCAGCCTCAAGATCGCCGAGATCACCGCTCCGATCACCATTGACTTCAAGATCACGGCTGTTCCGATCGGCGTGCAGACTTATCCGATCAGCGACCTGACGATCACCGAGACTGTCGCCGGCGCTCTCAAGGCTGGCAAGACGCTCGTCTTGGGTATCGACGAGTTCGCCGGCCGCGGCAACAGGGCCGACGTCACGTTCAACCCGGTCGATCCCAGCCAGATCAGCGTAACCGAGACCGGCAGCGCTTATCTGAAGATCAACCCGAAGAAATCGAACAGTTCCGAGGTTATCTCGATCCCGATCAGAACCGCCTCCAAGACGGCCTCCACAATCGTGATCGAAGACGTAGCCGTCAAGATATACGGCGACGCCCCGCAGGGCTACTATGATCTGTATGTCAACGGCGAGAGCTGGGTCGAAACCAGCTACAATCTCCAGACTGGCAACAACTGGGATGCGCTCTCGACGAGACAGCAGGATAACAGCCAGTGGTTCGGCGACGACGGCCTGACCTATCCGGACTTCATCCAGATCACGAACACCACTCCGAACGCGGTTCTGGCGAAGAACGTCCTCGTTGAGATCGGCGGAGGCGCGGCTTGGGTTGACGGCAGAGCCACCACCCTCAGCGCGACGACCTTCCTTGACACGACGACCAACCGGACTATGCTCCCGGTCTACGCTATCTCGCAGGTCTTCGGGATCAGCCCGGAGAACGTTATCTGGAGCCAGGTCTACCGCACGGTAACCTTGCTCGCCACGAACAACCGCACGATTAAGTTTACTATCGACAGCGATATACTTGAGATTAACAATGTACAGATCCCGATGGCCGATGCCAACGGCGTAAGCGTGAAAGCTATCATCAGCAACGGCGCTGACGGCGGCGTAAAAGACCGCACCTACGTGCCGTTCAGCCAGCTGGCGCTTGCCTTTGGCGTACCGGTACTCTGGATCCCGGGTGTCGGAGGAGACGCTTCGCTGGTCGCCCTTAACCCGACCGCCGAGCAGTACGCTCTGGCCGAGAAGAACCTTGAGCTTATCAACACCACCCCGGTGGAACCCGCTCCCGAAGAGCCGGCTCCTGAGGAGCCTGCCGCGGAGGAACCGGCGGCCGAATAGGCAAAAGGAACTTTGCGGCATCATGCGGAATTCACTAACGATAACAAAAACCCCCTTCGGGGGGTTTTTGTTATCGGAAAACTTTTCGGGTCGGATCACGTATATATGCGGGGAGTGATTTTTATGAAGAAAATTTGCGGTACCAGGCAAAATTTAGTTAAAAAGGAATTTTGCGTCGTCAAACAAAATTCAGTGAGGGCAAAAATTTTTCTGACACTGCTGGTCATAGCGTTGGCTATTCCGACGACAATACGCGCCGACGCCGCGCCCGCAAGCGTCATCGTGGACGGGCTTCTACAGCGGCTCGAGCCGTCCGCCGTCAACATCGACGGCAACGTGCTGATCGAAGCCGAGCAAATGTTCAAATTAGTCGGGATAACGCGCTACGACGTATCGAAGCCCGAGGTGGCGGTGACGTTCCGGCGTGGGTTGCAGAATTTCGCGTTCTTCCCGGACGACAGTAACGCGCGCGTGGACGGCGTGGTCGTTCCGATGCGCGCGGCGGCGCAGCTGATTGATGGCAAGCTCTACCTGCCGCTGCGGTTTGTCGCCGTAAACGCCGGCGTCCCGCCGTCTTGGTCCGAAGGTCTGGGGACTGTGTCGCTGGATACGCGCGCGGCGGATTATTCGGTTCTGGCGGCGTCGGAGAAAAATACAGACTATTCCGACTACAAGATATACACGCTCGCGGAGGCCGTTTCAAAGGTATACGGCGAATCCAACGATGTGAAGAAACTGGACGAATCTATTGAGACCACCGAGGACGCTTTAGATGATATCGAATTGGACTACGGCAACCTGGACGACTTGCTTCTGCGTCATTCCAAGGACTGGCAGCGCGTGGATCTCCAGCGGCAGGTTCAGCGGTTGCGCGACGCTATCGAGAAGGCTGAGATCGGCAAGGATATGCTCCGGCTGTCCGCTGAGACGCAACTTGCGTCGCTGGCGAGAGCGATAGAATCAGCGGAATACGATATCCTGCTTTTGGAAAATAAAATCGCCTTGGACGAGTTGAATCTCCGCAACTTGGAGCTGAAACTGTCTCTGGGATATGAGACTGAAAGCAACGTGAAATTGGCGAAGGATACGCTCGCGCAGTCACGGTTGCAGCTCGGCCAGCTCAAAATATCCTTGGCGAACTCCAAGCTGGACCTCAACAAATCGCTGAAGGTTGACCCGAAGGCGTTGACGCGAATTGTCCTGCCCGACAACAAGCCATTCATGGCGCCAGACGTTGATAAATACGCCGAGGACAAGGCTCGCGGCGACCTCAACATCCGTCAGCTCCGAATAGCGCTCGGATATGCGGAACTCGTGTCTGATACGCATTATTTCATCGACAAGAGCGAGCGCGAACGCGTGGACGCGCTCGGTGTCAAAGAGAAAGACACGGTTGTGGACGCGGATCTACGCAACGCGGCTTCCGCGTACCATACAGCCGTCAGCGACTTGGTTTTCGCCGCGCGAAAAGCGTCTAACCAACTGAAACTGTTGGACGAACAGTACAAGGCGAAAGAGCTTGACCGGCAAAAAGCTGTCGAACAGTATAAATCGACGCTCGTGCTCTACCAGACCGGAGGAGCGACGATGTATGCGGTGTTGCAGACGCAGGCGGCGATACTTTCCGCTGAAGCCGCACTCAAGCAGAACCGGATTACGTACTCATCGGCGCTGTATACACTGGAACACACGGAATTATTAGGAAGCGCTTCCGTAACGTCGGATGAAAAGAAATAGACAATATTTATTGACGGGATACTGTTATGAGAACAGTATCCCTTTTTGATGTTGCGGGCGTATGCGCGGTACATACTCAACCGCTTTATTTCACGTCTGTTGTATACTCACCTCACTTGTTGCGGGGATGCGTTTGTAAGCGTTCAGAAAGAATGTCAAAAATCTATATGCATAATGATAACTTTTTTACTCTCACACAAACGAAAAAACGTTCTATATATACGATAAATCATCGTACGCATAGAACGTTTTTGTATACAACATGCATTATCCGATAAAGCCATGTATATTTCAATGATTTCATGTACTGAAGGGGCGAAAAGATGTAATTTACATCACCCCACCGACCCTGTCACCCCATCCTCCAGGGGCGGCAGGGAGACGACGCGCGTAAATACATTTGACGGGCGGCGGCGCGTTTATGAAACAAACAAGGAATTTTGAGTGGTTCAAGCAAAATTCACTATGGAGTTTTATTCGGAAACGCTTGCTTTTTTGCCGCGAACCGTTTATAATCATATCGGCTTCGCTTACCCGCAAGGCATTATTTCCATAAGGGGAAATGACCGCGTGAAGAACCGCCCCAAACTGTCGGTACTTATCGCCGCCGTCATAGCGGCTAATCTCGTTTCCTGCGGGAAACAATATACCGTTCTCGACTATTTCCCGTTTCAGGCGGATACCGCCTATCGTTACACAACCGAGGGTATGAGCGGCGCCGCGCAGACCGTATACATCGACTACGCTCACCCCGACGCCAATCGCTGGCAAAGGCGCATAATCGCCCCAAGCCAGATCGTGGGGGAGTGTCTCTCGTATGAGGACGGTCAGCTCAGCATGTATTACGCCGAGAACTACATGACGTATGTTTACGACATGACGTATGTCAGCCCCAATATGTCCAGCGTCGTGCTCAAGGAGCCGCTCACGCGGGGCGCGGTCTGGAAGCGCGGCACCTCAAGCGCGTATACGTCCGCCGAGCCGGGTTCCGCGGCGGAGACCGTTGACATAATGGCCGAGATAACCGACGTCGGCAAAACCGTTACGACGCCTGCCGGGACGTATCAGAACGCGTTAGAGGTTACCGCGTCGTATGTCGGCACCGAGCAGCGTTCGGTGGAGTACTATGCACCGGGCGTAGGCCTTGTCCGCACCGAGACGCACACGCAGAGCGCGTCCTATTCCGGCGGGCAGCTGGTGGGGCTGGAATACGCGGACATAACGGTCGAACTTGCCGAAATAACTGAAAACACGCCGTACAGTTTCTCGAAGGAATTTTACTATCCCGCCGGGGCAGTCGGGGGAAGCCCGTCCGAAACGCGCGAAATCAGCCACGCGACGGGCGGCGATACGGAAGCCGCTTTTAACGCCGCGCTCGCGGATTATTCAGACGAAACGATGAGACGGCTGATGGACGGCGTCGCGCTCAACAAAGCGTCGTTGTTCGTTTCCGCCGGGCGGCTCCGCGCCGACTTCAACAGCCGGCTGACGGCGAACATGTCCGGCCTTAGCTACGCCGAGGAGCGCGCCGCGCTTGAGGCCCTGGCCAACACCGTCGCTGGGTTCTACGGGGCGCCGCTCGTATGCGTCACGGTGGACGGCGCCCCATACTCGACGGCGAACATAACCCAGAAAACCGACGAATACATGGCGGCGCTCTCGTCCGCGGCGGCGGACGAATGAACAACAACGCCGCGCGCGGGATAATCGACAGATACGGCCTGCGGCTTAAACAGCGATATGGCCAGAATTTTCTGACGGATCCGTTCGTGCTGCGAAAAATTATCCGAGCAGCCGACCCCGGACCGCGCGACGGCTTTATTGAGGTAGGACCGGGCGTCGGCGCTCTGACCGCGCCGCTCTGCGAGCTGGCGGGGCGCGTCGTCGCGGTCGAGATAGACGCAGATCTCATCCCGGCGCTGAAGGACACGCTGGACAGAGTTTCGCGCGACGAAATTTTTAATGACGGTATGTTGCGTGACAGGATTTTGCGTGAAGGAATTTTGCGCGAACCAAGCAAAATTTATTCAAGCAAAATCCATCAAAGCGAAATTCATCCACACAAAATTCATAATGCGGAGATCATAGCCGCCGATATAATGCGCCTCGACGCATCCGAGCTTGCCGCGCGGGCTGGCGCGGGTCTGGACCGCGTGAAACTTTGCGCGAACCTTCCTTATAATATAGCGACGGCAGTGGTGACGCGTTTCCTCGCCGTCAGCCCGCCGCTGGCCTCGCTTGTCGTCATGTTGCAGAAGGAAGCCGCCGACCGGTTTCTGGCGGTTCCCGGCGGCAAAGACTACGGCGCGCTGACCGTCGCCGCCGATTGGTACGCCGACTGCGAGATAATCGCCGCCGTGCCGCGCAACTGTTTCATCCCGAAGCCGGGAGTCGATTCCGCCGTCGTGCGGTTTACGCCCCGGCGAAACCCGTACGCGGCGGTGGACCGGGATTTCCTGTTTTCGGTGGTTCGCGCGGCGTTTGCCTCGCGCCGCAAGACGCTGGTCAACAGCATGGCGCTGTCGGGATTCGATAAGGCCGCGACGGCGCGGGCGCTGGCCGAGATGGACCTGCCGCCGGACACGCGCGGCGAGACGCTTCCGCCGGGGCAATTCGCGCGGCTGGCGGCTATACTCGCCCGTAGCGCTTGCCGAGCCTGATGTCCTCTCCAAAGAACGCCACTTTTACGTAGTCTCCGTGCAGCCGGGAGACGATACGCTCGGAATACTGCGCCTTCAGCTCGTCCGGCGTCAGGTTGGTCGAGATGCAGACCGGACGGCGCGAGAGCAGGCGCGTGTTGATGATGTTGAACAGCTCCGCGATAGTGACGCTGGTCGCGAACTCCGCGCCCAAATCGTCGATAATGAGCAGGTCGCACTCCATTACCAGTTCCATCAGCCGCGCCGCGCCGGCGTTCTCCCTCGCGCCGAAGCGCAGCTCCTCGACGCGCTTGAACAGCGCTCCCGCCGTCTGGTAGACGACGGATCGGCCTTTCCGGAGCAGTTCCCCCGCTACGCAGTTGAGCATGAACGTCTTGCCCAGACCCGCCGAGCCGTAGAACAGCAGATTTTTGTAAACCTCGCCGAAATCCGCGCAGAATTTGACGCACAGCGCGTAGGCGGCTTTCACGCTCTGGCGCGGGGAGACGCCGAATTTCGGATCTTTCGACGCGCTGTAGAGCGTTATGTCGAATGTGTCGAAGTTCTCCCGCGCGAAGACGTCCGACATCAGGCCGGAATAGCCGCAGTAGGCGTCGATGACGCGCGCCTTTAGGCAGTCGCATTCCTCCGCGCCGGCGCGGCCCGTATCGTGGCATTTCGGGCATTTGTGAACGTTTGTCAGGTAATCGGCGGGGAATCGGCTTGCCGCCAGCAGCCCCTCGCGCTCGCGCGTCAGATTGCCGATCCCTCCGTCCCCGCCGGATCCGCCGCCGCTGATAGCTCGTCTTGTCATCGCTATGCCGATCCGGGATATCTCCGCGTCAATCTCGGCCACGCGCGGTATCTCGGCGTATATCTCAGCTTGGCGCTCCCCGCGCCGGGACTCGGCCGCCGCGCGGTCGCGCTCGTATTCGCGGCGTATATCTTTCATTATATCCGCGCCGGTCATCAGCAGCCACCCTCGATAAGGAGTTTCATATCCTCACGCTCGATCGCGTCGAAGTCATACGTCTGGCGTTGCTCGAAGTTGAACGCGCGTTTCTTTTTGCGCGGTTTCCCGGCTGTATGGGAGACGGGTTCCGGATCGCTCGCCGCTACGTGCTCGCGCGCGGCGGCGGCCGTCTTGATCTCGCTGTCCGACCAGTCCCTCGCCAGGCTCTCCAAATACGGCCTGCGGAGTTTGCTCGGGTTCCCCTCGGACTTCGCCCGCTCGGCGCAGTAACCGAGCAGCTCGGCGATCACCTCCGTCGGCAGAGCGTACCACTCCATGAACGACATCAGCATACCCATCTCGGACGTAGTGAGCGGGCGTCCGAAGACGCGCTCGGCGTCCTTGAACAGCGCGCGGGCTTCCTCGCTTCTGTCCATGCAGATGCTGATCTCCTCGGGAGTGTAGCTCGGCTGGGCGGCCGGGGCGACGTACAGTTTGCGCTTCGGCGCCGGCGCGGACGGTTCCTCGGGCCTGTCCGGCACGGGCAGCAGTTCCACCGAAAAAGCGCCCGTCTCGTCTTCGCCGATACGCGCCAGACCGACGCCCGCCCAGTACCGCCACGCGTCGCGAACCTCGGACTCGAGCAGACGGAGCCGCCCGGCGATAACGCCTGACGCGCCGGCTTCACCGGCTTGCCCCAGCGACAGCATCCGGTAGGCGGTTATGTATACGAGCGAGTAGGCCGCGAACGGCGCGGCCGGCATATAATAATCAATAAACGCGTTCGGGACCAGCGTAGCCCTGGTATCGAACGCGGCGCTCATGCGCAGTGAAGCCACGGGCATCTACCTCCATCCCGGTGATTATATCATAAAACGGGGGCAAGGGAACAGAAACTTTTGAACAAATATAGGGCGCGGATGTTGATAAACAGTGTTGATAAGGTGAATAACACTGACCGTACGTTCAGGGGATGGAAAAGATTTTTCAAGCCCGCGGCCAGGGCGTGTTTGCAAATCATCAACGCGCGGCGCGGCGGGGTCCGAAATGGCTTCGCGCCGCGGAGGCTATAAAGCGGTCATGCTTGGAATGGTCATTATGACTGATAAAACTCCCGAACGTATGGGCCGTAAATTTGAGGACGATTATAAAAGCCCGATACTGCCGCCGTTTGACATCTATTGATGTGGTCACTCGTTTGTAAGCGGTCTATCAGCACTGAGAAAAATCTTTATCGTAATTAGGGCGTGTTTTCAAACACGCCCTAAGAAGAAATTCCTTCTATAAAGTTTAGTTTTGGGCAAAAGTGTAAAAGTCAAGCGAAAAATACACCACTCAATATAAGTACAGCCGATCACGCCCCGCTCCAGTACATCTCCCCGGGAACCGGTACGCCGTTCATCCGCAGCAGTTCCGACGCCGTTACGATCGTGAACCCGCCGTCTTTCAGGTTTTTTATCACGCGCTCCACGGCGTCGGCAGTCGTCCCGTGCGTGTCGTGCATGATGACAATATCACGGTCCGCGACCTCCGCGGCGCACTTTTCCGCCACTTTGTCCGCGTCGCGCGATTCCCAGTCCCTTGTGTCCACGCTCCACATCACAAGCGCCATGCCCTGCTTCCCCGCCGCGCCCCGCAAACGGTCGTCGTACGCTCCGTAAGGCGGACGGAACAGCGTTGGCGTTTTGCCCGTAATCTCCTTGATCGCGGCGTTCGTGTCGCGGATCTGATCCGTCATTTCCTTCTCCGGATACTTTGTCAGCCAGGCGTGGTTCCACGAATGATTCGCGACTTCGTTACCCATGTCCGACATGCGCTTGATCGTCTCCGAGCAGCGTTTGGCGCTCTCCCCCAGCACAAAGAACGTGACGCGCGCGTTTTGCTCTTCGAGGATATCCAGCACACGCCCGGTAGTCTCAGGGTTCGGGCCGTCGTCGAACGTCAGCGCGATGTATTTTTTGCCGGGCGAACTCGAAGGCTCGGGCGAAGACGTCTGGACGGGCGCCGGGGTACGCGCCGGCGCGGTCGGTTTCGGCGAAGGCCGCGGCGATGGAAGATCGTTTTTATCCGGACCGGCGGCGAGCGCCGCAAGATTGCCGCCGGTCGGCGCGCTCAGCAAAGCCGTTTCACGATGATCGCCTTCGGAAATAGAAAACGACATCAGCGCCGCCGCGATGCCGATGGATACGAACAGAGATGACGCCCAAATATAAAGCGGAGAAAACCGCCGACCCTTGTCAGAACGCATATATCAGCCCCCACGCGTGTTTTTGACGCTAGTATCCGCGAAAATCCGATCTTTATTCACCCGCCGCTTGACCGACCTCGCGCGAAAAATTTACGTAATTTACCCGTTATCCGCCAAATTTGATGGGTATTATTAATAAACGCATCTTACTATTACGAAGCGTTTTTGGTCATACCGCATAAAAATCGCCTAAATATCGGCCTGATCAGCGCGTAATTTCGGATAAGCGCGAAACATGTCGTGAAAAATTTATTGCTTATTTATTACGGATGTGTTAACATATCGGCGTTGATGATGAACAAACGGCGAAAGATCCGTCGTTTGTTTCAGTTTTTGGCAGGCTTTATTACAATATTGTGAATATTTTGTCTGCGCTTGCCGATAAATTAATATATTTATCGGCCAAGGGCGAAACCGTAGTCAGAATATTCGTAATAGTAGGGGGCAACAAGAAAATGAGGCGGTATCTTCAGGTTCTGATGTTCCTGTTCTTCATCGTGGTATTGTTCACCGGTACGGCCAGCGCTTACGAAAAACCCGGCGTCATGGTGTCCCTGACGCGGAACGGCAAGACGGTCAAAGCGGAGACATCCGCGCTGACCGTCGGAGATTTTCTGGCGGAGCGCGGGATCGAGCCTTCCGCTATTGATAAGGTCTACCCCCCGGTCGTGACGAAGATAAAGGACGGCATGGGGATCGTCTATACGCGCTACTTTCCGATAACGATCGTCGCCGACGGCAAGCGTATGGCCGCCGCCGTGGACGGAGGCACCGTCGCCGATGTAATCGCGGATTATTCGGCCGCCACCGGCGTCGAGTACGTGTGCGTGTCCGAGGGCGTGGGCGGGTTGAACGTCACGGAGAACAGCGTTATCGAGCTTGGTTCGGTGTTTGTCAAAAACTTCACGTCGCAATCGTCGGTGCCCTTTGTCAGCAGGACCGTCGAGAACGCGGATGTTCCCGAGGGCGGGCGGAAGGTGCTGACGGCGGGCGCCGACGGTGAGAAAGAAATCGTCACGTCGGCGACATATGTCGGCGGCAAGGAGACAAAGCGCGAGGTCGTTTCGGAGAAACTGCTGAAAGCGCCCGTGGACGAAATCGTCGAGATCGGGACGAAGAAGCCGGAACCGGCGGTGTCCGTGTTCGAGAATCAATCGCCGCTGAACTACGATCCGACCCCGCCGGCTGAATACGGCAGCAAGCTGACGATGAGCGCGACGGCCTACAGCTCGTGCTACGCGTGCACGGGGAAGAACCCGGGCGACTACTGGTACGGAATAACGCGCAGCGGGATGAAGGCGCGTTACGGCGTGGTGGCGGTCGATCCGAACGTCATCCCGCTCAACACTAAGCTGTATGTCGAGGGCTACGGTTATTGCGTAGCAGGGGACACCGGAGGGGCCATAAAGGGCAAGAAGATCGATTTGTACTTTGATTCGATGGACACGGTTAACGCCTTCGGGCGTCAGAGTCGGGTAGTATATGTATTAAACTGAAAGCCGCCCCGCGGGGCGGTCAGCCTGTCGGCGGCAACCTTCCGGCAGGCTGTTTTTGCGGATGGTTCCGGTTGTGTACGTCAAGCGAAAATCGGCCGCCCGCATAACAAAGCTCGAGTTAAGCGAATTTTGAATATGATAAACTTAATATGATGTTTTTAGCGCGCGTTTATTAGGGCTGGCTCCCAAAGCTACTTTGACCCGGCGCGTCGGTAACTGTATTCCATGAAAAAGTCCGGGGAACAGCGCGTCACGAACGCGGGCCGCAAACCGCGCGAAGATCGTCGCGCATATCCATCGCCGCTCTCCGCGCGGCGGCGGCGAAGTCGTCCCTTAGTTCTCGGTATTTGGGTGACAGCCAGGCGGCGGTTATCCCGCGGCTGCTGTTTACTATCGCGCCCATGCCGTCCGCGTTAAAGAAGCCGCGCAGGTCCGCCGCCGCCGCGCCTTGGGCGCCGTATCCGGGCACGAGGATGAACGCGCGCGGCATTATCCCGCGGAGCGCCTTCCCCTGCTCGGGGTACGTGGCGCCGACGACCGCGCCGACGGATGAATAGCCGAACTCGCCCAAGCGGTCCGCTCCCCATTCCGACACCAACCGCCCGACGCGCTCGTACAGCGGTTCGCCGGTCGCGGTCGTTATGTCCTGAATGTCGCCGGAGCGCGGGTTGCTTGTCTTGACCAGCGCGAACACGCCACGCCCGTTACTCTCCGCCGCCGCCAGAAACGGCGACACCGCGTCGAACCCCATATATGGGTTGACTGTCACAAAGTCCGCGGCGAATGGCGCGCCGTCCGCGATGTGGGCCGCGGCGTACGCGGCGGCGGTCGCGGCCACGTCTCCGCGCTTAATATCGCCGACGACGATAAGTCCAGCCGCTCGCGCGTACTCTATCGTTCGGGCGTACGCCGCCAGCCCCGCCGCACCGAGCCTCTCATACATGGCGATCTGCGGCTTGACCGCCGGCGCTATGTCCGCCACGGCGTCAATTATCGCGCGGTTAAACTCAAGGATAGCCTCGGCCTCGCCCTGATATTTGAAGAGAGCGGGAGGGATATGCTCGGTCCGCGGATCCAGCCCGATCACGGACGGGTTGCCCGTCCCGCGTATTTTTTCGATGAGTCTGTCAATCGCGTATGACGCCATTGTCAACAACTACCTTTCCGCCAAGAATCGTGTATTTCAGCCTGCCGCGGACGCGCCTCCCCGCGAAGGGCGTATTCCGCGCCTTGGACGCGAAGAGCGCCGGATCGATCGCGTACTCCTCGCGCGTGTCGAAGATCGATACGTCCGCCGGAAGGCCGCGTGAGAGCGCGCCTCTGTTGATACCGAGTATCCTCGCCGGGTTCAGCGACATCTTCTCAATCAGCGTCAGCGGCGACAGCGCGTTGGTCAGCGCCAGCCCGGTATAAGCCAGCGCGAAGGCCGTCTCCAATCCAACCACGCCGTTTGGGGCGTTCGCGAACTCAACGTTCTTCTCGTCGTAGTGATGCGGCGCGTGGTCGGTGGCAATACAATCGATGGTTCCGTCGGCCAGCCCGCGTATGACGGCGGCCCTGTCCGCCGCCGATCGGAGCGGCGGGTTCATCTTGAAATTAGCGTCGTAGTCGCCGGGGACGTCCTCGTCCGTCAGCGTGAAGTGATGAGGCGCCGCCTCGCCCGTTACGGCGTATTGACGGGACTTGGCGGATCTCAGCTGCCACACCGCCCCTTCGGTCGAGATATGGCAGACGTGCAGACGGCATCCGGTGGCGTTCGCCAGGATTATATCCCGCGCGACGATCACTTCCTCGGAATCGTTCGGGATACCATTAAGCCCCAGCAGCGCGGCCCGCGCCCCGGCGTTCATCTGACCGGAACCGGCAAGATCCGCGTCCTCGCAGTGCGAGAACATCGGCAGTCCGAATTGCGACGCGTACTTCATCGCCGTCTTAAGCAACGCCGACCCCGCCACGGACTTCCCGTCCTCGGAGACGGCGACTATACCCGCCCTCGCCATGCTGCCAATATCGGAGAGCCGCTCGCCCTTCTGCCCGGCGGTCGCCGCGCCGATCGGCAGCACGTTGCACAGCCCCGCCCGCGCGGCCATCAGTTTTACGTATTCCACAACAACCTCGTTGTCCACGGCGGGGTTGGTGTTCGGCATCGCGCAGACCGTGGTGTACCCGCCCATAGCGGCGGCGCGGCTACCCGTCTCGATCGTCTCCTTGTGTTCGTGGCCCGGCTGGCGGAAATGGACGTGCAGGTCGATAAGCCCGGGTACGACGATAAGCCCGGACGCGTCGACGACGCGATCGGCTCCGTCCTCGGACAGATTTTCGCCGACCTCGCCGACGATCCCGTCCCGGATCAGCAAGTCGCGCCCGCCGTCGATATAGTTCGCCGGGTCTATCACGCGGCCGCCTTTGATCAGGATTGACGCCATTAATCCCCCTCCTCGGAAAGCAACAGCTTTAGCAGAGCCATCCGCACGGCGACGCCGTTTTTCACTTGCTGGTATATGACGGACTGACTGCCGTCTATGACGTCCGCGCTCAGCTCCACGCCCCGGTTGACGGGGCCGGGATGCATGACGAGGGCGCCTTTCTTGGCGTGCTTGAGGATCCGGGCGTTCACCCCGAACAGCGACGAGTATTCGCGCAGGTTCGGAAAGTTAGGCGCCTTGTCGCGCTCGAGCTGGATTCGCAGCCCCATAACGACGTCGCTGCCTTCCACCGCCTCGAGTATGTTCGTCGTGACATCCGCGCCGAGCGCCCGGAAAGAGCCGGAGACGAGCGTGGCAGGACCCGCCAGCGTCACCTTCGCGCCCAGACGGATCAGGCCGAACGCGTTCGACCGCGCTACGCGGCTGTGGGATATGTCGCCGAGGATTGCGACTTTCAGCCCGTCGAACCCGCCGAGCCGCTCGTATATCGTCATCAGGTCCAGAAGCGCCTGCGTGGGGTGCTCGTTCGCGCCGTCGCCCGCGTTGACGACGGACGCGCGGACGTTCCGCGCCAGAAGGTGCGGCGCTCCGGTCGTCTGGTGCCGTATGATCATCATGTTTACGCCCATCTGGTCGAGGTTGATGCCCGTCTCGGCCAGACGCTCCCCTTTGTTGACGCTGGACGTCGCCACGCCCAAGTCGGTCGCGCTCGCGCCGAGGTACTTCCCCGCCATCATGAAAGACATCTTCGTCCGCGTCGAATTTTCGTAGAACAGCGTGACGACGCTCTTGCCGGAAAGCTCCGGGGAGCGTTTGCCCGTGTCGTCGATACGCGCCTTCATCCGCGCCGCCGAGCGGAGGATCAGCATTATCTCGTCTTCCGTCAGATTCTTAAGCCCGAGCAGATCCTTGCCCGAAAGCCGCGTCGCGCCTGGCATCGCGTTACCCCCGATGTAGGATTTTTAGTATAATACAGGCGGAATGTTTGACAATGGCGGGAGAGAAGCCCCGAAACCACCCTCAAACACGCGGGCGGCTATAGTGAACGCTCGCGGTTTTCCAGCGGTTTCACTATAGCAGAGACGACGAAGGGTGTCAAGCGGAGCCTGTAAGAGGGGCGCGACGTCAAGCGAAAAAGCCGCCGGACCTTGCGGTCCGGCGGCTGCTTCCGTTTGTCAATAGTAGATGACGTTGTAGACGTTCTGAGCGGGATCGTCGGTCAGCGGGGCCAAATTTTGGATCCAGTTCCATGGCCACTGCGACTTGCCGCTTTCCGTTAAGTATTTCGACATATCGATCTCTGGATAATAATCGTAGTAGCCTTGGTACACTTCCGTGCGGAACAGCTCCTTGTTTGTGCCGTAGAAGTCGTCGGCGCGGTAGTAATTCACCGTGTACTCCACAGGCTTGCCATAGTAGATCTGATAGCGTACGTACTCGCTCGGCTGGGCGGACAGGTATTTGTAAGGGATTTGGACAAAACTCCAAACCACCTCGTAGCCATCCGGACGGTATTTGTTGTAATCCAGCGCCACCTCGGCGCCGGCAAACCCGTCGAGTACATCTACATGAGTCGGGTTGTTAAAGCTTTGTATATAGTCCACATAATACTCTACCGTGTACGTGGTCGGAATGTCGGTCGGGAACGGGGCGGGGCGCTCGTCGCGCGCTCCGGGCAGAACCTCTTCGTCCGGCATGTTCAGCAGATACTTCTCGTTGAAGTATTGCCGTATCGCCTTGCGGTCCGACGGGGAATCCAGCGGGCCGTTGAGAACCAGTATCTCGGCGAAATCAAGACCTGCGGTGTTGAATTTATCCCCCATGTCGCCAATTTTTTCCTCGATGAGGTTCGGGCTACCCCCGAAGTATACCGTCTTATCCTCCTTGCCGTCGCCGCGCTGGGTCAGGTCGGTGAAATAAGGCGAGCCGTCGCCCGTCCAGTCGCCGTATTCCTGGAAATGCCCCGCGTGGCGCGGAATGGCGTAGCCGTTCACGAACAGGGCGTTCTTCCCGGATTGGTTCAGCTTATCCAGGTGCAGCTCAATCAGCGTGACTTTTCCGGAATCCCCTTGAACCACGAGGCCCGGGTAGTCATAATCCACGCCGAGCGTCACCTCATCATATTCGCTGTCCCATGGCTCGGGTCCGCACACGCCGTAATAATGCGCGGTGACGTTGCCGGCGCGGTCGAAGAATTTTGCCTCGATATCCACGCCGCTGTACTGCCCTTCCCTGTATGTGATATAGTACCCGCCGTCGTAGGTGTCCGTCTCCAAGAAGTATACCTGGTCGTCAAAACCAATGTCCGGGAAGAGGGCCTCATACCTTTCTCTCCAGTCGGCGTAATCGCTGTCGCTGTCGTCGGCCCTGTCGCTGTCGTCATATGGCGCCAAAAGGTTCTGGAGGTTCGAGACGATCAGCCTGGGGCCGCCCCTTTCTTCATATAACCTGGCGGCCATATAGATCACCCCGGAGTTGGCGTTATCCAAGCCGAATCCCTCGGGCAACACAATCCCGCGACTGCCCGTAAAGTGCGCCAATTTAATACTGCGGAAATATATAGGCGCGTCGTTGTCATCGTCTTTGTAAGTGGAGAGATCACCGCCGTGGGGATTATAGGTATTCAGGATAGATAGTTGTCCTTCAGGCGTTGGGCCATGCTCATCCTCATGCTCGCCGAAGAATGCCGGCACATTGCCGCGCGTCAGCTCGATAGCGCCGGGCAGATTTTCATTGATGTACGGGTTCTGCTGTATCAGCGAAACGTCCATATGGAACGCGATTCTGTCGCCCGTCGCCTGCGGCAGAGCCAGCGCCTGCTGGAATATCATCTCGCTGTGGACCGCCGCGCCGGACTCTCCGTTCTTGCCCACGGGCGAGGCCTCGTACACCAAATGCCGCCCGTTGTTGACTTCGGTCGAGAGTATTTTCGTAGCCTGCTCTCCCGTTATAGGCGTAAAGTCATATGGGAACTCCGGCACATCCATCGGCCTGTAGCCGCTCGTCAGGAAGCCGTTGTAGGTGGGGTAAGTCGCGATTACCTCATAGGTGTTGGGATCGGATACATCCGTGGTCTCGTCCCAGACGCCGCCCATCTGCTCGATGTCCGTATCTGTCGGCCAGTCGCCCGGATGGACCGGGTTGGCTCCGAAGCCCTCCTCGGTGCGCGCCACATAGAAGCCGGGGCGGGATACATACCACTGCCCCTCGATATGATCGACATACTCGGGCTTATCGACGATTACTTCTACCTCAATCTCTTTCGGCACGCCCGTTTCGGCGCCCTTCTCAATCGTTTCCTTGCCCGGGCCGCCGTCGTCTTTCGGCGTGATGACGGTTATCTCGGGCGTATAGGGGCTTTTGGCGGTTGTGTACCGCGCGACCACCGTGCCGATGTATTCGGGCAGATAATCACCCTTACCGAAAGTGTTGCCGCCGTTCGCGCCGCCGGTGTTCTCGTTGATGTCCGTCAGCACGGGCGTGAAGAATACTTTGGACTTCATGCGAGCGTCGGACGCGAACAGCTCCACCGAAAGCTCGCCGATGGGCGGAGCTGCCTCCGGCACGCCGGAGGCCAGTCCCTCGTAGTAATCCTCGTACTCCTTGTGCAGGGCGACGACGCGTTCCTCGGTGTCCGTCACCGTCTCGAACACCTTCGCCGTAACGACTTTGGTGTCGGCGAGCGCCTTGGTGTGGTTCGAGATGCCGACCACCAGCGACCCTGAAATGATACCCAGTATCAGCACGGACACGATGACCTCTACCAGTGAAAAGCCTTTTCTCAATTTTTTCATTCGAGGTTCCCCCTTCCTCTTTTATAGGAGTGTTTGCCCACGGTTGCTGCCCGAAGCCGTCAAATGCATATTCGCTGAACGCATATTCGCTGAACCCCGAATATGCTAGTGCCCGAATATGCCGTGCGCATATTCGCTGAACCCCGAATATGCTAGTACCCGAATATGCTAGTACCCGAATATGCTAGTACCCGAATATGCTGGAACCCGAATATGCTGGAACCCGAATATGCGTTTACCAAACCGGCGGAAAATCGCGCCGATCCTCCTCCTTGATCAGCTCGCTCATCAAGTCGTCTATCATGGCTTGCTGCAGCGACAGTTCACCGGCGTCCAAGTGCGAATCGGGCGTAACCGCACGCGCGTTCGGACCCAAGGCAATGGTCATGCGCGCGTTGTAATCGACCTCGCGCGTATCGTACCCGTTAAACAGGCGCACGTGGTATATCCGCGCGTCGAACTCGTCCGACAGTTTGCCCGCCCAGTACGCGGCGTATTCATACGCGGGCTTGTACACCCACGGCAGGCCCACGTCAAGAGGTCTCGAATAATCGCCGAACGTGTCCACGTCCGAATAACTTACGAAAGCCGCCTCATCGAAAGGGTTGGCGCTGTCGGTCAGATGATTCCAGAATGTGAAGGAATCGCCCGCTCCCAAGTACCAGCTGCCCATGTCGATATAGAAGCCATTGGCTTTGCGCGTGGTGCCGAGCGTCACGTTATATTCCGCCGGCCGCCAGAGCATTCCGCCGGCCGCCCCGAACGCCCTCGAGGGCGTGTCGTATTCCGAAGAGATTATATTGACTTGACGCGACTCGCCGGTGTAGACGTCCATCGGGTGCAGCCCCTGATCGTAACCCCATGCAATATTATCCTCGTCCCACCACGGGTTATCGTCCCCGAAATCTTCCGGCACGCAGGTCAGGTCGGCGGTGAGGCCCTTCGGCTCCCCGCACGTGACCAGGATAACCACGTTCCGCGCGCCGCGCTCCTGCGTCTCGGGATGATCGGCCTTAAGCTTCACGAACTCGTAGTACGCCCGGCGCAGACCGTCGCCAGGGTTCGCCATGCCGGCGGGGCTGGCCGTCGTGGCGTCGATATGCGCCTTAAGGTCCGTTATTCCCAGCGCGGCGTCGGCGAACGGGTAGACGCTGTTGGCCGCCTCGTTATACGGTATCAGCGAATACCACAGCGACGTGCTGGTCTCGAACCGCTCCATGAAATATTTCATATCCCGGTTGAGCACCTGGGCGCGCGGCGTGGATTCGCCGTCGTAGGGCACGCTCATGTCCTCGGATATATCGTAGACGAAAGATATATTCGCCGAACCCAGATCCGCGCGCTTTTCCTCCGACCAAGCGACGGCGACGCCCTCGCCCTCGCTCAGATCCTTCACCATAACGACGTTGGAAGCGTCGATAGTAGTCTCAATGTTCACCCAATTCTCGCGGATCACATTGCCCGCGGCATTCAGCTTGTTGCCCGAGAGCAACAGCGTGACCATCTTGCTGTCCGGGTCCGGATTCTTCGAGAACGTAAGGCTGATATCCGTCCTCGTGTACGGCCCGGCCAGCACGCGCTCGTCGCGCGCGCCCGTTCCTTTATTCCAAGTGTACGACACCAGACTGACGGTCTCTCGCCCGTCGTCGTCCGCGTCTGTCCGCATACCGACGTAATTCCAGATCTTGTTCGCGTCAAGTCCGACCGCTTCCGGGTCAAACGCTTTGCCCGGCAGGATGTACAGGCTGTTAGAGGCGCGTATATGCGACACCACGTAGTCGGCGGCTTTCCGCGCCTTTGACTGCGCGTCGATCTCCTGCTTAGAATCGCCGGATGCGCGCAGCGCCTGCGCGAGTACTGTTCCGCATATGCCGAACACGGCTAATATAAGCGTGAGCGACAGTATCAGCTCTATCAGCGTGAAGCCTTTTTTTTTCATTGCGCTCTCCTCTCCTCTGTATGATACTCCACTCCGGGTCAGGGATTTGCGGGGTCGACGTCTCTGACATATTCAGCGGGATTGCGCGCGTTGAAAACGACGCTGCCCGAATGATTGTACACTTTCCCGGACTCTTCGTAATGGCCGTCGGAGTCCAGCCGAACCATCACCTGTCCGTCCGGGTCGTTGTACGCGCTCACTTTTATATCCACATCTCCGTCCACGCCGAACTTATCCTTCGTCACGGTAAGCGTATCCGTGAACACCTCGTCGATCCCGAAGTAAGCGCTGGGAGGTACATAAGCCTCCTTGCCGTAACGGTCGAACGCGTTTACGCTCGTTTTGTATACGTTATACTGCGATACGTCCTGTTCTTCCTGCGTCATGGTTATAGTCTTATTCTGGCGGAGCGCCGCCGTACCAAGCTCAATGCCGGTCATGCACAGGTAGTAGGCCTTGATCTGGCTCTTCTGCAGCGACGTCTCGGCCATGTTGGACCGGAAGTACGCGGCCACGGCGCCGAAAATCAGCACCACGACAAAAACGATGACGACGACCAAACCTATGGCTATACCTTTTCGTTTTCCCAATCAAACCGCCCCCGATCCATTTTCGAATTGTTTCACCAATTCAATATCGGCATTCTCAAGCGAAAATAAAGAGACGGGGCAAGAGAGTGTAAGTAATCAATAGACTCAAAAATCATTGCGAACTACGGCGGCATGCCCGGTTCCATATCCCGCGCAACCATTGTCCCGCCGTGACTTGCCGTGGAAACGAGGAACACGCCGGGGCAGAGGGTGTCGCAAGTCTGTACCTCGCCCCACGGCGAGGCGGTCGGCTGTGCGAACAGTCCGGGCGGGTTAGCGCTGCGGTTTGTTTTGCCTGTATTGCCGCCGCTTTTTCTAAAATCCCCTTTAATTCGGGCGAAAAATAAGTGTATTCCCGCAACACACGCGCCGCGCCGTTGCCGCATTGTTCCATAACCCGGGCGCTCGGACAAGCCGGAGGCGCAGCGTTTCTGCAAATGGGTTATGAATTTTGTGTATATGTTACTCTAAAAACCAAACAAAAAAGCGCGGCAATATGAACGAAAAATCCACCATTGACGCGCGATAAGGCCCCGGATGTGATATAATGACGCTTCGTAAAGAGAGCGGCA
>JAISCI010000020.1 GCA_031265685.1 Clostridiales bacterium
ACCACACGATAATGCTTCGAACCACGCGAAATTCCATTACGCAAAATTCATCAAGCCATCTTCTTACTCGCTCTTGAGCGGAGCGACGCGTATCGCGGACGAGTCCACCCCGGTTTTGCGTTTCACGATATCCTCGATCTGGGCGATCTCGGCGTCGGAGAGCTGGCTCTTGGATACGATAACGTCCACGGTCGTGTCGTCGATGCGGACATACGCCTCGGCGAAGCCTTTCGCCTCGATGAGCGCCTCGGCGGCGGTCTCCTTCTCGATGCGCGCCCGAATTTCCTGCATGGTCGCGACGCAGGCCGCTTTCTGATCCTTATCCACGTTGGAGTTGTTGATCAGCTCGCTTAGGGTATCGCGCTCCCTGGCGCGGCTCTGTTCGCGGTCGAGCTTCGCCTGGATGAAGAACGACGAGTCGCTGGAATTGTTGACGAAAACAGCCGTCCCGGGCGAATCCGCCGCGACCGGCGACACATCGGACACATCCTCGCCGGCTATAGTCTGGCTGGTGACGTCCGTTACAGTCACGGCGGACGTGTCCTCGCCGCCGTCCATGATGACGGCCACTTCCTGCCCGGCGCCGTCCACCAGCGTCTCCGCCTTCCTCTGATCCTCGTACTGGTCGTATGTAAGGCCGTCCTCCGCGCCGTTGCCGGCGGTGTCGATATAATTGAGATAACCGGCGATGGCGATCATAACGACGAGCGCCGCGATTATAACCTGATTGCGCTTTATCTTGAACATCCGAATACCTCCTGAATTGTACTGTTCGCACTGTTTCAGCTGAGATATTGACATTTGTTTTTAAAAGCGATAGCGCGTTCGCGCGGTTTTGAAGTTTGCGTGAACCAAGCGAACTTCATAGTCGCGAACTTTGAAAACAAATGTCAACCTTAATCCTGAAACAGTTTCAAGCTCGCATTTTAAGCACGGTAACTTTGTCGATACCGATACCCAGAACGGTCTGCGCCGCCCTGATCAGCGCGTCTTTGACGCCAACCTCGCCGCCCCCCTCCGCGATAATGATGACGCCCGTTATTTTCGGCGTTTCCTCATAGGTTATGAGCGGGTTCTGGCTTCCGTCCGACTGGGCGACCATAATCGCGCGGCTCTCGGCGGAGTTGTTCTCCGCGAGCCGCCTGCCCCCGGCGGAATCCGTCTCGTCCTGCCGCTGTGACGAGACTGTCTCGTCGCGCTCGACAAAAGAGCGCTCCCCGCCCTCCAGCGTCACCATAACCCGAACCTTTCCCGCGCCCTCGGCGAGCGACAGTATCTCTTCCAGGCGTTTCTCCACGCGCTTCTCATAATCGTCGGTCTCTTTCGCCGTCTCCGCCGCCGGCGCCGGGCTTTTTTTCGGGGCCGAGGCGGTTGGCGCCAGTTTTGGTATCAAAAACAGCGTGACGCCGAGAGCGGCGATAAGCAGTATTGCCGGCCAAGTCTTTTTGTCAAGGATAGCTTGCAGTATTCTCCGCGGCGCTCCGCCCGAGAGATCAGCCATTGCCGCTTATCCTCCTCTGTGTTGTAATATTTATATTATCCTGGGATAGGTTATAGAAGTCCGCCAATAACTTTTTAAGCGCGGACACGTCCGGATCCTCTCCGTCCTCCGCTGAACTGTACGAGAAAGCCCCGACCCTGCCGACCTCGATGGGTTCGACGGCGATAAACGGCCGGGGCGTCTCGGCGTCGGATATGGGAGACTCCGTCACGGCGACGGATATGGACGTGATCCGGCCGAAGTCTTCCTCCTCCGTCACGGCGGAAACCTCCGCCGAAACGAACGCGAACCGACCGTCGCGATCGACGAGAGCTTTTATCTGCGCCGCGACGCCTTTTTTATATTCGGCGATGATCATATCCGCGCGCGCTTCGTCGTATTCGGCCACGCCCGCGGAACTGCCCAGAAAAGCCTCGTCGGCCAGACGCTTGAGGAACGAGTCCGCGCCCGCGCCGGTGAACGCGGAAACCGCCGGGCCGACCGTCAGCGCGATGAGGATGAAACCTATCGCGAGACGCGCGAAGCCCTTGTAACGCTCCGTCGGCGCGACAATCAGCACGAACGCCGCGAATACGGCGAAGATGGCTATGTCCTTGATGTATTTAGCAAAATCGCCAAGCAACGTTATATCCCCCCGATAAGCGAGAGCAGGTCGTCCATCAGCCCGGCCACGATCGGCGCGGCTATGGCCAGTATAAGCATTTTCCCCCCGAACTCGACGCGCGAGGCGATATTGCTCTCACCCGCGTCGCGCAGCGCCTGCGCCCCGAACTCGGCGATATAACATATACCGACGATCTTGAGCAGCTGCGGAGCGTAGGCGAACGCCGCCGAGGCGCGGTTCTCCAGATCCGTGAGTATCCCCAGCGCCGTCTCGATGGCCGGTATGGTCAGCGCGAATACGGCTATGCCCGTCGCGACGCCGACGAACATGGCGAACGTGGGGTTGTCCTTCCGAAGTATGACGGCCAGAGCCGCCCCGATTATCCCGACGGCGGCAATACGCGCTATCTCCACGCCCTTGCCTCCTCACTAATTTCATTTAGATTTGTGGATAAAAATTTTTCAAGCGTCAGCGCGTCAGCGCGGCTTAGGAAGTTTGCGCGAACCAGGCAAACTTCCCGGGCGCGGACTGAAAAATTTTTATCCGTCTTTTGAAATGGAATTAGTGTCACAGGTTAAACAGCGTGGTTATCGTCGTGAACAGCGAGTTAAGCTGTGTGACTATGATGAACATGACGACGATCACCCCGGCCAGCGTGGTCATCATGGCCTGCTCGTCCCGCCCCGCCGATTTGAGCACCAGGTTTATAATGGTAACGATTATGCCTATGGCGGCGATCTGATAGATTATGGACATTTCCATGGCGGACTCTCCTTATGCTGGGGCGTGTTTGAAAACTAGCCGCGACATTTTCGCGGCTGATTTTCCGCTGCTCTGTGTCACTAAAAGTCTAGCGTAGAGTTGCTGCGCGTCTACTTTTAGAATCTGTATTCATTAGTGGAATCGGCGGATTTTCGCGATGATTTTCCGCCGGGCGAGGAAGCGGAAAACTCCGCGTACTCAGAGAGTACGCAAGTTTTTGGCTGACGATGAAGAAGATGGCTTGATGAATTTTGCGTGATGGAATTTCGCGTGGTTCAAGCATTATCGTGTGGTTCAAACGATAATGCGATGCGAAATTCATTCAAGCAAAATTCAGATGTTGTCTAAGACAAGATCAAACGTCGATCAACGACGGAAAATCAGCCGAAAAGACGTCGATTCCATCTATCGAATACAGGTTCTTAGTTCCTTGATTATCGAAAAATCATCTCGCGAATCTGCCGTGGCTAGTTTTCAGACACGCCCTAATCTCCGTCAGACTGGCGGAAAAGATTTTTCAAAGCGGAAGCAAGGACTTGAAAAATCTTTTCTATATCCTTAAGGAGATTAGTCTTATATCAGCAGCACGCAGACCAGCGCTCCCAGCAGCACCCCGACGCTCCGGTACATCTTAGCGTCCCTCCGGGCGACGGGGACCGCCCGCTCCTCTTCCCCCGCGACATACGCGATGGCCGAATCGATCGCTTCCGCGAGAAACCCGGCGTCCGGGCGGCCAAGCGCCCCCGCGAACGCCGACAGCGCCGTCTTGTCGCCGCCTTGCAAATTCGATCCGGCGACGCTCCCGCGCCAGATCTCTTCCGCCGTGCCGTTCCGGTCGCGGATCCCACGCGCCGCGCTCGCGAATATCGTCGACGCCTCTCCCCCTCCGGCCGCGGCCGCCGCCATAAGCGCGTCGGGCAGGTCTTTACGTCCGAACTCGACGTTCGACTTTAGCGCCGACAGCGCCACGCGCAGTTCCGCCAGTTCCGCCAGCCGAGCTTCCGCCCCGTCGGCCATCTTGCGCCCGGCGAGCCATCCGGCGGCCAGAATCAGCGAGCCGCCCAGCAATTTCATTATAAGTTCGTTCATACGCCGGCCTCCCAAGGCTTATCACGCGGACAGCATCACTACTATTATAAAGGTAAATATCGTCATAGCGGCGACGCAGCTGCCGAGCATCACAGTCGTCAGCCGCGCCAGCGATTCCATCGCCTTGACGGTCCGTCCGTCCGCGATCGGCTCCATCAGCGCCGCCGCGAGTTTGAACATCAGCATAACCGCCGCCAGTTTCAGTATCGGCAGCGCGCAAACCGCTATCACGATGATAATCACCGCCGCGAGGAACCCGCTTTTGAGCGCCCCCGCCCAATACGAAACTATATCCACCGCTCCGCTCATGGCCGAACCCACGACCGGCACGGCGTTAAGCGCGGCCTTCGCCGTCTTCGCCGCCGCGTTGTTGAGTACGGGGATCGTCACGCCCTGGATCGTCACGACGACGATAAACGCGCCCGACGCGAACTTGAGCACAAGCCCCGCGCAGTCGCGCATCAGATCGGAAAGCTTCGTGAGCAGCGGCTTTTCGGACAGATTGCTGACGAGCGACAGCGCCATCGCGAACGTCAGCGCAGGGGTAACGAGGTTCTTGATCAGGGTGGAGAGCGCGGTCAGCGCGAGGACGAGCGCGGGGCTTATCGTATAGGCCGCGCCCGCCGACCCGGAGAACGCCATCAGCGCCATAAGCGGCGGCAGCGATCCCTGAGCCAGCGACGTGACGCTGCCCAGCATACCGTCCATTATATTGATCGAGAGCGTGAAGCATGATACGATCAGCCCCGCTGCCGTGAGATAACATATGAAGAAACCCGCTTCCGCCGCGCCCGCCCCCGGGAACGCCGAGGACAGCGCTCCGATTATCGCTCCGGCGACGCATATCACCGCCAGGTTCCGCATGACGGGCGCGAGCGCGGCCAGTTCCCCGGCGAGGGCGCCAAGCGCCGCCTTCGCGAGCGATTCGGGCGACAGGTCGAGCGAGCCGGAGAGCGCCCGTTCGATCAGCCCCTTGACCGTTACGCCGTCGAGCGCGGGCAAGCCGGATTCGCGGATGGCTTCATCCATGCCGGAGGTGTCCAGCGAGTTCAGCTGATCGCGGTACGTGTCGGCATAGGCCGGGGCGGGCGCGAACGTCAGCGCGGCGGCGAAGATAACCGCCAGCGCCGCCCGCCTAGCCATACGCCCGCTCCGTCTCCGCCGGGACGTACACGCCGCCGTCGCGGATAAAGACGGCCGAGATTCTCCCCGGGCGGTCGGCGCCGCCCAGCAGCGCGATCACCTTGAACACGGCCTGTCCGATAAGGCCGCTAAGCCCCGCGCGTTTCCCCGCGTTTTCTATGTCCGAACCATGGGCCGCCGCTATGACCGTCACCCCGGCGTTTATTATGTCGAAAACAGCCGCCGCGTCGCGTTCCCCGCCGATCTCGTCCGCGACGATAACATCCGGCGACATAGCGCGCAGAAGTATGGGCATGGCCTCGTATTTCGGACAGCCGCAGAGTACGTCCGATGAGCGGCCGACGTCGAGGCAAGGCACGCCGCGGTGACATCCGGCTATTTCCCCGCGCTCGTCCGCTATCGCCACGTTGTATTTTTCGGAAAGACGCCGCGCTATATCGCGCAGCATGGTCGTCTTGCCGCCGCCGGGCGGGCTGATTATCAGGGTATGCGCGGGCGGGCCGCCAATATGCCGCAGCAGGCGGGACGCGCATCCGGGCAACTCCCGCGCGATCCGCAGGGCTACGGACGCGATGTGCCGAAGGCCGGTCATATGCCCGTCGGCGACGGCGGCTTGTCCGCAGAAACCGGCTCGATGCCCGCCCGGCAAGGTAATGTAGCCTCCGCGCAGCTGCTCCTCGAAGGCGTAGGGCGAATACTCGCTCATCAGCTCGACAGCCGAGCGGATGTCGTCCGGCGACACGATAAGCGCGGCGTCGGCATCGGGGGTAAGGCTCCCGTCGCGCCGCACGAACAGCCCGCGCCCGCCCGCGCGGATGGTCAGGGGCCTAAGGCAGCGCAGCCGAGCCTCGGTAAGCCCGTCCGGGACAGGCATAGCCGCGAGCGCCAATCCGGCGGCGCCGCCGAAATATGTTCTGAATACCCTGTCCAAGTTTCCCATGGAAAATGATATGCGAAAGTCGGGCAGGATATGACGGGAGGTGAGGGAACCTCGGAAACGTATAGCCGTAATTACCGCGTGCCGACGTAAATAGTACTACAGCGTTAAAAAATAATACTGGACATTTGCAAACGAATATGATACAATATCAACGGAGCGCGGTCGACGGCGTTAACCGACAGGGCAAAAAACGGCCCTCTTTGTTTGCGTCCGAATTTGCGGACCAAAACTCTTACGAGGATGAGCAGAAAAACAGAAAGACCGGAATTTG
>JAISCI010000051.1 GCA_031265685.1 Clostridiales bacterium
CCCAATATAATTGAAAAATCGGCCACCCCCATAACAAAGCGCGAATTTAAGCGAACTTTAAAAATGGGGTGGCCGATTTCAATTATATTGCTATGCCGATTTTTCGAGTAAGAAATACATATGATGGGGGGTGGATTTTTCGTTGACAAATACAGCTAAATGTCGGTCAAGCCCAAACCTCACTGCGCTTAAATATCTCGAACGTCTGATAGATTTTTCTTAGATGAATTTTACATAGCATTTTCGCGTGGACGAACTTTGCATCGCATCGAAGAGGTTATATAGCGCCCGTGGGTAGCTTCCGATATCTAGCCTCGCTTAATAGCGGCCCTCCAACCGGGCCGGAAACGTTCGTCACGGAATTTTGCGTGAACCAAGCAAAATTCATAGTCTATCGCCGCGCACACGTCGAAGTCGTCGGGAATCTCTACCTTGGGATAATGACTTTGCACCCGAATGTACGTTGCTTTTTGATAAAGAAGATGTTCTATCTTATTTTACAAGTATTGCAGCTGCAAATGCCTCAGCTTTTACGGTTGGAGGGATAATTGCGATAACAAAAATCGCTCAAGCCTATGCGGAATATTCTCGAAATAAGAAAGATATCGAAAATAAGGATTTGTATTTTTATTATAAAGCTGGCGACCTTATTGAAATATAACATTCTGTTTTTTTGTTTTACCATTGTGTCTGTATAAACACGCTTCATTTCCTCACGGCAAACGGAGTAATATCGTGCTATTCGAGCCAGAAAAATATAAAGCGTTGCGTTTCGGTATCGATATGTAAAATTCGTGGAGTGAACCTGTGAAATTATAATTTTAAAAAGATTTGCAAAAAAATTTAGTTTTTGCTTGACGTAAGCGTCATTGAATACAACAGTAGAGAAAAAGCTTGTTGAAGCGATTTTCTTCAACAAGTCCTTACTGTGATTTTGGTTTTTGCTTTGCCAGCGGTTGCAATATAAGCGAATGGAGACGGGGATGATACTGATTGTATTACCGAGCGGGTGATTTTTCGATTGTAAATACGCTTCCTCACAGTTTATTTTAAGACGCGCAGAAAATATAAAATTAAGACGTGAGTGTGAAAATCACTTTCTGAAAATAGCCCTGGCAATCCGGTCCCCGAACGGGAACCGCGCGACGTCCTCTCGCTCCAAGCCGCCGAGCAGGGCCATGAACGCGAAGTAGACCGCCACGCCGAGCGTTACCGAGACCGCGATTGAGAGCGCGTTTATACCGAGCGCCGTCTGAACGAGAAAATACGACACGAAACACGCCATGCCCATCACAACAGACGCGATCGCGGGCTTGACGAGTATTTTCATAAAGTCGATCCGCGCGTGTGTCGTCCGGATCAGGTACGCCACGTCGAAAGCGGCGGCCGCCATGTAGCACGCGATAGTGCCGATGACCGCGCCGATGATGTTAACCTGCGGTATGCCGAGCAGCAACCAGCTGATGGGAATCTTCACCAACACTCCGATAGCCGCGCCGACAACCGGGCCGCGAAGCCTGCCAACACCCTGCAACACGCCTGTGGAGATCTGCGTAAGCGCGAGAAACACGACGGACACCGATCCGATCCGCAACAGATCCGCCCCTTCCGGGTACTTCGGAAACAGCAGACTCAGAATCGGCTCCGCCAGTACTCCCAGCCCGACCGCCGCCGGAACGGACAGCAGCATTGCCATTCGGATGGCCGTGTTGATCCGCCGATGCGCCTCCTTCGTCCTTCCCTGCGCCACAGAGGCTGATACGCCCGGAATCGCGGCGCTGGCGAACGACGTCGATATAGTGATCGGAAGTGTGGTCAGCGTTACATACTTTCCGTTGAGAATACCAAAAAGCGCCGTCGCTTCGGCTTCGGACATGCCCGCGCCGTCCACCAGGCGGTTCGTCGTCATAAAGGTGTCGATGAGATTGGCGATGCTGAAGATTGCCGTCCCTATAATGATCGGAGCGGCGGTGCGAACTATCCTAAGCGCGATCCCCGCCGAATTAAACGGTCGCGTGCCGGTCGTGTCCGCCGCGAGCAGTTCGCGCTCCCGGGGACGGAACAGAATATATATCCAAATTAGGACAGCTAATCCAAACGCCGCGCCGACTCCGGTACCCAGAGTGCCGCCCGCCGCGCCCGCCGCTATGACGTCGGCTCCGGGCGTCGCCCCCGTGATCAGCATAAGCTGCCAAGCCAGCGCGACGGAACCGACGGCGTTGACAATCTGCTCCAAAACCTGGGATATGGCGGACGGCGCCGTATTCTGCTGACCCTGGAAATATCCCCGGAAAACAGCCGCTATAGCGACGATGAGCGTCGTCGGCGCCAGCGTAATAATCGTCAGCGAACTGCGCGGGCTGCCGAGCGTTTCCGCGAAGAAGTCCGCGCCAAATCCCAGCGCGACGCAGCAAGCAAGCCCGCCGCACCACGCCAAAATGAGCGCTACGCGGAATACCTGCCGCCCTTCGCGGTAGTGCCCCAAACTGAACCGCTCGGCCACCAGCTTCGAGATAGCGGCTGGCAGGCCGGCGGAAGATAATATCAGGAAGAAATTATATACATTATACCCGATGGCATATATTCCCATGCCCTCGTTGCCAATCATGTTCGTCAGTGGCAGCCTGTACAAAAATCCGATAATCCTGACCAGTATGCCAGCCCCGGCAAGCAGCGAAGCCTGTTTTATATAACTCGAGGGCGCGGACGGATTCCGCTTCTCCGCAGGCCCGGGACGCCTTTCGCGCATCGTCATTTCCCCAGACAAAAATTCTCAAATATTCTGTCTATTACGTCTTCCGCGAGCGTCTCGCCGGTTATCTCGCCGAGTCTCTCGCGGCATTCCGTCAGATCAATGGCGGCGAATTCGCCGGACAGTCCCTCCGCCAATGTCCGCTCCGCGCGGGCAAGACATTCGCGCGCCGACACCAGCGCGTTCTTCTGGCGCGCGCTGACCGAGAACGGTTCCGCGTCCGAAGGCAACCCCGCCGCGTCCGTGACAGCGCGGCGAAGCTCGTCCATGCCCTCGCCCGTCGCCGCGGACACGCGCATGACGCGCGCGCCCGGCCAATCCTTTATAATGTCATTATACACGGTTTTTTCCGGTAAATCAATTTTATTAAGAAGAATTACGGTGTTTTTGCCCGCCGAGAGCGACCTGAAAGCCGGATCCGCGGGATCGGTTTCCCGCGACGCGTCGATGACGGCGAGAACGAGCCTGGCTTCATCCGCCGCCCGTTCCGCGCGGCGCGCGCCCTCACGCTCTATCTCGTCGTCGGTCTCGCGTATCCCGGCCGTGTCCGTCAGCAGGACGGGTATGCCGCCGATGTTGGCCCATTCGCGCAACGCGTCGCGCGTGGTGCCGGGGATAGGGGAAACAATCGCGCGGTCCGCCCCGAGCAGGGCGTTCCAAATGGAGGACTTCCCGGCGTTCGGTCTGCCGATCACCGCCGCGCTGAGACCGTCCCGGAGTATCGAGCCGTTTTCGGCGGACGCGATCAGCTCGTCAAGCCGCGACGATAGAACCGCGACTCTCGGAGACAGATCGTCCGCGCCGATCTCATCCGGGAAATCAATCGCGGCGGAAATGGCGGCCAGCGTGTCGAGCACGCCATCCGAGACGCGCCGGACGGCTTCCGACAGTCCGCCCGAGAGCATCCCGAACGCCGCGCGCCGGCTCGCGTCCGTTTTCGCCCCGACAATATCCATGACGGCTTCCGCGCGGGCGAGATCGACACGCCCGCCGAGGTACGCTCTTCGTGTGAACTCGCCCGGCTCGGCCAGCCGGACTCCCCGGCGCGTCAGCGCGGCCATGACGCGGGCGAGGGTCGCCTGCCCGCCATGGCACTGGATCTCGACGACATCCTCCGTCGTGTAGGTGCCGGGGGCGCGCATCGGCAGGAAGAGCGCCTCGTCCAGCGTTTCATCCCCCTCGGCGATCATGCCGTAATATATCCGGCGGTTCTCGAAGCGCTCCGCCCGGCCGCGGTACAGCCCGAACGCCGCCGCGAAAGCCTCCGGCCCGGATACGCGGATTATCCCGACCGCTCCCGTCGCGGCGGCGCCGCAGATCGTGCCGAAAACGTACTCAGCCAACGCCGTCGCCCACCTTGGCGAAATCTTCCGCGCCGCGCGCGCGGACACGCCGCCAGAACAGCAGCGAAGCCGCCGCGAAGACCGCGGAGCATATCCACAGATATGTCTCGGCGGACACGCCGCCCGACAGCGGCAAATAGATAGCGACGGCGGCGACTACTATCGAGGACAGCGCTATCATCGTCAGAACCGTCGATATACTCTGCTTGACGGGTTGGATCTCGTTGGTCCAGTCGAGCATGGGGAAGCGCAGGTTTATCCTCAGCCCGACGAACGCCGCAAGGATGTTGAACGCGAGCGGGGCGGCGATTACCAGAGCGGCGCCCGAAGCCGGCAAAGACAGCGCCGCCGAGGCGGCGGCGGACGCTAAGGCAAACGGCGCGGCGCTGACCGCGAGCTGGGCGTGGATTTTCGCCATGAGACAGGCGGACCCGCCGACGGGCAAGCTTTTGACAATCCAGAGCTGCCTGCCTTCCAGCGAGACGAGCGACGCCGTCATCAGGTTCATCGCGGATAACATGATCAGAGCGGCCGCGATGATCGCGGCGGCGGACACTGACGAGGACAAACCGGTAATCTCGGACAGAATACGCAGCGCGTCCCCGCGCCTGACCACAACGAACACCGCGCCCGCCGCGGCGAGAAACGACGGGAACGCCGTGTTGAGCATAACCATCGGATTGTACCAGCAACGGCGGAGTTCCTTCATAAAAAGAGCTTTCGGCGCGCCGCCCGCGCGCACGTGCCTCTCGGCGGCGTATTCGGTTCGGACCGTCCGCCTGTCCGACGTTATCAGTTTCAGGTATCCGCGCGAGATCAGCCAGATAGCGCCGCCGAAGCACGCGCAAACGATAAGCGCGTATATCGCGAATGACAGCGGGTCGCCTTCGGCGGCGGCGCGGCCCATGTGATAGAACGGGAGCAGGTATACGCTGACGGAAGCCGCTATCTCGGCGCCGTTTTCGGTAAGGGACTGTATCGCCTGCGACATATACATGCCGCCGTACATAAACGAACCGAACAGCAGCAGTGACACGGCGAGACGGATTAATTTACCGTGGCGCGTCCAGCCGCCCGCCATGGCCGTTATCCACCCGACCAGACAGGAGAAAGCCAGCGCGAACAGCAGCGTAAGCAACCAGCACAGGACGAGGAAAACGGCGCCCGGCGCGCCTGCGAACGGACTGGCCGCCCATATCAGCAGCGCCGGTATGAATATCAGCGCGGAATAGGCGCATTCCAGAACCAACAGCGCCCCGGCGCGGCTCAGCAGGATGTATGCCGTCGGTATCGGCAGGGAGAGCAGCGTATCGTTGTCTCTGGCGCCGAACAGCGCGCTGCCCGCCGCGAAGACCGTCCCGGTGAAACAGAGCGAGAAAGTCATGATACCCGCCATGGCGAAGTAGAGCCAGCCGACGCCGCCGTCGAAATACGGGCGGAGCATGCTGGCGAATATGCCCCAGAAACTGCCGCCCAGCGCGAAAGCCGCGTAGATCAGCGCCGCGATGATGAAGATCCGCATGCCGCGCTTGCGCCCACCGGATTTGAGCATCGACGAAAAGAGCCAGCGCAGCTGAAGCCTGAGAAGTGTCAGTATCATTTTTCTCCCCCCGCGTCCGTCACGTCGGTCAATTCAAAGAACGCCGACTCGAGCGACGAGTTGCCTTTGACGGCTTCGGTCGGGCCAAAAGCGAGAAGTTTGCCTTCCTTTATAATGGCGATTTTGTCGCATAGCCGCTCGGCCACCTCCAGCGCGTGGGTCGAGAAGAAGATCGCGCCGCCCGCGTCGCACCGCTCGCGCATTATGCGGCGAAGCTCGCGCGCGGCGTTCGGGTCCAGCCCGACGAACGGCTCGTCCAGCAGCATCAGCTTCGGATTGTGGATCAGCGCGGAGATGAGCGCCAGCTTCTGCTTCATGCCGTGCGAATAGCCCGATACCGATTGCGCCAGATCGCGCGTAAGCTCGAACGCGCCGGCGTACCGCTCGATCCGTTCGCGCCGCGTCTCCCCGCTGACGCCGAATATGTCCGCGACAAAATTTAAGTACTGTATGCCCGTCAAAAACTCGTATATGTCGGGGTTATCCGGGATATACGCCACGACGCGCTTCACGCCGAGCGGATCCGTTCGCGTGTTCCTGCCGTCCACGAAAATTTCGCCGCCGTCGGCGCTGATTATGCCGCATACGCATTTTATTGTGGTCGTCTTGCCCGCGCCGTTTCGCCCGATAAAACCGCATATCTCGCCCGGCGCTATCGAAAGCGACACGCCGTCCACGGCGGCTTTCTCCCCGAACGCCTTGCGCAGGTTCTCAATCTTAAGCATACTCGTCTCCTGTCTAAAACAGCATTTTTATCCCGATCCCGACGAGCGTTATACCGCCGGCGATCTCCGCGCCCTTGCCAAGCTTCGAGCCGAGCTTGCGCCCGATGTATACGCCCGCGAACGAAAACGCGAACGCCACCGCGCCGATGATGGCGGACGCTCGCCATATGCCGACGCCGAGCAGACCGAAGCTGACGCCGACGGCCAGCGCGTCCACGGACGTCGCCAGGGCCAGCGTCACGATCAGCTTAACCGTTACGGACACAGGACATTCCTCGTCTTTGTCTTTGCGCAGCGACTCATAGAGCATGCGCAGGCCGATCAGCGTCAGCACGCCGCACGCGATGTAGTTCGCGTAGCTCATGATCGGGCGCAGAGCGGTTTCGGCGATGAAATACCCGATTACCGGCATTATCGCCTGGGCCGCGCCGAACGAGACGCCGAACAGCGCCATATGCCGGAACAGACCGCCGCGCAGGCATACGCCGTTGGCGACGGACACCGCGAAAGCGTCCATCGCCAGCGCGACCGCCGTCAGCGTGATCGTCAGCAGATCCATAGTAACCCCCACTCGCGGATAAAGATCGGAGATTGAACGGTCCAATCCCTGACTTTTGCGCCGCGTTCCCCAAAACTTCCGCGTTTTAAGCTTGGCGGTCCGATTTCTCGACGCCTATTCTGGCGGGTTCGCCGTTGATGTTCCAGCTCTTGACGAAACCGCGCGGCGCTTCGGCGGATACGGACGACGCGAGCACGTCGCGGGAGATAGTCCCAGCGTTCCGGGAGATCACGTCCGTCAGCCGCCCGCCGGCCTCGCATGTAACGGCGATGTGATCCATCACCTCGAAACCGGCTTCCTTGCGCATCGTCTGGATCTTCGATACCAGCTCGTTGACGAAGCCTTCCTCGAGCAATTCATCCGTCAGCGTCGTATCCAGCGCCACCGAGCAGCGCGAACCCTCCGCCGCCGCGAATCCGGGCAGGTTCACTCGCTCGAACAGCACGTCGTCGATTGTGAGCGGCACTTCCGCGCCATCAATGACGGCGGCGGCCCCGCCCGAGAGCAGCTGATCCATCAGAGCGTTGCCGTCAGCCTCCGCGAGCCACTGCCCGATCTTCGGCGTCAGCCTGCCGTATTTCCTGCCCAGCGTTTTGAGCTGAGGCTTGAAGGCGTAGGTCGAGAAACGCCGCGCGTCGCCCGCGAACTCCACGGACTTGACGTTCAGCTCCTCTTTAATTATGTCGATCATATCCGCGAACCCGCCGTCCGAAAAACCCCCCAAATCCGCCGTCACTATCATGCGCGACAGCGGCTGGCGGTTCTTGATCGCGGCGCCGCCGCGGGCGGCCCGGCCCGCTCCGACTATATCGAGAGCGGCGTCCATACGGCGCTCCAGCTCGGGATCGACCAGCGACATATCCGCGGCCGGAAAGGCGCTCAGATGGACGCTGACCGGTTCGGGCGGGGAGAAGCCTTCACCGCGGCCAAGGTTACGGTACATCGCCTCGGCCATGAACGGCGTGAACGGCGCGATAAGCCGCGAGAGAGTCTCCAGCGCGGTGTACAACGTCATGTACGCGTTGATCTTGTCGCGCTCCATGCCCGCCGCCCAGAACCGCTCGCGGCAGCGACGCACATACCAATTGGACATGCTGTCCACGAAATCGGCGATGGCGCGCGCCGGCTCGGTCAGCTTGTACGCGCCCAGGCAGGCGTCCGCATACGCCGTCAGCGCGTTCAGCTTCGAGAGCAGCCACCTGTCCATCGCGGTCAGGCTGGCGCGGTCGATCGCGTAAGCCCTCGGGTCAAAACCATCTATATTAGCGTAGAGGACGTAGAAGGCGTACGTGTTCCAGAGAGTACCCATGAACTTGCGCTGCAGCTCGCGGACGGCGTCCTCCGAGAAGCGACTGGGCAGCCACGGCGCGGAATTATAGAAGAAATACCAGCGCACCGCGTCCGCGCCGACCGTCGGCAGCACGTCGTCCGGCGCGACGACGTTTCCCTTGTGCTTGGACATCTTCTCGCCGTTCTTATCCAGCACGTGCCCCAGCGAAATGCAGTTGCGAAACGGCGACCGGTCGAAAATGAGCGTCGAAACGGCCATCAGCGTGTAGAACCAGCCGCGGGTTTGATCGACGGCTTCCGAAATAAAATCCGCCGGGAAACGCGCCTCGAAAATTTCCTTATTCTCAAACGGATAATGCCATTGCGCGAACGGCATCGAACCCGAATCGAACCAGCAGTCGATAACCTCGGGCACTCGCCGCATCTCTCCGCCGCATTCATTACATTTTATGCTTATTTTATCAATATATGGCTTATGCAGCTCAATGTCCTCCGGGACAGGCACCGACGCGCGCGCGCGCAGCTCGGCGATGGAACCGACCGCGTCGGTATGCCCGCAAGCGCATTCCCATATGGGCAGGGGCGTCCCCCAGTAGCGCTCGCGCGACAGGCTCCAGTCCACGACGTTCTCGAGGAAGTTGCCGAAACGCCCCGTCCCGACGGTCTCCGGATACCATTTGACGGTCTTGTTGTTCGCGACAAGCCGGTCGCGCACCGCCGTCACGCGGATGAACCACGCGGAGCGGGCGTAGTACAGAAGCGGCGTGTCGCAGCGCCAGCAGAACGGGTAGCTATGCTCGTGCGGCACGGCGGCGAACAGCGCGCCCGAGCCGCGCAGATACTCGATTATCTCCGGGTCGCCATCCTTGACGAACATGCCCGCCCAAGGCGCCGCCTCGGCGGTAAAGTTTCCGCGCTCGTCCACGTACCGCGCTAACGGCAGGCCGTATTTCCTGCCGACACGCGAGTCGTCCTCGCCGAAGGCCGGGGCGATGTGTACTATGCCCGAACCGTCCGACAGCGTGACGTAGCCGTCGCACCCGATGTAGAACGCGTCGGCGCGGCTTCCGATAAAATCAAACAACGGCGCGTAGCGCTTACCCTCAAGCTCCGCCCCGGATACGATCTTGACAACCTCCGCGCCCTCGCCGATAACGGATCCGACCAGCCCCGCCGCCAGCACGAGCGTCTCGCCATTGTGCGACACATAAGCGTAGTCCTCGCCGGCGTTAACGCACAGCATGACGTTGGACGGCAGCGTCCACGGCGTGGTCGTCCACGCCAGATAGAACACGCCCGGCTCGTCCTCCGCGCGGAACTTTACGAACACGGAGCTTTCGGTTACGTCCTTGTAGCCCTGCGCCACTTCGTGGCTCGAGAGCGCCGTGCCGCAACGCGGACAGTACGGCACCACGCGATGCCCCTTGTACAGCAGACCCTTGTCGAAAATAGTCTTAAGCGCCCACCACTCGGACTCGATGTAATCGTTGCGGTATGTGACATACGGATTATCCATATCCGCCCAGAACGCTACCGCGTCGGACATTCGGCGCCATTCGCTCTCGTATTTCCAGACGGACTCCTTACACTTCTTTATAAACGGCTCGACGCCGTATTCCTCGATCTGGGGCTTGCCGTTGAGGCCCAGCTGACGCTCGACCTCCAGCTCGACGGGCAGGCCGTGCGTATCCCACCCCGCCTTGCGCAGCACGTTATAACCCTTCATCAGCCGGTAGCGCGGAATACAGTCCTTGACCGAGCGCGTCAGCACATGCCCGATGTGAGGTTTGCCGTTCGCCGTCGGCGGTCCGTCGTAGAACGTAAAAACAGGAGCGCCGGGTTTTTCCTCCGTGCTCCGCTCAAAAATCTTGTTTTCCCTCCAGAATTCGGCGACGGCTCTCTCTCTCCCCGCGAAATCCATATCGGTATTCACTTTGTCATACATCGCTCGTCCCTCGTTTCAAAATAACTTTTCGCTTCGGTCACGTCCAGCGCGATCCGGTCACGAAGCTCCGCTTCGCCCGCGAAGCGCTCCTCGTCCCGGATGAAGCCGTGAAAGGCGGTCTTAACCGAAAGCCCGTAAGCGTCGCCGCCGTAACCTATTATATATGTCTCGACGGAAAACCCGCCCGCGCCGGCAAACGTCGGCCTTACGCCGATATTGGTGACGCTGGGGCAGATACTGCCGCCGATAGTTGTCGAAGTTATATACACGCCGTTCGGCGGGTACAGCTTGTCCGGGAACACCTCGGTGTTGGCGGTCGGGAAACCTAAGTCCCGCCCCACCCGCCGCCCGGCCACGACCGTCCCCGAAAGATAATATGGAGCGCCGAGCAGTTCCGACGCCAGCTCGAAGCGCCTCTCACAGACCGCCCGCCGCGCGCGGCTCGAGGAAACCGCCTCGCCGCCCAGCGCGACCGTCTCCGCCGCCACGACGTCGAATCCCAGTTCCGCGCCGAATCCGCGCAGCGCGGAGACATCGCCCGCGCGGTCCTTCCCGAAGCGGAACGTTTCCCCGACGACCACCGCGCGGACGTGATACGCTCCAGCGAGCATCGCGGCGAATTCGCGCGGGGACAGCGCCATAAAAGCGTCGTCGAACGCGACGGATATTACCCGGCCGACGCCCGTTCCGCTCAGCGCCGACAGTTTCTCATCAGCCGTCATCAGCGTCCTGACGCCGAGCCGGGCGGCGGTATGCGGCGCGAACGTCATCACGGCGGACGTAAGGCCGCGATCGGCTGCTTCGGATATCGTCCGTTCGATCAGCGCCCTGTGGCCTATATGCAGACCATCTGCGTTGCCGATCATTACGCACAGTGATTCGCCGTTATCCAATCGGGCCGCCCCCGTCCATGATCGCGCCGGAGAGCCGGCCTTGGGCCGCCAGCTCGCGCAGGCGGCCCAGCGTAACGGCGTCCCCGGCGGAATATTTCCCGACCGAAAGCCTGACGAGCGATTCCATATGCGCCCCGCAACCAAGCTCCTCGCCGATGTCCGCGCAGAGCGTCCGGATATACGTCCCCTTGCCGCACTCGACGCGCATGGTAAACCGATCCGGCGGGTCAAACGCTTCCACGCGTATCCCGTCGATCCGGACGAACCTCGCCGCACGCTCCACCTCGCCGCCCGCGCGGGCAATGTCATACAGCTTCCTGCCGCCGACCTTCAGCGCGGAATACATCGGCGGCACCTGTTCGTACCCGCCCGCGAATCCCGAACACGCGCGAACGATCTCGTCCAGGCCGCATACGGCGGGCCGCCTCCGAAGCGTAACGCCCGAAGCGTCCTGAGTGTCGGTGGTCTCGCCCAATTTGCACACCGCGCGGTACACTTTCCCGCCGTCCATGAGCTTGCCCGAAAGCTTCGTGCATTTGCCAAGCAACACGACAAGCACCCCCTCGGCGTCGGGATCGAGCGTTCCGGCGTGGCCGGTTTTGGCGCCGGTCAGCCGTCTTATCGCCGCCACGACGTCGTGGCTCGTCATGCCCTTCTCTTTGTATACGTTCATTATGCCCGACAAGTCTGGATTTTTGTACTTAACCGCCAACCGCGTTACCCCCGCCTATAGCGGCGCGAACCGCCTCCAGCACGCGCTCCGCGGGCGGTTCCTTCGCGCCGCCTATCACCGCCCCGGCCGCAAGTATGTGCCCGCCTCCGCCGAATCCAGCCGCCACCGCGCACACGTCGACGGCCTTTGAGCGCAGACTGAGTTTATACGTATAATTAGGGCGCTCGCTGAGTAGAAACGACACCTCCGCGCCGCGTATCGACAGCATGTATTCCGGTATGCCGTCGAGGTCGGCGTAGAGAGCGCCGCGTTCCGCCATGTCGGCCTCCGACAGCACGGAATATGCCACCCGCCCGCCGTCCGTCATAACCATGGCGTCCAGCGCCTTCGAGAGTATCCGCGCCTCGCCCGCGGAACGCGTTTCGAGCGTCTTGGCGTAAATATCTGGCAGAACCGCTCCGCGCTCCAGCAAATCCGCCGCCTTGCGCAGCGTCTCCGGCCCGCAGCACGAGTGTTTGAAGCCGCCGGTATCGAAGATGATTCCCGCGATCAGCGCCGTCGCTATGTCGGCGCTGATCAGCCCATATCTTGAAAGCAGTTCGTACATTATCTCGCTGGCGCTGGACGACTCCTGATCGACCAGGTTTATGTCGCCGAAGCGCGGATTGTTCATATGGTGGTCTATTACGGCCGTGGGGGAGCATTTATCGAAGAACGGCCGGACAAGGCGCGGAAGCCGCCCGATATACGCGGTGTCCACGGCTATCATAAGTCCCGGAGCGAGTTCCGCCATCTCGTCCGCGCCCACGCCCCGGACATACTCCTGTCCGGGGATGAACGCGAAACGCTCCGGAACGCCGTCGAGCAGCACGACAGGCTGTTTGCCGATCATGGCCGCGCCCATGGCCAGGGCCAGAGAGGCTCCTATGGCGTCGCCGTCCGGATTCACGTGACCGGCGATATAGACGCGCTCGGCGTCACGGACAGCCTTATGGAGCCTCCCCAGTTTTCCCGGCCATTCCTTATTTTTGTTCGGTCTCGGCACCGCCCGCGCCTCCCTCGGCGTTAACTTTCCTGATCAGTTCATACAGCCTGGCGCCCTGCTCTATAGAGTCGTCGGCTATGAACTTCATCTCCGGCGTTATCCGAAGGTTGAGCCGCCGGGCGATCTCGGCGCGGATAAAGCCGCCCGCGCCGGCGATCGCCTCCATGCAATCCGCCTTGACGCGCTCGCCGCCGTACACGCTGACAAACACGCGGCACAGCGACAGATCCCGCGTCGTATCGGTCTTGACCACGCTGACGAGGGCCGGGACGCGCGGATCCTTCATCCCGCGGATTATATCCGCAGTCTCGCGCTGGATCTCGTCGTTTATTCTCCGCAATCTCTGCTGGTTAGGCACTATCTAGGCACTTCCTCTATTACATAGAACTCTATCGTGTCGCCCGTTTGAATCTCGTTAAACTTGCTCAGCAGTATGCCGCACTCGAAACCGGCGGCGACTTCCTTGACGTCGTCCTTGAAGCGGCGCAGCGCGGCGACGCCGCCCTCGTAGACCTTGCCGCTTCCCCGGAACACGCGAGCCTTCGCTTTGTTCGTCGCCTTGCCGTCCAGCACGAACGACCCGGCGATAGTCCCGACGCTCGACGCCTTGAACAGCTGGCGTATCTCGGCGTGCCCGATGACGCGCTCCTCGTAGACAGGTTCGAGCATACCCTTCATGGCCAGCTCTACGTCCTCTATCGCGTTGTAGATTACGTTGTACTGGCGCAGATCCACGTTCTGCTCGGACGCGGTCTGCTTCGCGGCGGGTTCGGGCTTCACGTTGAACGCCAGGATAATAGCCCCGGAAGCCGACGCCAGCATAACGTCGCTCTCGTTGACCGCCCCCACGCCGCCGTGCAGGATGCGCACGCGCACCTCGTCGTTGGTCAGTTTTTCCAGACTCTGGCGCAGCGCCTCCACGGAACCCTGCACGTCGGCCTTTATAATAAGGTTGAGATCCTTGACGCTGCCCGCCTTGATCTGGCTGAACAGATCGTCCAGCGAGACTTTATGAACCTGAGACTTCGTCATCTCCACGCGGCCCAGCGCGATAAACTGCTCGGACACCTGGCGCGCGTGCTTCTCGCTCTCCGCGGCATAGAACATGTCGCCGGCCGCCGGTACGTCGGAAAGACCCAGCAGCTCGACGGGTTTCGACGGACCCGCTTCCTTTACTTTGCGCCCGAGGGAATCCGTCATGGCGCGTATCTTGCCAAACGCCCCGCCCGTCACTACCGGGTCGCCGACGCGCAGCGTCCCGCTCTGTACGAGGACGGTCGCCACGGGGCCGCGCCCCTTATCCAGCTGAGCCTCTATGACGGTGCCGCGCGCGCTCTTCTTCGGGTTGGCGCGAAGCTCCTTCAGTTCCGCCGTGACGATGATCGTTTCGAGCAGATCCTCTATGCCGATCCCGTTCTTCGCGGAGACGTTGACGCACTCGGTCGAGCCGCCCCATTCCGTCGTAACCAGCTCGTACTCGGTCAGTTCCTGCTTGACGCGCTCGGGATTGGCGGCGGGCTTATCTATCTTGTTGATCGCGACAATAATCTCGACGCCCGCGGCCTTCGCGTGGTTGATGGCCTCGATCGTCTGCGGCATGACGCCGTCGTCCGCCGCGACTACCAGCACGGCTATATCCGTCACCGAAGCCCCGCGCATGCGCATCGCCGTGAAAGCCTCGTGCCCCGGCGTGTCCAGGAAAGTAATCGTTTTGCCGTTAATCTCGACGGTGTACGCGCCGATGTGCTGCGTTATGCCGCCGTGCTCGCCCTGGGTTACGGCGGTGTTGCGGATTCTGTCGAGCAGAGACGTCTTGCCGTGATCCACGTGCCCCATGACGACTACGACCGGTGGACGCTCGCGCGTGTCCTCCGGGTCGTCCTCGCTCTCGGAGAAATTCTTCTCGAACAGATCCACCTCGATCTCTTCCTCAACCAAACAGTTGAACAGCTCGGCGATCTCGGCGGCCTTCTCAAACTCTATCTCATTATTTATGCTCAGCATGTCGCCGCGCCGCACCAGCGCCCGGACGACTTCCTGCCCGGCGACGCCCATAGCCTCGGCCAGCTGCTTTACGGTCAGCAGTTTCGGTATCGCGATAAGCTTCGCCTCGAAGACTCTCGGTTCCGCGCGCCTCGGCGGCTTTTTGCCGGTACGCGCGTTCGCGCGCTCAATCGGACGCTCGCCTTTCCTCGGAAGATTCTTCTTATCGCCCCTGGCAACGGGCTTCGTCGCGAGCCTTCTCGCGGAGCTGTTACCGGCGGAAGCCTGCGCGGGCGCGGCGGATTTGTCGCGCGATTTCTCCATCGCGCGTATCTTGTCGTCCACGCTGGAACGGAATCCCGGCCGTGCCCCGGCGGGACGGCTGCCGGCTGCTGGTCTCGGCGGTCTGTCGCCCATAGGACGGCTGCCGGCTGGTCTCGGCGGTCTGTCGCCCATGGGACGGCTGCCGGCTGGTCTCGGCGGTCTGTCGCCTTGCGGACGATCTGTCCTCGGCGGTCTGTCGCCCTGCAGACGGTCAGTCCTCGGCGGTCTGTCGCCCTGCGGACGATCTGTCCTCGGCGGTCTGTCGCCCTGCAGACGGTCAGTCCTCGGCGGTCTGTCGCCCTGCGGACGATCTGTCCTCGGCGGCCTGTCGCCCTGCGGACGATCTGTCCTCGGCGGTCTGTCGCCCTGCGGACGGTCAGTCCTCGGCGGCCTGTCGCCCTGCGGACGATCTGTCCTCGGCGGCCTG
>JAISCI010000069.1 GCA_031265685.1 Clostridiales bacterium
CGCAAAATCAGCCCCATTTTGGTTCGGGAATAGAGTGAAAAAGAATAACGCCAAACCCGCAAACCCTTGATATCACTGGGTTCTTGGATTTAGCGTTATTATACCATAATGGCACACATACGCGACGCTCCTTCACCGCGCGGGCGTGGACGTCAAGACGGCGCAATACCTGCTCGGCCACGCCTCGGTGCAGGTGACTTTAGAGATATACACCCATCTGGACGAAAGCGCAAAAACGGAACAAAGCGTAAAATTTAACTCTCTAAAGAATTCTGTTATCCAGTCAGAAATCAGTCAGTTAGGCGATCGGAAGCCCTGAAAATGGCGTGTTTTCAGGGCTTTTTGGTGTTGTGTGGGTTCCCTGAGAAATTTGTTCTCATATACAGTAAAGGTTTTTCTCAGTATAAGTGAACGCTTACAACAGCTGCGCGGCTTGGGCGACCGTCTATTCCCTGCACGGCGCGCAGGAAAGACCGGATCACGCCTGCGTTCGCCGCGCCGCTCCGAGCCGTCGGGCGGCGAACGCGTCCGGTCATGACATGTTCACCAGTACAAGACTGGCCGTAGTGACGAAAATCGCGGCGACGCGACGTTTATCCATTTGTTCTTTGAACGCGAATCGGCTTATAATCAGCGTCAGCAGCAGGTTGCCGGCGGCAAGCGTCGGGAATGTTACGCCCGCGGGCACCGTCATAAGCGCGGACACGAGCGTGAAATTGATAAAAGCGTTGGGTACGCCCATTATTACGCCGGCGATTATTTCCTGACGGGAAACAGGGGCCGTCTCGCCCTTTTTGCGTTTTATGAGCATACGGACGGCGCATGCCGTTAACGCGACAGCAAATATTTGGAACGACATGTTTATATTATATTCCGGCAGGCAGAAAGCGGAAAACAACTTGCTGTTTATCTCGACGACGGCGCTCATGATAACGAGGGCGGCTAGCGGCCCGGGGTTCTTCAGCTTCATCGCCCCTCCGCCGGCTCCGGAAACGAGCGCCAGAGCGAACAGCGCCAGCGCGACGCCGGCGGCTTTGCTAAGCGACAGGCTCTCGCCCAAAACCGCGACGGACACGGCTATTGTAATGACAAAGCTGCTGCGCCAGAACAGCGTCGAGACGGCCGCTCCGTTGTCGCGTATGCTGGGGGCGAGGCACAGCAGATTCATCAAATACAAAACGCCCGAAACCGTTCCGAGCGCGACGACGATAAACATAGTGGACGGTACGTCTCTGACGAATTCGCCCGAAAAATCCGCCAGGCTCGCGTAAGCCCCCGCCGTGCCGCCCGCGACGCATCCCAAGAAGCTAACGACGGCCGCCGCGGCATAGTTGACTAGCGTTATGTTATCGACATTCCAATTTTTTTCGTTCGCTGTTTTGACCGTGAACGTAATGCAAAGGTTGATAAATACGGCGATAATCAAAAAAACCATATGGCGGATTCCTCCGGTCGCCCGCCGGACGCCTCGGGGGTATCCCCAGGCGTCCGGGAACGTTTATACTGATTCCGTTATATTGGTATTAAGCGCGGGTGAAGATTTCGCAAAGCATATCCGCAAAGCGGACGGGGTCGCCGTCGAACGCGAAAGAGCAGTTTATGGGACCCGGCTCGTGGCGCGGATCCACAATTGTCTGACCCTCGGCGTAATCGGAAAGGCCGATGTCCATATGGACGCAGCGCACGTCGCGCAGTACGCTTTCGTCGATAACGGCGCAAACGGCCAGCGCGTCGTGGACGGCGGCGGAGAACCGGACGCTGAGCGGCTGGCGCGCGTCATGGACGACAATGCGCTGTTCGACCAAATCCGCCGCGAAATTGCTCTCCAGCGTATTGATGGCGCGCAGCCGTTCGCAATCGTCCTTTGTCAGATACGCCGCGTGCGTCGCGTCCAGCGGCACCCACAGTATGTCGGCGCCGCTTTGCAGAACCCAGGCCGCCGCTTCGGCGTCCGCCCATACGTTGAATTCGGCGGCGGGCGTCGCGTTGGCTACCTCGCGGCCGCCGCCCATGATGACTATGCGCTTGATGTTCCTGACAATCGACGCGTCCATGAGAAGCGCGAGCGCCAGGTTCGTCAGCGGTCCGACGGGCACCAGCGTGACCGGCTCGGGCGCGCCGCGCAGATAGTCGACATAGAACGCGGCGGCGGGCGTATCTTGCACCTTGATTGTAGCGGGCGGCAGGTCGAGGTAATCTTCGTGCACGTTAACGATTCTGCCGTCCACAACGGTGTTGCTGCGGTGGGTGGCGGGTACGCGCGGCGTCAGCTCTTTCACGAGCGGGCGCGCCACGCCTTTGTACACGGGAACGTCGGCGCCCAGCGTCTCGACGACGCGCAGCGTGTTCTCCGTAGTCTTCTCGACGTCCTTATTGCCCGCGACCGTGCATATGGCGACAAGGTCTATATCCGGCGACAATATCGCCGTCATTATGGCGACGGCGTCGTCGGAACCGGTATCGACGTCAAGGATGATCTTTTCGGACATACCCTAACCTCCTAGGAATAATAATCAAGCATCGCGTCCAGCGCGGCGATATACCGCTCCCGGTCTATCAGAGTCAGCACTTCGGCGTTCCGCGCGCCGTCGGCGAACGGTCGGACGTCGGCTATAGTCCTAGCGTACATCGGCGACGGGCTGGTTTCGCATTCGACGCGGCAGAACATGCCGCGCGCCGCGTCCGTGTATAATCCCGCGAACATCGCCGCCGCGTCGTGTATGACAAGCCCCGTTTCGCCGCACATGTTCTGGCTGTGTTTGTACGTCGCGAACATGCCGCGCAGTACATCCGACACGCCCGACTGTTTCGAGAAAATACGGTTCCATTCGGCGGTCGAAAGACGCGTCGTTTCCGTCGCGTTAAGCCCCGCCATTACGATAGGTACGCCTGAGCGTAGAACGATTTCGCAGGCGTGCGGGTCGTGCGCGATATTGGCTTCGGCGAACCGACCCGCGTTGCCCGCGCCGTGCGATCCGCCCATTATGACGATTTTATCGACATATTCCGGCAGATCCGCGTACCGAAGGAGCGCTGTCGCCAGGTTGGTCAGCGGGCCCAGCGTGACGATCGTGACGCGTTCTTCCCTGGCTTCCTCATAAATAACGTCCCACGCGTAAGCCGCGTCCAGTTCAATATCGGGTTCGGGCGGAGGCAGCTTGGCTTCCCCGACGCCGCTCCTGCCATGGAAGCCCCCGACGGGCCGCGGCTCAATTATCATCGGAACGGAGGCGCCCGCCGCGACGCGCGTCCGAAGCCCGATCAGGGCGCAAAGGCCGAGCGCGTTGCGCGTCGTGTTCGCAAGGCTTGCCGTGCCGAAACACGTCGTTATCGCCGCGATTTCGACGCCGGGGACGCTGTTCGCCAGCATTATGGCGACGGAATCGTCAATGCCCGCGTCGGTATCGATTATCAGTCTCATTGCGCGGCCTCCTTCCGACGCGCCAGCTTTTGGCAGCTATCGAGCAACAGCGCGAGAAAGCCCGGCCTGTCCACATCCAGCGCGACGCGCCCGTTGTACGGGTAATCGCGGCGCGGCTCCACGCGCAAGTCTAAGGCGACGCCGCCGCGGCTTAAGCGCCCGTAGAGATCGACCTCCATCGAGCAGTGTTCGAACGTGAACATGCGCGGCTCGATAAGACCGGCCACGGCGCACGAATCGTGCATGGGGCAACCCGCCAGAGCGCCGCGCCCCGTGTAGTAAACGGCGAAGAAGTCCAGCAGGTCGGCGACGAACGCGGATATATCGTCGCCCTGTCCGCGAAACAGCGCGGTCTCTTCCTTAAGAATGAGCGCCTTATGCGTCACGTCAAGGCCGTACAGATCTATCGGGACGCCGCTCGACATGACGATTTGCGCGGCCTCGGGGTCGTGCCATATGTTGAACTCCGCGACGGCCGTGCGGTTGCCCTCGAGATATCCGCCGCCCATAATCGATACGCGCGCGATCTTTGCCTTGAGGTCAGGCCGGCTCAGAAAGAACGCCGCGACGTTGGTGCAAGGCCCCGTGATAATAATCGTTACGGGTCCGCCGCTTTCGCTTACTATCTTTTCCATCAGCGCGACGGCGGAAAGCGGCGACGGCGGCGCGCCTGGCTCGGGCAGAACGGGGCCTTCCATGCCGCTTTCGCCATGAACGTTCGCGCCCGTGCGGGCTTCGCCCATAATGGGCCTGGCGGCGCCTTTCGCGACGGGTATATCCGCGCGTCCGGCAAGCTCGAGCACCTTTAGCGCGTTGCGCGTCGTGTTGTCCACGGAGGAGTTGCCGCAGACCGTCGTCACGCCGCGCACGTCTAGCTTATCCGACGCAAGCGCCGCGATCAGGGCAATGGCGTCGTCGTGCCCGGGGTCGCAGTCGAATATAACAGGGATGGGCTTCATCTGAATTTTGCCTGGACGAATTCCGCTTGAAACACGCGAAATCCCATCGCGCAAAACGCCTTTATCGGCCGCCCTCTCGTTTTCTTGACTCTTCCTCACTATTCCTCACTCTTCTTTACTTTTCTTCTTTTCTTCATTCTTCTTCCGAGTCGTTCTTTTCTTGATCCTGTCCGTCATTCCGACAAGCGCCAATCCCAGCAGCGTGACGACATACGGCGCCATTTGCGCTATTTGACTGGGCAGGCGCAAACTTTGCGACATATTGCCGGCTGCCGTCGCTCCGCCGAATACCATAGTGCATATCATAGTCGCCAGCGGATGGCCTTGCCCAAGGTTCTGGGCGGCTATGCCGATAAAGCCGCGACCGGAGATCATGTCGCGCGTAAACGCGTTCAGGTACCCCATCGTCATAAATATGCCGCCGAACGACGCCAGAAGCCCCGAAATCATCAAGGCCGTAAACTTGGTGCGCACGACGTTGACGCCCGCGCTGCGCGCCGCGTCGGGGTTTTCGCCGACGGCGCGTATGCGCATGCCGAGCGGCGTTTTATATATGAACACGTATACGGCGATTACGCTGAGGAAACTCAGATACGTCAGCACGTTGTGCCCCGACAGTATTTGGCCGAGCACCGGTATATCGCGCACGAGCGGGATCTGGAGCGACGGGAACGTCAGCGACGGCAGCGAGTTGGTGTTGCCCTTCGATCCCGTCAGGATGAACGTCGCGTATATCGTGCCGCCCGAACCGAGCATATTGAGAGCCAGGCCGACGAGCATCGGCTTGGTGTCGAGCACGAGCATGAAATAGGCGAATATGACGGCGATAAGCATTCCGGAGGCCAGCCCGCCCAACAGCCCGATAAATAAACTCTGGGAATACGCGCTGGCGATAACGCCGCCAAGCGCCGCCGTCAGCATCATGCCTTCATACGCGATACACAGCACGTCCGCTTTAGCCCCGACGACTGCGGCCATAGACACGAACAGCAGCGGCGTTGACATGCGCAGTATGGCGTTAGCGAAGTCCACCGAGAAAATATAGCCGGCAATCTCCCTCATAATCAACCCTCCCGCAAACGCGCTTTGCTTGCCCGCGCTATCGCTCTGTGCTCCCACGCCGACAGCAGGCTCTCCGCCGCGATGAATATAATAACGGCGGCCTGTATGACTTTGACGACTTCCGTCGGTACCTCCGACGTGCGGCTTAACACGTCCGCCGCCGTGCGCACGTAAGCCAGGAATATGACGGCGAACGGCACGTACGCGGGGTTGTTGCGCGCCAGAACGGCTATCATGACGCCGTCCCAGCCATGGTTCGTCAGGCCCGTGTACTTGAAGCGGTTATACATGCCAAGGACTTCCATGGATCCGCCCGCGCCCGCCAGAAATCCGGCGAGCAGCTGGACGAGTATGACCGTCAGCCCGACGTTTATGCCCGAATACTGCGCGAACCGCTTGTTTTGCCCGATCATGCGCACGTTGTACCCGAACACCGTCTTATACAGAAGTACATACCCGAATATGACGGCGAGTACGCCTACGAGCAGTCCGGGATGGATGTTCGCCATGTTCGTTGCGCTCGGAAGACGCGCCGACATCGCGAACTCGTATGACGCCTCGTAGCCGGCCCGAGGGTCGCGGAAGAAATTGAGCACGAGGTACAACCCCAGATACAGCGACACATAGTTTATCATCAGCGACGACACAACGGTCATGACGTTCAGCTTCACGTGCATAACCGCCGGTATGCCGCATATCACCGCGCCCGCGCATCCCGCCGCCAGTACGCACAATACGGGGTGAAGCCCCGCGGCTATGCCCGCCTGCATGGCGATCGGCGTGCAAACGAACGCGCCCGCGAAGAACGCGCCCTCGGCGGCCAGGTTTATCTGCCCGCACGCGTACATCAGGCAAACGGCGACGCCCGTGAACAGCAGCGGCGTGACTTTCTCGAACATGAGCGCGAACCGGTTTACGCTCGTGAACGGGCCGAAAAGGAAGGTCGCCATATCGTCGAGCGGGTGTTTGGAGACGCTCAGCAGTAATATGAACGCGATCACCAGCGCCAGCGTGACCGCGATGGCCGTGCGCAACACGTTGAACCGCCGCTCGATAAGCGCGTTGGGCGACGCCGCTTTCTTAAACATTCGCGTCACCATCCTTCCCTTCGGGCGAAGACTGGACTTCCTGCGTTTTTACGCCCAGCATGTATTCGCCCAGTATCGTCTCGTCCACCGCGCTGACGTCGGGAAAACGCGCCGCTACGCGCCCGTTGTACAGTACGATGATGGAATCGCTGAGGCTCAGTATCTCGGACAAATCGGCGGAAATGAGCAGAACGGCCGTGCGCTGCTTGTCGCGCAGCTCCACGATTTTGTTGCGCACAAGCTCGCTGGCGCCGACGTCTATGCCGCGCGTCGGGTGCCCCGCCAGCAGCGCCTTCGGTTCCGACGAGAACTCCCGCGCCGCGACGACTTTCTGTATGTTGCCTCCGCTCAGCGTGCGCGTCTCGGCATCCGGCCCGTCGCATTTGACGCGGAACTCGTCGATCAGCGCCGTAACTTTCTCGGTGATCGCCTTGCGCCGCAGGAAACCGCGCGACTGGTATTCCGGCTTGTGGCGCCTGTCGCTGATGATGTTCTCGGCTACCGTCGCGACGGCGTTCGTGCCGTACGTCATGCGGTCCTCGTGTATGAGCGACAGCCCGGACTGGCGTATCCGCCCGATGCTCATATCCCGTATGCTCTTGCCGTTTATCGTTATATCGCCTTCCTGAAGCTTAAGAAGTCCCGCGATAAGCTCCGAAAGCTCCGCCTGTCCGTTGCCCTCGACGCCCGCCACGCCCAGTATCTCGCCTTCGCGCACGTCGAACGATACGTTGTCGAGAGCCTTCGCGCCGGAAGCGTCGCGGTATGACACGCCCTTGACGCTGAGCGCCGGTTTGCCCGGATTGGCCTCGCTTTTCTCGATATTGAGATACACGTCGCGCCCGACCATCATCCGCGCTATGCCGCCCTCGCTTACTTCGCTTATTTCCGCGGCTCCGATGACGCGCCCGCGCCGCAGAACGGTTATGCGGTCGCATATTTCCTTTACTTCATGCAGTTTGTGCGATATGAAAACAATCGTGTAACCCCTGTCGCGCAGGTTTTTGAGCTGAACGAACAGCTCCTTCGTCTCCTGCGGCGTCAGAACAGCCGTCGGTTCGTCCATCAGCAGCACTTTGGCGCCGCGCAGCAATATCTTCAATATCTCGACGCGCTGTTTATAGCCGACGGACAAATCGCGTATGCGCTTGTGCGGGTCTATCGGCAGCTCATATTTTTCGCTGATGGCCCTAGTCATCTCGACGGCTTTCTTAAAATCATACAACGCGCCGAACCGGCGCGGTTCCGCGCCCAGCGTCATGCTTTCGGCGACAGTCAGCGACTGCACGAGCATGAAATGCTGGTGCACCATGCCTATGCCGTATTCCAGCGCCATTTGCGGCGACTCGATCTTGACTTCGCGCCCGCCGATCAATACGCGCCCGCCGTCGGTCTGTTCCTGTCCGAACAGAGCCTTCATCAAAGTCGTCTTGCCCGCGCCGTTCTCCCCGACGAGTCCGTGTATCTCGCCTTTACGCACGGCGAACGTCACGTCGTTGTTCGCCACGAACCCGTTCGAGTATATCTTCGTTATATGCTGCATGGACAGCGCTTCGCCGCCGAGCGGCGTATCGTCTACCAGCGTGCGCTTTTCCATATTACACCCCCGATCTAGGTTCTAGAAGCTAGAGGCTAGAGGCAAGAAGCTAGAAAGACCTCTGAGTCCTGCCGTGATGCGCTTCAATGTTTTCGGCGCGTCCGCCGGAGGAGAGGAACACGCGGGTTCCCCTCCTCCAACCGCCGAGGTCTTTGGTTTTTCCAGCTTCTTGTTTCTTGTTTCTAGCTTCTGGACGCCGCTTTGGCTTTCATGGCGTCGATAGCCGCCTGGTCCGCGCCTATGGCTGTTCCGACCTCAATCTTGCCGTCGGATATATCTTTGATGATCTGCGTCATTTTGTCCTGTATATCCTGCGGGACGGTGGACTTGTATATGTCGTTTTCGGCGAGGCGCATACCGCCGGCCTTGACGCCCGCGAACGTATGCGTGCCCCACTGTATCGTCCCGTTCTGGTACTCGAGCATAAGATCGTAGATAAGACGGCGAAGGTCTTTAAGGCAGCTTGTCACGACCCACTTGGCCGTTTCGGGGTTGTTGGCCTTGAGGCTTTCCGCCAAATCCCAGTCAACGCCTATGACAAGATTTTCATTCTCGCGGCCCGCGTCGGCCACGCCCAGCGACGCCGTGCTGCAAACCGCGTAGACGACGTCCGAACCTTGCTGGTACTGCGCCAGCGTCAGCTCTTTGGCGGCGGCCGTGTCGGAGAAGCTGCCGATGAACGAATACGTCACCTCGACGCTCGGATCGATGTATTTCACCCCGTCGACATAGCCCGTCAAGAAGTCCAGAATCGCGGTATTTTCCATGCCGCCGATGAAGCTGACTTTCTTCTGGTCGTTGATGCCCGTGATTTCCTCGCGTGTCGTCATCAGGGCGGCCAAAGCGCCGACAAGGAACGATCCTTCGTTCTGTTTCGCCTGAATGGACTTGACGTTCTTGTTCTTGCCGTCCGAATAATCCAGCTCTACGTCGAACGCCAGGAACTTCTGGTCAGGGAACTGCGCCGCCGCCGTTTGGATGGCCTCAAGCATATTGTAGAAACCGCTGGCGATAATGTCGTATTCTCCGCCGCGGCACAGCTCGAGCATGGTAGAGTCGTTGAGAGACGCGTCGTAATTCAGCTCGACGGCGTTTACCGTACCGCCGTACTCGTTTACATAATCAGTCAGCGCGGCCTGAACCATGTCGCTGAGGCCCTGATCGCCAAGGTTGCCCGCGACGACGTGCGCTATTGAAACGCCTTTCTCCGGAACGTTTTCAGTCGTGGCCGCATCGGTCGCGGCGGCATCAGTCGCCGCGGCGTTGTTGTTGTCCGCGGGCTGGCCGCAGGCGGCGAGCGAAAACGCGAACAGCATTGCAAGCGTTACAGAAATAGCTTTTTTCATTAATTATTTCCCCTCCTGGGATATTGATCGGCGCCTGAACTCGCGCCTAAGGCCGCGCGAACTCGAACCGCCTTCTTGATATATGCGAAGCCGCTAGCGCGGCTGAACGCCGTAGTCATAATTTCGCGGCGATACTGTTTCAGATCAGATATTGACATTTGTTTTTAAGAGCGATAGAGTGTTCGCGCGGCTGTGAAGTTTGCTTGATTCACGCAAACTTCATAGCCGCGAAACTTACAAAACAAATGTCAACCTTCATTCTGAAACAGTATAAGGCTTTTTTCAAACGCGGTCACTTCGGACATATACGGCACCGAAGCCGCCGCACCCGCTTTACCGACGGCCAGCGCCGCGGCTATTGACGCCAGCCTGAGGCACCTCTCAAGACCCAGGCCGGCGGCGGCGCCCGACAGGAAATACCCGCAGAACGTATCTCCCGCGCCCGTCGTGTCCACGACGGGCGTATAGAATATACCGTGCCGGTACGTCTGACCGCCGCCAAGGCACATCGAGCCGAGCGAGCCGAGCGTCAGCACGACGACGGCATCAGGGAAGCGCTCGCCGAGAGCCGCAAGGACGGCGCTCCAGTCGCCGCCGTCCACGCCGGACAGCGCGCGCCCCTCGATTTCGTTGACAATCATATAATCGACCAAATGAAGCGGATATTCGTCAAACCGCGACGGGACCGGCGACGGATTGAACGCTACCTTCAAACCGCGCGATTTTGCGGCGCGCATCGCGTAAGCTACGCAAGAGACTTCGTTTTGCAGCACGATCATATCGCCGGGTCCGAAGTTCTCCAATACCTGATCGACATACTTTTCGCTGATCGTCATATTCGCGCCGCCATCGACGATAATAGCGTTCTGCCCGTCGGGCGTCATCTGTATGACGGCGTGACCGCTGGGCTGCCGGGTTTCCAGCAGCAGCGAAGCGTCCGCGCCGCTTTCGCGCAGGGCGTCGAGCAGAAGGCCGCCGTCGCGCCCGATCGCCCCGGCGTGGAACACCTCCGCGCCCGCGCGCGTCAGCGCTACGCTCTGGTTAAGCCCCTTGCCGCCGGCGAACTCTTTCATGCCGCTGGCGCGAGCCGTTTCGCCCGCGCGCACGAATTCGCCGACATAATATACCTTGTCGATATTGAGCGACCCCAAATTGAGGACCCGCATACGCAATCACTCCTAATTTCAATTACCGTCCGGACTTCGCTCCGCCCCAGACCCCATCGCGCCGCCGTTCATTTAAGCCAATACGTCTTATTCCGCATCTCAACGGAGGTTCTGTCCGGCGCCGAGGCCTGAACGCCTTCACGCGTGACGCTGAGACCCGCCGCCACGTGCGCGAAGCGTATCGCTTCGCTGATTGTATGCTCTTCGGACAGGTATACGGCAAGCGCCCCCAGAAACACGTCCGACGCGCCCGTCGTATCCACCGTTTTGGCGCCCGGCTCGCGGTACGCCTGATACCAGCGTTCATCGCCGCCGCCCGCGTAATAGCACCCGCGCTCGGCCAGCGTAATGATTACATGCCGGCAGCCCTTGTCCAGAAACCACCGCGCCCGCTCCTCCACCGATTTGCCGCGTCCCGCCAGACGCGCCGCTTCCTTCTCGTTCGGGGCCATGATATATGTTCCGGCCATAATCGAGTCGGGTATGCTGTCGACGCTGCAAGGTTTGCAGATGACAAGGCAATCGGCCTGAGCCGCGTATTCGACGGCGTGCTCGACGACGCTGAGCGGAAGTTCGGTCTGCACAAGGCAGTAGCGCGCCGCCGCGAACAAATCCTTGTGTTGCTGGATATGCTTCTGAGCGAGGAGCATATTCGCGCCCGCGTATACCTCGACGAAGCTTTCGCCGTCGTCCGCGACGTTTATGAACGCCTTGCCGCTCTCCAGGTTCCTGTCAACGGATACGGCGCGTATGCTTACGCCGCCTCGCCTCAGTTCGTTGTACAGCATCTTACCGCTGGCGTCGTTACCCACTCGGCCTATCAGCGCCGCCTCGCCGCCCAGCCGGCAGACGCATACGGCCTGGTTGGCGCCCTTGCCGCCCGGCATGGACGTCAGACTTTTTACGAGTATCGTCTCGCCGACCGTCGGTATCGCGGACACTTTTATCAGATGATCCTCGTTAAGCGGACCTACGACGACGACGAACGAGCCGCCGCGCCCTCCGCGCGGCGGTGGCTGGACAGTGGAGCCGGGGACGAGCGCCGGACGGATTTTTACGCGTTCGGGAGTCCGTCCGCCGCCGCCGATAATGCCGACAAGGCGCTCGACGCCGATCCGCGCCAGCTCGCGAGCGCCCAGATCCACATACGTCGTCTGCGATGTGAGCATGCGCGGCTCCTCGTCGCACAGAGCCACCACGGAAATATCCGATGGGACGTCGAGCGCGCGCGCCTGAGCGAACCGGCAGAACTCGAGCGCCAAATCAGGCGTTTCGCAAACGACGGCGGTTACGGCGCTCTGCAGCACGCGCTGTGCGGATGAACGCGTACCGATCAGTTTCTTGTCGAACGGTATCTCGTTGTCGCTGTAAAACCGCGCGAAACCGCGTCTAAGTTCCGTTTCACGCCAATCGCCGCGGCCCTCGGTCAGCAGGCCGATGCGCCTGTGCCCCGCCTCTTTCAGGTGGGCGAGGGCGACGACGCAGGCCGCGTCATAATCGTAACTTACGGAGGTCAGCGGGCATTCGGCGGGGGCGTCGGAGTTGACGAGAACCGCCGGAACGCCGTCCTCGATTATCGCGCCTATGTGCCGCTCGCCGGAAACGAGCAGCGCTCCGTCCACAAACCCCGCCAGCGGGCGGAGCGATCCGTTCCCAGCCTCGCCCACCAGCGCCGTTATAAAACCCGCCTCGGACGCCGCCTCCTCGAAGCTTCGGACGATCGCCGGGCTTAATTCGCTTTGCGGATAGGTCAGGCCCAGCATATAACGGCGCGTCCCGGGCGTACGCACGCCGGAATACGGGGAATATTGGTTTTCCTTCGCTATTTGCAGCACGCGGCGGCGCGTTTCCTCGCTTATGCCGCCGTCCTTATTGTTTAGTATCTTTGAAACAGTAGAAGTTGATACGCCGGCTAAACGCGCGACGTCCTTGATATTCATACAATTCCTCCGCGAAGATCGAAAAATATATTTAGGAAAACTATTTCAGTGATTTGATTATAACGTCCTTTCGCCGCTAAGTCAATTGTTATAATCAACAATGATTATACGCTGTTATTGTGATTATTGCATAGCTTACGTCTGGACGGCCTCAAATATACGGACTTTATGGTTGTATTGTACGATTTGTCACAGAAACACAGAGGTTTTTTATAAGTATTGACTATCGACGGTATGTCTCAAGTCCAAAATTCACCATCAATACAAACGAAAATCAACCGGCCGAATACCAAAGCCCTCGCCCGAAACGCAAGAAATCGGGCGAGGGCTTTGAATTTTATTTACTAACGGCGATTTTTACGATTCTTGAAGCCGGCTTACAACGATATGGTATCATGTTTTGTGGGATGGAGGGGGATTATGGCTGATGATGAGTTGGATTTTTTCGTAGAATACAATGATGAGCTGCAAGAACTTGAGAAATGTAAATGTCAACTGAAAAATCACCCACCCAATATAATTGAAAAATCACCCACCCCCAAAACAAAGCGCGAATTTAAGCGGTCTTCGTTTTGGGGGTGGGTGATTTTAATTATATCG
>JAISCI010000097.1 GCA_031265685.1 Clostridiales bacterium
AACACCTCATTGGAATACTGGACGGTGATGAAATACAATACCGAAATGGGCAGAAAGTGGACGATGGCCCAGTGCCAGAGCGTTGGGCGGCGCCTGTCAGCATACTGCCGGTCAAACGGTTACGAGATCAAGTCTTGCCTGACGGGCGACGACCGTTTCTCCAAGGTAATTTTCGCGTGAATCATGCGAAAATTCATAGCGTCCACTCCTACCCGTTGACGGCGTGGGAGGCGTTTATGGAACGCGCGGCAGTCTGACAGTTTCAGTCAATTACCCGAAGCCACTAGAAGTTACAGCGGACAGACTGACAGTGTGCAAACCGTGTCGTTAACGTGTTACTAACGCCCACCACCGCAAGCCGCTTAATTTCGCTTAAAAGTTAAGCGTGTACTTAACTTTGGCGTGTTTGGCGGGGTTGAAAATTAATTAAAATCACAAGGAGTTGATTGTTTGTAATTGCCAATAGTTAATCATTTATAGTGACTATTAGTGTTGTTTGGATTCTTTTTGTAAAAACGTTCTATGCGTGCGATGATTTAACGTGCATGTAGAACGTTTTTTGTTTCTCTGGTAGAGAAATTTCTTCCCATATACAAGTAAAGGTTTTTCTCAATATTTATTTTTGAATGCTCACACCCGCGACTATGAGCTTGAACAAAGCAATCTGAAAGCCACCGCCGAGGTCATGCGGCACGACGTTAAGCAACAGGAGCAGAAAAATGATGACATTAAAAACTTTAGCGCCACGACAAAGAAGTACACCGATTTGAAAGCGTCGGATGCTACCGTCTTACGCGAGTTTATAGACAGGATTGAAATTTCCGCTACGAATGGGCGAGGCAGAACGAAAGCGGAAGCTGACGCGGGGCGTGAAATCCATATCGTCTATAACTTTATCGGGGCATTTGATTTTGAGGGAGCGGCGGCACAAGCCAAAACTACCCAAGAACAACGGAAAACGGCGTAACTTCACGCTACACCGTTTTCCTCTCAAAATGTTTTCTTACGTCGGGGGGCTATTTGGCAAGCCGTTTTTATATAGCGCTAATCCAGCAGCTGCAGCATCTGCGCGGGACGCTGGTTCGCCTGCGCTAGGATCGCCATGCCCGCCTGCGATATGATATTCGCGGACGCCAGTCTAGTCATCTCCAGCGCTATATCGGCGTCGAATATCCGCGATCTCGCCTCGGACGTATTATCATAGGACACATCCAGGCTTTCGGAGATATGCGTCATACGGTTCTCATAAGCGCCCAGCCGTCCCCGCGCGGCGGAGAGCCGCGTTATCGCCCGCTCGACGGCGAGGTTCGCGCGAGCCGCCCCGTAGACTGACCCGGCGTTTATGTCCGCTACGCCGAGCCACTCGGCGGTTACGGGCGGTATCCGCATATTCAGTTCCATATTCTGGTCCGGCCCGACCTGGATCGTGACGCCGCCGAAGCCCTCGATCCTCACGTTCGTTGTCTTGGCGTAATCGGCGGCTTTCGCGCCATCGGGCAAGGTGAACTCAAAACCGCCGTCGGGCGCGCCGTTCACGTTTATGTATATCTCCGCCCTCTCGCCGTCCGTCCGCGTGAAAGTAACGAGGTTCCCTTCCGTCCTGACCGCGAGGGGTTCGCCGTTCATCTTGGCGTTCTGTTTCACTTTCGCGTCCGTACCCCGCGCCGAGCCGGCCGAGAATCCGAACGCCGCGAGAACGGACGCGTCGCCGGATATTTCTATGGTTTCGCCGGATCCGGCGCCGGCGGTGTACAGCGCCAGCTTTGACCCACCCGGATAGTCCGACAGCGCCCCGCCGCCTTCAACCGCTATCCGAAGGCCCAGCCGGTCCGCCGTTTCCGAGAGCGCGAGAGCGCACTCGTCCGCCGAGGCGCCGCCGAATACGACCGTCTCGCCGTTTATCGTCAGCCGCCCCGAAACCGGCGCGGAGAAGTCCGGCGCGGAGGACACGGCCATAGCCGGTTCCCCCGCCGATTCGATCTCGTATGTGAGCGTCCCCGCGCCGAACGCGTCCGAAACGTACCAAGCGCGTAGGTTCTCTTTGTCGGCGGGTTCAAACGAGGCGAAGCCCCGCGCCGCTCCGCCGAGCAGTTTGATCCCGTTGTACTCGGTGCGGTCGGCGATCGCGTCTATCTCGCGCAGCAGCGACGCGATCTCGTCCTGAATCTTCAGCCTGTCGTCCGGCGTGTTCGAGTCGTTCGCGGCCTGAACGGTCAATTCCTTGATCCGCCCGAGCATATCGTGAACCTCCTGAAGCGCGCCCTCGGCTGTCTGGACGATGCTCGCCCCGTCGGCGGCGTTGCGCCCGGCCTTTTCTATGCCCAGCAGCTGCCGCTTCAGCTTGATAGAAACGGCCATGCCCGCCGGATCGTCCGCCGCGGAGCCGATCCTGTGCCCGCTCGCCAGCTTCCGCGTGGAAGCGTTAATATCGCGGCTCACTTTCAGCATGTTGGTGTACGCCGACAACGACGCCGTGTTCGTGTTTATCCTCACGCGCTTCGCCCCCTTTTTGATCCATGCGCGTATACTCAATGCGCTCAAAATATTCCAGCATCACGGCGGTCAATTCCGCCAAGTTCTTCGGCAGCGCGCCGCCCATAACGATCCGCTCGCTTTCCGCAACAGTATCATACTGTTTCAGAATTAAGGTTGACATTTATTTTTAAGGTTAGCGCCTAAGAAGTTCGCGTGGTTCAAGCGAACTTCCATCACGCGAAAATTACCTTGACCCCGCACTCGAACCCCGCTCGGCGCGCCAGATCCTCCAGTTCACCGCTCGTATCTCGAAGCAGCCGCCTGGTCTCTATATCCTCGGACGACACGGCGATACGCGCCGTCCGTCCGTCTGTCTCCAGCATTGCCGAAACGCTCCCCATGCCCTCCGATTCCAGCGCGAAGTACACCGAGGCGCTCCCGCTGTCCGTTATCTCGTCGTTCAATATGTATACGCTCAGTTCCGCCGCGCCGCGGCCCAGCAGTATCGGCAGCGACTTAAACCCGCGGCCGCCCGCCTGCGACAGCGCCGAAGCGCACGCCTTGAGCGCCGAAGCCAGCTCCGCCGTCCCGACGCCGTCCGCGAGCGCGGCGCCGTCCAGAGCGCGGCATATTTCCTCAAAAATTCCCTCAACCGGCTGACCGTCCGCGACGCGGCGAGCGGCCCCCTGAAGCGCCGCGTCCAGATCGGATCCGCGCCCGGCGGCTCCCAGCCTGCCGCGCAGCGCGGCGAGCGTCTTCCGCAGAAAGCCCTTCTCCCCGGACATACGCCGCGCGGCGTCCACGTTCGCCGCTGAGAACGGTATACCGTTGCGCAGCAACCATCCGACGACGCTGCCCGGCGCGGATTCCATCGCGGCTATCGCGGACGTCTCCCGCCCGAAGGCCTCCGGATCCGGAGGAGACGACGCGGCGGCGTCCTCCGCGTCCGTGTCCAGAGAATATCCCGCCGCTCGTCCCGACGCGATGTTCGCGCGGATACGCCTTACCAGAGCCGCCGCCTGAAAGTCGTCGTATTCGCGTGTCTTTATCCCGGACAGCGCCGACGCGATGGAACCCGTTCCGCTCTGAACGACGATCATATCGTCGGCTACGGCTTTATCGACGGACAGCGAAGCGGTCCGCGCCAGACGGAGCATGTTGGAGAGCGTAGGCCGGACCCCCGCCGCGCGGCACCGAGCCACGGCGACGCCCCCGTCCCGCCGCAATATGTTCGTCAGCCGGCAGAGAGCCGATACCGCCGCCAGCTCGTCCTTATCGACCGCCCCGGATTCGGACATCGCGAGTATCGCTTCCGCCGCGCCCGGCGGATCCCCGAACGCCCCGTTGAACGCGTCGATATATTTGAGCAGGTCGGGCAGCTCCAGCTCGGCGGGGTTGATCCCGTTCCTGATCAGATCCGCCGCGACGAGCGGGTTAAGCCCGTCGATCACCTCGCGCAGCCGCCCGTCGGTCAGCTTCACGGCCAGCATGTTTTCCTCGGTGAACTCCAGCCCTCCGCGCGAGATAATCTCGGCGGCGCGCAGGTTCTGTGCGTTCGGCCGCCAGCCCAGCCCCTCGAGATACTCCGACATCCGCCCAGACACCTTGGAGAACTCGTCCCCGTACTTAAGCGAAGGCTCCCCCGACGCGCTCTCGTATGCCGACAGCGCCAGCGAGTTGGCGCGGCTTATCGACGATATGTCCTGCTTTATCGCGCCGGTCGCGGCCTTTATCACAGCCGCGCCCGAGATCGGCGACAGGTTTGCCGTCTCGGCGAACAGCGCCGACATCCTAAGAGTGTTTTCCTCGGAAGGCTCCGCCCCGACCGCCGTCAGATATTTCGCGTACTTCTCGCTCTCGACGGCGCGAATACCGTCCAAAATCTCCTTAAGCCCGGACGTCTCAATATCGACGCCCTTGGCCGACAGTCTCCGCGCGGCGTCCGCCGTCATCTTAAGCTGAATCTCGAGCAGCCGCCGCTTCGCGCTTATCGCCGCCAGCGACTTCTCCCCGGAAACCTCCGCCGCGGGGAATACCGCTCCCCGCGCCGCTTCCGACAGCCTCCCCAGCGTAACGGTCAGACCCGCCCCGGCGACGGCCGCAACATCCGCCGCCCCGAGCCGCGGCAAGTCGCTGAGAATACGCGCGCCGCGCGCTTCGCCGATAAGCGCTATCTCCACGCCGAACGGATCCTCTCCCCGCGCCGACAGTTCCTCCATGCGCTCCGCCGTTGTGTCCATATCTATGTAATCATGTATATTCATGTATTGACGCGTCTTCTCGGCATTTCCCGCCGAAACATCCGCCCCGGCGGCCAGCAGCGCCGACGTCTCGGCCTCGTATCCCTCGGGCACTCCCGCGAGACGCATAACCTCGGCCGCGTCCTCCGCCGATGGCTCGGGCGCGTCCTTGCCCGCGCCGAATTTCGCCCGGTACAGCGAACTCAAGGTTGCTCTCCCGCTGTCCGAGACGAGACGAGCCGCGGCCAGCGCCGGAACCGCGCCGATATCCGCGAGACGATCCTCAATCAGCTTGCGCGAACCGCCCCCTTCGCTGGCTTCCTGAATAACGGCGTTTACCATCGACAGACTGATTCGCTCGACGGGTACTCCGCTGGCCGCCAGCCTCGCGACCGCCCCGCCCGTTACGTTCTCGGCGGCGTACCGCATCTGGCGGCGCAGCTTGCGTACCGCCGCCGCCAGCTTCTCGCGGTTGGTCTCCGCCGCGCGGATCACCGATTCCGCCGGTATCGGGCTGGCTTCGCTCACATAGGGCTTCACCTCCGCCCCCCGGAGCGACCGAAGCTCGAAGCGCCTGGTCTCGGCGATGGCGTCCGGCTGCTCTGTCTTCGTCTCGGAGTTTTTCGTGCTTTCCTGTACGCCGCCCAGCGCCACGGGCAAGCCCGCCTGGACCGCACCCATCTCCCGCGTGTTAAGCCTGTTCATACCATCGCCGCCTTCTTTTCTCACAAAAAGAAAAATCATGGAGACACCTGAATATTCTTCGGCATATTTCGACATGAGGTTTAGAGTAAAATGATTATAATTAATTTTCAACCCCGCCAAACACGCCAAAGTTAAGCGCACACTTAACTTTTAAGCGAAGTTAAGCGAGTTGCGGTGGTGGGTGTTAGTAACACGTTAACGACACGGTTTAC
>JAISCI010000109.1 GCA_031265685.1 Clostridiales bacterium
GATATAATTAAAATCACCCACCCCCAAAACGAAGACCGCTTAAATTCGCGCTTTGTTTTGGGGGTGGGTGATTTTTCAGTTGACATTTACAGGTGGGTGATTTTTCAGTTGACATTTACAAAACCCCGCAAGCCGCTCCCGGGCGACCGCCACGAACCGTTTCGACACCTCAATAGGCTTTGATAGGCTGATCCCGCGCTACGATGGAGCTGGAACGCTGTTTTATCTTGACCCGCCATGGAATTTTGCGTGACAGAAGTTCGCGTGGTTCAAGCGAACTTCGCCCAAGCAAAATTCACTTGTTGGCGCGGAGAGATTTTATAAGAAGCAGGGATACGCATTCAATGAGGCGGATCACCGGGAGTTAAACCGCTTGTTAACGGCGATTCTGGATTTTGCTTGGTTCACGCAAAATTCATAGGCCGGTTCATACTGTCTTATAATGACTGTGAGTTTGTTCGGGAGTTGTACGGCGGGTTTAATATTGAGCCTGTCTCGCGGCAAAATAATCTTACAAGCCGATGTGAAAATCGAGAAAATTATAAGGAGTTGAGCCTTCGTAATTACTAATATTCAATTATGAATAGCGACTATTAGTGTTATTTTGATTCTGATTGTTGTTTAAAATCGTATATATGTTGTATATAAAAACGCTCTATGCGTATGGTGATTGGTCGTACATATAGAACGTTTTTTCGTTTGTTTTACAGAGAAAAAAGTTGTCATTTTACATAGAGATGTTTGACATTCTTTCTGAACTCTTACAACAAGTTAAAGCGTTTCCGGCGGGTGGCGACCAGGTATGATAAACTAATCAGTCACTTTAAGTCCTTCGTCCGCTTGGCTTGCGCGATGATTTTGTTGAAGCGGCGCAATGAGTCTGATTTGTCGAACACGCGCTGGCGAGCGCGCTTTTTTATTATATCAGCTGCGCGAGACGGATTTTATCTCCAAAAACCGCGAAGCGGCCAACCACACCGGGTTCGCCGCTTCGCGTATTACACCAGTTCTATAATAACTTCCTCCGCGCCGTCGCCATGCCGCGCGCCCAGCGGGATTATCCGCGTGTATCCGCCTTGGCGCGAAGAATACCGCGCGGCGACCTCCTCGAAAAGCTTCTTCGCCATATCGACCGGCTTGCGGTTCTTGCGGCCGGGCTTCGGCGCCTCGGTCACCGGGTAAAGCGCCGCAAGTATCTTCCGGCGCGCGAAAAGTCGCGACGGATGATCTTTCTTTATCTTTTTCGTCACCTCGTAATACTCGGTAACGCGCTTACCGTTGCGGTCTGTCTTCATGCGGCGGCCTTTCGCGTCTTTCTTTGGCGTTTTAACCTTAACCTCGATCTCGTCGAAGTTATCCTTCTCTTTGATCGCGGTCGTGATTAATTTCTCGGCCAGACGGCGGATCTCTTTCGCGCGGGCTTCGGTCGTCTTGATCTTGCCGTGATATAAAAGGCTCGTGGTCAGCGCCCGCAACATCGCGAGACGCTGCGTCGTCGGCCGCCCAAGCTTCCTGTAAACGGACATATTTCTACGCCTCCTGCTTGTTACTCTTCGTTCGGGCGAAGCGCTAACCCAAGCTCCGCCAGCTTGTTCAGAACCTCTTCCAGAGACTTCCGTCCAAGGTTGCGCACTTTCATCATATCGTCTTCCGTCTTGTTCGTCAAATCCTCGACGGTGTTGATGTTTGCCCGCTTCAGACAGTTATACGATCGGACGGACAAATCCAGTTCCTCTATGCTCAGCTCCAGAACCCGCTCTTTCTTGCCGTCCTCGGCTACGGTGAATGTCTCCGAACCAAGGGTATTGTCGGAAAGGTTGACGAACAGATTCAAGTGTTCGCTCAGGATCTTCGCGCCGAGGCTGACCGCCTCATCAGGCGTAATCGTGCCGTTTGTCCAGACCTCAAGCGTGAGTTTGTCATAATCCGTTATCTGGCGGACACGCGTGTTCTCGACCATGAAATTAACCCTTCGGACGGGCGTATAGAGCGAGTCCACCGGGATATACCCGATGGAATTGTCCAGCTTTTTATTCTTTTCCGAACCGATATATCCGCGCCCTTTCGTTATCGTCAGCTCGGCGGAAAAGGCCGACTTCTCCCCTCCCGACAGAGTCGCGATATGCAGATCGGGGTTCATTATCTCGATATCGGAATCCGCTTTTATGTCGGCGGCTGTCACTTCGCCCTCGCCCGTCTTCTCAATATAAGCGGTCTTTGAATCGGTCAGCTCGGACAAATTGCGTATCGAGAGGTTCTTGAGGTTCAGGATAATCTCGGTTACGTCCTCCTTGACGAAGGGGACGACCGAAAACTCGTGCAGAACCCCATCGATGCGTATATTGGACACGGCGGCGCCGGGCAGGCTCGAGAGAAGAATCCTCCGCAGCGAGTTGCCCAGCGTGGTGCCGTATCCGCGCTCGAGCGGCTCCACAGTGAACCGCCCGAACGTCCCGTTCGATGCCCTGTCGCGTTCAATTCGAGGTTTCTCAAACTCAAACACTCGTTCTTGCCTCCCCATTGTATTCGGGACAGCCTCGGCCAATTGACTATTCTCACGCGAGAGAACAGTGTTAGCGAGAGTACAACTCGACGATGAGCGTCTCGTTGACGGGCGTGTCGATCTGGTCGCGGCTGGGCAGGGCTACGATCGTGCCGCGAAGGTTCTCGATGTCGCCGGAGAGCCATCCCGGAACCGCCCGGGTGTGCGTCGAGCCTACGATATCCGTGAAGCGCGTCAGGTTCTTACGCTCCGCTTTCACCTCGATAACGTCGCCGATCTTAAGCCCGATAGAGGGGATGTTAGCCTTCTTGCCGTTCACCGTCACATGCTTATGCAGGACGATCTGGCGCGCCTCGCGGCGGGTTCGGGCGATCCCCAGACGATAGACCACATTATCAAGCCGCGTCTCAAGGAGAATAAGCAGATTTTCGCCCGTTATACCCGGGAGCTTTGCGGAACGCTGAAAATACAGCCGGAACTGACGCTCCAGTATGCCGTAGATAAACTTGGCTTTCTGCTTCTCCTTAAGCTGCGTGCCGTACTCGCTCACTTTGCGGGTGTTGCGGGTCGGCTTCTTGCGGGAGCGCTTCTTGCTTAAACCCAGGAACGCCGGCTCGATGCCGAGCGAACGGCACTTCTTCAAAACGGGTTGTCTGTTTACAGCCATCGTGGCGTTCCTCCCCTCATATCCTGCGGCGCTTCGGCGGACGGCAGCCGTTGTGCGGAACCGGCGTAATATCCCGGATCAGCGTGACTTCCAGCCCAACCGTCGAGAGCGCCCTGATCGCCGCCTCGCGCCCCGAACCCGGCCCTTTTACGAACACCTCTACGATACGCAACCCGAAATCGCGCGCGGCGTTCGCGGCGGTTTCGGCGGCCTGCTGCGCGGCGTACGGCGTCGATTTGCGCGAACCCCGGAAGCCGAGCTGACCGGCCGAAGCCCACGACAGCGCGTTGCCCGCCGCGTCGGTAATAGTTACTATTGTATTATTGAAAGTGGACTGAATATGCGCCTGACCGCGCTCTACGTGCTTCTTGTCGCGGCGGCGGCGGGTGGCCGCTTTCTTGACGACCTTTTTTGCCATCGGCCAATCCTCCTACTTCTTCTTGTTAGCAACCGTTCTTCTCGGCCCTTTGCGCGTGCGCGCGTTGGTCTTCGTGCGCTGGCCGCGCACGGGCAGACCCCTGCGGTGCCTGATCCCGCGATAACAGCCGATCTCGACCAGCCGCTTGATGTTAAGCGCCACCTCGCGCCGGAGGTCGCCCTCCACAACCTGAGTTCTGTCGATAACGTCGCGGAGGCGGCTGGTTTCGTCGTCGGTGAGGTCGCGGACGCGCGTGTCGGGGTTTACGCCCGCCTCGCGGACTATCCTGGTCGCGCTTGAGCGCCCGATTCCAAAGATGTATGTCAAACCGATCTCGACGCGTTTTTCCCTCGGCAGATCGACGCCGGAAATACGTGCCATATGCTCACCTCCCGATTATCCCTGTCTTTGCTTATGCTTCGGCTTGGCCGAGCATATGACCATAACGCGGCCCTTGCGCCTGATGATCTTGCAATGCTCGCACATGGGCTTGACGGACGGACGGACTTTCATAGATTCTGCCCCTTCCCTGTCGATACCAAACATTTACTGAAAGATTATTTCTCTCTCCAGATGATCCGGCCTTTCGTAAGATCGTAGGGCGACATCTCGACGGTAACCCGGTCGCCCACTATAATCCGGATAAAGTTCTGACGCAGCCTTCCCGAGATATGCGCCTTTATCCTGTGCTTGTTCGACAGCTCGACATAGAATTCGGCGTTAGGCAGCTTTTCGACCACTAAGCCCTCAACTTCTATCGCGTCGCTCTTGGACACCGTCGGTACCTCCCTCTAGCGCCGACAGGAATTTCCGTATGTCGGCGTCGCTGACATAAAGGCCGCTCTCGAGCCTTCCTTTTATATCATCCGACGCGTGGTTCGTCGGCTGAACGTGCGTGAGTTTCTTTTTCTTGGGGCGGATAAGCTTGCGCGCCCCGCCGTCGGCCAGATAGACGTATCCGTCCTCCGCGCCGACGACTAGCAGCCAGCTCCCCTTGTCGCGCCCCGCTTTCGATATAACCGCCGAACCGACTTCAGCTTCCGCCACGGGCTACACCTCTCCCTCAAGAAGCGTCAGAAACTCCGGCTCGCCGTCGGTTATGAGTATCGTGTTCTCGTAATGCGCGGACAGACTGCCGTCGCTTGTGACGACCGTCCAGCCGTCGTCCAGCAGATCAACCTCGCCGCCCCCGGCGTTCACCATCGGCTCGACGGCGATCGTCATGCCGCGCCGGAACGCCGCGCCGCGCTTCGCCGTCCGGTAGTTGGGTATCTCGGGCGCCTCGTGCAGGCTGGCGCCCACGCCGTGCCCGATATAATCCCGGACTACGGAAAATCCGTCCCGGGCGGCGCGTTCTTCCACCGCCGCGCCGATGTCGCCTGCGTGGCAGCCCTCTCTCGCGCGGTTCGCCCCGGCAAAGAAGCATTCGCGCGTGACGGCGATAAGCCGCGCCGCGTCCGGCGATACATCCCCGCAGGCGAACGTCCGCGCCGCGTCGCCGTGGAAACCGCCGAGCAGCGCCCCGACGTCTACCGAGACGATATCGCCGTCCGCAAGGACGCGCCGCCCCGGTATCCCGTGTATAACCTGCTCGTTGACGGACACGCAGACGCTCTTCGGGTACGGCGGCCCGCCGGCGCGGTAACGGTAAAACGACGGCACGGCGCCGCGCCCCCGGATGAAAGCGTTCGCGAACTCGTCCAGCGCGCCCGTCGTTACGCCCGGACGGATCAGTTTGCCGACCTCGCGCAGCGTCTCGCCGACTAACCGGCCCGCCGCGCGCATCTTCTCAATGTCGGAAGCGGATTTGACGACTATTTTGGCCATTTGACGCCCGCCTCCAGTCCCGAGACTATCTCCGCCGTTATCGCGGCTTTGTCGCCGACGCCGTCCACGCGGAGCAGAAGCCCCTCGCCGCCGTAATAGTCGATGATCGGCTGGGTGCGCTCATGGTACGTCGCCAGCCGGCTGAGAACCGTGTGCGCCTTGTCGTCCTCGCGCAGCGTAAGCGCCGAGCCGCAGCTGTCGCACACGCCCGCTTTCCTCGGCGGATAGTAATGCACATGGAACATGGCGCCGCAGGCCGGGCAGACGAGCCTTCCGTTCATCCTGTACAAAATAACGGCGTCCGGCACTTCTATTGATATAACCGTATCAAGTACGTTGCCGGTCTCGGCCAGTATGCCGGGCAGCGCCTTCGCCTGCGCCAGCGTCCGCGGGAACCCGTCCAGGATGAACCCATCGCGGCAGTCACCCTCGCGGACGCGCTCGCGCACGATCCCCACGATCAAGTCGTCCGGCACCAGTTCGCCCGCGTTCATCATATCGGTTATACGCACGCCTATCTCGGTACCGTCGGCCATGTGGCCGCGCAGTATATCGCCCGTGGAAATCTGGGTCAGACCGAAGCGCCGCGCCAGTTCCCTCGACTGAGAACCCTTGCCCGCGCCCGGCGCGCCCATAAGGATCAATACCATACGCGCGTACCTCAACTAAGGAAGCCCTTGTGGTGGCGCAGCAGCAACTGGGATTCCAGCTGCTTGACAAGCTCGAGCGCCACGCCGGTTACGATGAGGAGCGTGGTTCCACCAAAGCCGACGCTGATCCCGAAGATCCACTGCGCCAGCAGCGGCACGAGCGCCACAAGCGCGTAGAATACCGCGCCTATCCAGCTGAGACGGTCAACCGTGCGCTGGATATAGTCGCTCGTGGGCTTGCCCGGGCGTATACCGGGTACGAACCCGCCGTTCTTCTTCATGTTCTCGGCCATCTCCACCGGGTTGATCGCGAAAGATGTATAGAAGAACGTAAACGCGAAGATAAGGAATACGTATATCGCCGCGGCGACCGGGTGCGCGCCGCTCGGGTGGCTGGTCGTGGCGGAGATAGAGAGGAAATCGACCGTCGCGGTCAGCCAGTCCCACTGGAAGAACTGGTTCAACTGCTGCGGGAACTGCAAGAGCGAAATGGCGAAGATGATCGACATAACGCCCGCGATATTTACCTTTATCGGTATGAAGCTGCTCTGGCCGCCGTACATCTGCCGCCCGACCATCTTCTTGGAGTACTGCACGGGTATGCGCCGCTCGCCGTCCTGAATCCATGTGACGAATCCCATAACCGCGATAAACAGCGCGACAAGCACGAGCACCACGATGGCGCCGACCGGAAAACTGTTGATCGCGTAGTTAACGAAGCCCGAAACCGCCTGCGGCAGATTCGCGAGAATATTCGCGAAGATGATGAACGACGAGCCGTTCCCGACGCCGCGCTCGGTCAGCAGCTCCGCGATCCACATGATGAACATCGAACCCGTGATAAGCGAAACAGTGCCCGTTATCCAGACGAACCAATTGCCGCCGCCCACGAACATGCCCTGATTGTTCATGGAATAGACCGTGCCGGCCGCCTGCAGAGCGGAGAGACCGACCGCTACGAACCGCGTGATCTGGTTGATCTTCTTGCGGCCTTCCTCGCCTTCCTTCTGGATGCGCTCGAGCGCGGGTATGGCGACAGTCAGCAGCTGCATAACGATCGAGCTTGTGATATACGGCCCGATGCCCATCGCGAATATCGTGCCCTGACCGCCTCCGGTGATGAAGGCGAACAGATTGTTCGAGTCGGTCGGGTTAAGGATCTTTTCCGCGTCAACATATGGAAGCCCGATAAAGCAGCCGATGCGGTATATGGCCAGCATAAGCAGGATGATGAGCAGTTTCCTGCGCATTTCTTTAATTTTCCAGGCGTTTATAAAGACCTTGAGCAACCTAGATCACCTCTGTCTGTCCGCCAGCCCCCGCGATCTTGCGCGCGGCGGATTCGCTGAAAAAGTTTGCCTTGACGGTTAGCTTCTTCGTCAAGTCGCCGTTGCCGAGTATCTTTACGCCGTCCCTGGGGTTCGAGACAAGTCCCTTGCCCTTGAGGGCGGCGATATCGACGACCGCGCCGTCTTCAAAAACGTTGAGCAGGCTGATGTTGATCGCCACGATCTCTTTATGGTTATAGCATTTGAATCCGCGCTTCGGCAGGCGCCGGAAAAGCGGCATCTGGCCCCCCTCGAAGCCGGGGCGAACCCCGCCGCCGCTGCGCTGGCCCTGTCCTTTGTGACCTCTGCCGGCTGTCTTGCCGTTGCCGGACCCATGGCCCCTGCCGCGCCGGAAATCATGGTGAACAGCGCCCGGCGCGGGCCTTAGTTCTTCCAACCGCATGAGTCTCGCCCTCCCGTCATTGTTCCTCGACCGACACAAGGTGCGTCACCTTGCGTATCATCCCGCGGACCGCCGGATTGTCGGGGAGTACGTTCGCGCTTCCCGTCTTGTTGAGGCCGAGCGCGGCCACCGTCGCGCGCTGTTTCGGCAGCGTCCCGATCTTCGATCGTGTCAGCGTTACTTTCAGCTTATCAGCCATTCCCTTGCCACCCCTTTCACACTGTTTCAGACCTGAAACAGTATCAGCCGAGAATCTCCTCGACGGATTTGCCCCGCGCGCGGGCCACATCCTCGGGCGTTCGGATCGTCCGCAGTCCCTCGATAGCGGCGTTGACGACGTTGCGCTTGTTGTTGGAACCGATCGACTTCGTCGTGATGTTGCGGATGCCCGCAAGCTCCATAACCGCGCGGACAGGGCCGCCCGCGATAACCCCGGTGCCTTCCTTCGCCCGCTTGATCAGCACGCTGGAAGCGCCGAACAGCCCAAGCACGTCGTGGTGTACGCTGTCGTTCTCGTTCCGGGAAACGAAGACGAGATTCTTCTTCGCGTCCTCCCGGCCTTTCCTTATAGCCTCGCTGGTTTCGGCGGCCTTGCCCAAGCCGACCCCCACATGCCCCGCTCCGTCGCCGACTACGACGATGGCCGCGAAGCTGAGGGTGCGACCGCCCTTGACGACTTTCGTAACGCGGTTGATCGCGACTACTTTGTCCTTAAGGTCAAGTCCGCCTGCGTCTATTCGACTCAATCCGTTAACCTCCTTCAGAACGTCAGCCCGCCTTCGCGGGCGGCGTCGGCCAGCGCCTTAACTTTACCGTGGTAGATATACCCGCCGCGGTCGAATACGACCGCGGTTACGCCGGTTTCTTTAAGCTTATCGGCGATGGCCGTGCCTACGGCTTTGGCGGCCTCGGTATCGCTGCCCGATTCGAGCCGCGCCAGCGCCTTGTCCCGGCTGGAGGCCGCCGCGAGGGTGCGCCCCAACGCGTCGTCTATCGCCTGAACATAGATATATTTATTGGAACGGAACACCGCCAGACGGGGCCTTTCGGCAGTCCCGGCGACGCGGTTCCGGACGCGCTCGTGCCGCTTGCGGCGGGCGACGGCGCGTGACGTTTTTGTAATCATTGTCAGCGCTCCTCCTTATACTGTTTAAGCTCAGACAGTGACATTTGTTTTTAAGAGCGACAGCGCGAACCTTAAAAACAAATATCAACCTTAATCCTGAAACAGTATTACTTCTTGCCCGTCTTGCCGGCCTTGCGGTGGATCTTCTCGCCGGCGTAGCGGATGCCTTTGCCCTTATAGGGTTCGGGCGGGCGCTTGTCGCGGATATTGGCGGCGTATTGCCCGACTTTCTCTTTGTCAACGCCGCTGATAACGATCTTATTCGTGCCCTCGACGGCGGACTTGACGCCGTCCGGGTCGATCATCTCGACCGGGTGCGAAAATCCCAGCGTCAGCGTCAGTTTGTCGCCGCTCTTGGCCGCGCGGTACCCGGTGCCGACTATCTCGAGCGTCTTGGCGTAACCGCCGTTGACGCCCGTAACCATATTGGCGATCAGCGCGCGCGTAAGCCCGTGAAGCGCCTTATGCCGCTTAAGGTCCGACGGGCGCCTGACGGTGATAACTCCGTTCTCCGCCTCGATGGTCATCTCGGGGGAAAGCTCCCTCACAAGCTCGCCCTTCGGGCCTTTCACAGTCAGCTTGTTGGCCTCAAGCTCGACGTTGACGCCGGGCGGGATAACGACCGGCAGTTTACCGATACGTGACATGTCGTGTCCTCCTTACCTTGCTACCAGACGAAGGCGAGAACTTCCCCGCCGACGCCCAATTTGCGGGCTTCCCTGTCGGTGATTATGCCCTGCGGCGTGGATACGATGGCTACGCCCAATCCGCCCAGTACCTTCGGTATTTCCTGGCTTCCGGCATACACGCGAAGACCCGGCTTGGATATACGCTTGATGCCCGCGAGGGCCTTCTGAGTCCTGTCCTTGCCGCTGTATTTAAGCGTGACGCGGATCGTTTTTTTAATCCCGTCGGTCAGCGTCTCGTAGTTTTTGATATAGCCTTCCTTTTTCAGTATATTGGTGATCGCGACCTTGACGCGCGACGCGGGTATATCGACCGTGGCGTGCTTCGCGTCGTTCGCGTTTCTGATCCTTGTGAGCATATCGCCGATCGGATCGCTAAGAGACATATTTTGTACCTCCCTTCACAGGCGCGTGTTACCAGCTGGCCTTCCGAACGCCCGGTATCTGGCCCTTATAAGCCAGCTCCCGGAAACAGATGCGGCATACGCCGAATTTGCGGAGCGTGGCGTGGGGACGGCCGCAGATAGAGCAGCGCGAGTAGGCGCGGGTGGAGAATTTCGGCTTGCGCTGCTGTTTCAGTTTCATCGAGGTTTTTGCCACGTATTCCCCTCCTTTACTTCCTGAACGGCATACCGAAAAGCTGCAGAAGCTCGCGCGCTTCCTCGTCGGTATGCGCCGTGGTGACGAACGCTATATCCATGCCGCGGATCTTATCCACCTTGTCGTACTGGATCTCCGGAAACATCAGCTGCTCCTTGACGCCCAGTGTGAAGTTGCCGCGCCCGTCGAAGCTGTCCGCGGATACGCCGCGAAAGTCGCGGACGCGCGGCAGCGCGATATTGATCAGCCTGTCGACGAAGCTGTACATCCTGTCCGCGCGCAGCGTAACCTTTATGCCGACGGGCATACCCGCGCGCAGCTTGAAGTTCGCTATCGACTTCTTCGCCTTGGTCACAATGGGCTTCTGCCCGGTGACTATGGTTATGTCGCCGGACGCGGACTCAATGGCCTTCGGGTTCTCCCTGGCCTCGCCCAAGCCGACGTTGACGACGACTTTCTCGATCTTCGGCACGGACATGACGTTTTTATACGAAAAGCGCTTGATCATCGCGGGGACGACCTCGGATTCATAAAACTCCTTTAACCGGTTCACTGTCAATCCTCCTCGCGTCCTAGTCTACCGCTTCGCCGGTAGTCCTGGCGATTCGTGTCTTTATCGTGACGGTCTTCCCGTTTACTTCCTTCTGTTCCAGTTTGACGCCGAGGCGCGTCGGCTTGCCCTTATGCTGATACATGACGTTTGAAATGGCGACAGGCGCCTCGAACTTGATGATACCGCCCTGTTCGTCCTGTTTTCTCGCCTTCCGGTGCTTCACGGCCATGTTTACGTTCTCGACGATGATGCGGGCCTTCTGCCGGTCGATAACCATGATCTTACCGGACTTGCCCTTATCCTTGCCGGCGATGACGACGACGCGGTCGCCTCTCTTAAGCCGGGTCTTTATCTTCGGCCGAACGTTTTGCTTGGTAACGACTCCCATTTAAGCCGCCTCCTTATAGAACTTCCGGCGCGAGCGAGAGTATCTTCATATACTGCTTCTCGCGCAGCTCGCGGGCGACAGGCCCGAATATGCGCGTGCCCCTCGGGTTTTTGTCTTCCTTTATGATAACGGCGGCGTTGTCGTCAAACCGGACGTAGGAACCGTCCGGACGGGACGCCCCGTGAACGGTACGGACGACGACTGCCTTGACGACCTCGCCTTTTTTGACAACGCCCCCGGGCGTTGCGTCCTTGACCGTCGCCACGATAACGTCGCCGACTCCGGCGTAGCGCCTGGTCGATCCGCCCAGCGCCCTGATACAAAGTATCTCCTTCGCGCCCGAGTTGTCCGCCACGCGAAGCCTGGTTTCCTGTTGGACCATGGAACATCATCCTTTCGTGGGGATCCGCCCCACACCCCGCCGGGGACTCGTCCCCGGACCCCAATGAATTTTCGCATCGCGTTATCGCTTGGTTCATGCGATAATGCTTTGAACCACGCGAAAATTACCTTTACCGCTTGCGCGGCTGGGATTGGTTTATTTTGCTTTTTCTAATATTTCTACCAGGCGCCAGCGTTTTTCTTTTGACAGCGGGCGCGTCTCCATAACCTTTACGCGGTCGCCCTCACCGGCCTCGTTACGCTCGTCGTGGGCTTTCAGCTTGTATGTCCTCTTCATTATCTTGCCGTAGAACGGATGGCGCACGTTGTCCTCGACGGCGACGACGATGGTCTTATCCATCTTGTCGCTGACTACGCGCCCGATCATCGTCTTGCGCAGGTTCCGAACCGGCGCGGCCGCGGTTGTTGTCTCCTCCGCCACAGTCTAACCTCCCTTTGGGCTATACCGTCAAGCCCATACGCTTCTTCGTGATAACCGTGTTAATTCTGGCGATGTTCCTGCGCACCTCGGCGATACGCGCCGTATTGTTCAGTTGGTTGGTCGCGTTCTGAAACCGCAGGTTGAACAGCTCCTTCTTCGCCGAAACCAGCTCGGCGCCCAGCTGCTCCTCTGTCTTGTCCTTCAGATCGTCAAGAAACTTAGCTTTTTTCAACGCCATCACCATCCTGTATTTGAGCGGGCGCCCCGCCTGCCTCGCGCGCGTCGACGACCGCGTCCAGCTCCGCGCGGGACATGATTTTGCATTTGATCGGTAGCTTGTGCATCGCGAGACGGAGCGCCTCGTGAGCGGTCTCCTCGTTCACCCCGGCCAGCTCGAACATAACGCGCCCGGGCTTGACCACGGCCACCCAATACTCCGGCGAACCCTTGCCCGATCCCATGCGCGTCTCCGCCGGCTTCGAGCTGACGGGCTTGTCGGGGAATATCTTGATCCAAACCTGGCCGCCGCGCTTGATATAACGCGTCATGGCGATACGCGCCGCCTCTATCTGCTGGCTCGTTATCCAGCTCGGCTCCGCCGCGATAAGCCCGTATTCGCCGTAGCTGACGCGGTTACCCCGCAGCGCCTCGCCTTTCATGCGGCCGCGGAACTGTTTGCGCCGTTTGACCCTCTTAGGAATGAGCACGCTGTCTGCCCCCTTCGGCGTAGCTTCCGGCGGACGTACCCGCCGCCGAGAGGACGCCCCTCTTGTTCCGCTTGACAGGAAGGACTTCTCCCTTATAAATCCAGACCTTGACGCCGATACGCCCGTATGTCGTGGCGGCCTCCGCGAAGCCGTAGTCTATATCGGCCCGCAACGTCGCCAGCGGTATCGTGCCGTCGTGATAGCTCTCGTTGCGGGCGATATCCGCGCCGCCGAGCCGCCCGGCCACCATAATCTTGACGCCCTTCGCGCCCGCGCGCATAACCTTCGTCATCGCCTGCTTCATGGCGCGCCGGAACGTTACGCGGTTCTCCAGCTGCTTGGCGACATCCTCGGCCACAAGCTGAGCGTCGCGCTCCCAGTAGCGTATCTCCGCTATGTCGATCTGCGCCTTCGTCGCCGGGTTTTTGATAAGCTTCTGGATCTCGGCGGTCAGTTCCTGGATGGCCTGCCCGTTACGCCCGATGATGAAGCCCGGCTTGTTTACGTGAATCTGAATCTTCACTTTGGCGCTCGAGCGGTGTATGACCACTTTCGATATGCCCGCCTGATAGAGTTTCTTCTTTATATATTTGCGGATGACGTTATCCTCGAGAAGGAGCTTGGCGAAATCCTTCTCGGCGTACCACACCGAGTCCCAGTCCTTGATAATGCCGACCCGAAGCCCGTGAGGGCTTACTTTCTGACCCATGACCTACCTCCGTTCGTTGAGGATCACCGTTATATGGCTGTATTTGCGCTCGATCCGGTATCCGCGCCCCTTCGCGCGCGGCCGCATACGGAACCGGCTGCCATACGTCGAGCCTTTGTTCGCTATGGCGTCCTCCACGTAGAGCTTATCGGCGCTAAGCCCCATGTTGTTCTCCGCGTTCGCCGCCGCCGACTTAAGCACCTTGCCGATAAGGTACGCCGCGTATCTCGGCGAGTACCGCAGTATCGCCTCGGCCTCGGCGACGCCTTTGCCCTTTATCTGCCTGAGGACGACCCGCGCCTTGAGATCCGAAACCCGCAGGAACCGCCCGTGCGCCTTCGGCCGGGTATCCTTCAGCTCGTTCCGCTCGCGCTTAATCTTCGTCCGATGTCCCTTTGCCATAACCGTCATTTCCTTTCCGGCCCCGACTTCCCGGCCTCTGATACTGTTTCAGATTAGATAATGACATTTATTTTTAAGAGCAACAGCGTGTTCGCGCGGTTCTGAAGTTTGCGTGAACCAAGCAAACTTCCAGGCGCGAACCTTAAAAATAAATGTCAGCCTTAATTCTGAAACAGTCTTACTATCTGTTCCTGCTTTTCTTCTCCGCGTCTTTGCCGTGCCCGCGATAGGTGCGCGTCTGGGCGAACTCGCCCAGCTTGTGCCCCACCATATCCTCGGTGACGTATACCGGCACATGCTTGCGCCCGTCATGGACGGCGATCGTATGCCCGATGAAATCCGGGAAGATAGTCGAGCGGCGCGACCACGTCCTGATAACCGACTTCGCGCCCGACGCGTTAAGCGCGGCGACTTTCTTCAGCAGGTGGTCGTCCGCGAACGGCCCCTTCTTAAGCGATCTGCTCATATCGCGCTAACCCTCCCCTTTACTTTGTGCGGCGATGGATAATGTATTTGTTGCTCTGCTTGTGTTTCTTGCGCGTCTTCATGCCGAGCGCCGGCTTGCCCCATGGGGTGGACGGCGCCTTGCGGCCTATCGGGGCGCGCCCCTCGCCGCCGCCGTGCGGATGGTCGTTCGGATTCATGACCGAGCCGCGCACGGTAGGACGGATGCCCATAAGACGCTTCTTACCCGCCTTGCCGATGTTGATCAGCTCGTGATCCAGGTTGCCGACCTGACCCAGCGTGGCGCGGCAATCGACCGGCAGCAGGCGCATCTCGCCGGATGGAAGGCGCACCGTCGCGAATTTGCCCTCTTTGGCCATAAGCTGGGCGCCGTTCCCGGCGCTGCGCACAAGCTGCGCGCCCGCTCCCGGCTTCATCTCCAGCGCGTGTATCGTCGATCCGACCGGGATCGCCCGCATCGGCAGACAGTTGCCAAGCCGCGGTTCCGCGTCCGGCCCGGAATATATCCTGTCGCCGACCTTAAGCCCCGACGGCGCGACGATATACCGCTTCTCGCCGTCCGTATAGAACAGCAGGGCGATATTCGCGGTGCGGTTCGGATCGTACTCGATCGCGTTGACGGTGGCCTCAACGCCATCCTTGTCGCGCTTAAAGTCGATGATACGGTACTTCTTCTTGTAACCGCCGCCGATATGCCGGACGGTTATCTTGCCCTGGGCGTTGCGCCCGGCCGTCTTTTTAAGGTGTTTGACAAGGCTCTTCTCCGGCTTCGATTTCGTGATTTCGGCGAAATCGCTGGTAGTCATCTGCCTTCTGGACGGAGTGTAAGGCTTATACCTCTTAATTCCCAACCAAATCTACCCGCTTTCTTCCCGCTTCTTGCTTTTCCAGTCTCCGTAATCACATTCCCTGGAAGATCACTATATCCTTCGAGTCCTTGGAAAGCTGCACGATGGCCTTCTTGCGCTTGGGCGTTACGCCGTAGTGCCGGCCGCGCGTGCGCTTCTGTTTGCCCTTAAGGTTGAGCGTGTTGACGTACTCGACCTTCGCGCCGTCGAACATGCGCTCGACCGCTTCCTTGACCTGCGTCTTGGTGGCGTCCGGATGGACGTAGAAGTAATACTTTTTCTGTTCCATCGTCTCCATAGTGCGCTCGGTTACGACCGGGCGCAGGATAACGTCGTAATATCTGAGGTCCGCCATTATGCCCACACCTCCTCGATCCTCGCGGCCGATTCGCGCGTCAGCACGAGCTTGCCGTATTTGAGGATCTTGTAAGTGTTGATCTCAGCCGCGTCCATCGTCTCGATCCCGGCGATATTCCGCGCGGAGAGCACGACGTTGCGGTCGGACGCGTCGATAACGAAGAGCGCGTCGCCGGCCTTGATATTGCCGACGATCCCGGCGAATACCTTCGTCTTTACCGCGTCGAGCTTAAGCGAGTCCAGCACGATAAGCCCGCCGCTCGCCAGCTTGTCGGACAGCGCCGACTTGAGCGCGAGCCGGCGCTCCTTCTTGTTGATCTTTATCGAGAAATCCCTCGGCTTCGGCGCGAACACCACGCCGCCGCCCTTCCACTGCGGCGCGCGGATACTGCCCTGGCGGGAACGCCCGCTACCCTTCTGAGGACGCGGTTTTATGCCGCCGCCGCGCACCTCGGCGCGCGTCTTAGCCGATTTGGTCCCTTGGCGCTGATTCGCGAGGTACGCCACAACAGCCGAATGCATCGCGTATTTATTGACCGGTACGGCGAACACGCTGTCCGCCAGCTCAATCCGCCCGACGACTCCGCCGTTCGTGTCGATTACGTCTGTCTGTGCCATCTTTTTCAACCCCTTACGCTTCGACTTTCACGCTGTCGCGAACCAGGATAACCGTACCCCTCGGCCCCGGCACCGCGCCCTTGACAAGCAGCAGGTTCCGTTCCGCGTCGCTGCGGACGACCTTGAGATTAAGCACCGTCCGCCGGACGTGCCCGAAATGCCCCGGCATACGCTTGTTCTTCTTGACTTTGCCGGGCGTCGTCGCGGAAGACAGCGAGCCGAGCGCCCTGTGGTACTTCGAGCCGTGCGCCATCGGCCCGCGGTGCATCCCGTGCCGCTTGATCGCCCCGGCGAACCCGTGCCCCTTCGTGACGCCCGTAACGTCCACGCGGTCGCCCTCGGCGAACACGTCCGCCTTGATCGCGTTGCCGACGCCGAACGCCGACGTGTCCTCCAGCCGGAATTCCCTAAGCAGCTTCGAGGGCTTCGCGCCGTTCTTCCGGAACTGACCGAGAACGGGCTTGGTCAGCCGCTTTTCCTTGACTTCGCCGAAGCCGACCTGAACGGCGTCGTATCCGTCGTTAAGGACCGTCTTTTTGCGGATGACGGCGCACGGCCCGGCCAGCAACACCGTGACGGGGACGAGCGAGCCGTCCTTCGCGAATACCTGCGTCATACCCAGCTTTTCGGCCAATATTGCCTTTTTCATGTCAGAATCACCTCGACTCGATTCTAGCTTACGATCTTGATCGTGATGTCCACGCCCTCGGGCAGATCCAGCCGCGTCAGCGCGTCCACCGTGCGCTGCGTCGGCGAGATTACGTCGATCAGGCGCTTGTGAGTGCGCAGCTCGAACTGCTCGCGCGAGTCCTTGTACTTGTGGACGGCGCGGAGGATAGTTACGACCTCTTTCTTTGTCGGCAGCGGTATCGGGCCGGATATCCGGGCGCCGGTCTTGCGGACCGTCTCGATGATCTGCGCCACGGACTGGTCGATAACCTTGTGGTCATACGCCTTAAGGCAGATCCTCATCTTATCGTTAGCCATAAAAAAACACCTCCAAAACAAACTGAAAAACGCCAAATACTGAAGATACGGCGCTTCGGCGTCTAATCGGAACAACGCACCCGTGCGTTGCCGCAGGGTACGAACGGAGGATTTGAAACGCTGTCCGGGCAATCGCCCGAACCCGCGAAAATCTTCACGCCGTCCGGTTTCGCGAATCGGAACTTGGCTCCCCGTGAATTCCCGGCGGGGCGGATCCCCGCCGCAACCTCCCGGATCGCGGCCTTTTGCGCGGTAACTAAAATAGTATAGCGCGATGTAAAGGGGAATGCAAGGGTTTTTTGAAATTTTTTTGACTTTTGCTCCGAAAATCACAGCTCCAGAATCTCCGCGCCCGCCGCCGCGTTTTCGATCAAACCGGGCAGCTCGGCAAGGCCGCCCTCAATCGCCTCGATAACGCCGCGCTTGGGCTTCGTCTCGGGGTGCTCAGCGACGAACACCGTGCAGCAGTCCTCGTAGGGGCGTATCGAGATTTCGTATGTGCCGATCCGCTCGGCTATCGCGGTCGTCTCGTTTTTGTCCATGGCGGCCAGCGGGCGTATGACGGGCATACCGGCGGCGGAGTCGATCGCGTTTATGCTCTCGAGCGTCTGGCTGGCCACCTGCCCGATGGAGTCGCCCGTCACCAGCGCCAACGCTCCGGACCGCCGCGCGATCACCGCGGCGCAGCTCAGCATGGCCCGCTTCAGAAACGTCGTCAGGCGCTCCCGCGCTACGCGCTCCTTCAGATACAGCTGCGTTTCGGTAAACGGCACGGCGTACAGGCGCAATCCGGGCATGAAGCGCGACAGCGCGCCCCCGATGTCTCGCACCTTCTCTTTGGCGCGTTCGGAGACAAACGGCGGCGAATGGAAATAGACACATTCTATGGTAACGCCGCGCCGCGCGGTCAGGTAAGCCGCAACAGGGCTGTCGATACCGCCGGAGAGAAGCGCCGCGGCCTTCCCGCCGGACCCATACGGCAGACCGCGCTGTCCGGGAAATTCACGCGCGTAGACATACGCCCGCGTGCGGATCTCGACGCGCACCGTCATCTCCGGTTCGCGGACGTCCACGCGCAGACCTGGGAAACGCCCGAGCAGGAATTCCCCGACCGCGGCGGACAAGTCGTTGCCGCCCATCGGAAACGACTTGTCCGCGCGGCGCGTCTCGACCTTGAACGTGCCGGAAACGCCCTCGCCGTACCCCGCGAGGACGCTGCGCTCGGCGGCGGCGAGGACGCTCTCCATACTTTTCCCGTCGCATTTGACGGCGGCGCACACGCCGACCACGCCGAACACATCCAGCAGGCGCGGGATGAAGTAAGAGTAGTCCATATCGGACTCCGTCTCGAGCAGAAAGCGTCCCTGCTCTTTTGTCACCCAAAAGTTTCCGTATCGCGTAAGAGCGGCGCGTATGTTGTAAATCAGCGCCTTCTCGAACAGCGCGCGGTTGTCGCCGCGCAGGGCGATCTCACCGTATTTTATTAGAAGCACGTCTTTCATCGCGAATCATCCTCGAATCGGTATCAGAGAAAATTTGTTTGCTAATTCATTCGCCTGATCGGGTGGCGTATGACTGTTTTCAGTTTTTCCGGCGCGGTCTTGCGCGGATCGCCGAGATATATTTCGTGGTGACGGCGCGGGCCGCCCATGTCCTCCGCGTAACCGCTTTCCGCGATGTATCGGGACAGCGCGGCGACCGTCGCCGGTTCGCCGTCATAGCCGCCTATATGCATAACTTGCGCGCAAAGCCCCTCCGCGAAAATCTCCAGCCGCGCCGCCGACAAATCCAGTCCGGGCTTCTTCTTGGCCAGCGCGGCCTTTGCGGCCTCAAACACCTCCGGCGTGACGAAATCCGGCTGCCGGATCATCGAAGTCCAGACGAATTTGCTTTTGTCCGCAATCGCCTCGCCCGAACCCGTAAACGCGCCGCCGTCGTCCAGGCTCCAAAGCCCCTCCAACGGCGGCACGACGTAATCAAAATAGCCCCTCGGCGGACTGCCGCTCATTTTACTCATCTTGACGGCGTAGGACAGCCCGTACAGTATGCCGACGGCGGCCGCGTAGTCCGCGCCGGCGTTGGGGTCGCCCCTGCCGTCAACCATCAGGAAAGTCATCTCCGGCACGTCGATGATTGACGGCGCGGTCGTCGGACGATAAAACTCTTTTTGGGATTTCTTGAAGTCAACAGGCATTTTCTCCGCCCCCGGCAATATTCATACGCGGCACTTCTCCAGCGTAATCCGCCCTAGTTTTCCCGCGCGGAACTCGTCCAGAAGCGTTATCGCGGCGCGTTCGGTATCGGGTACGCCGCCGCGCCGTAGGAACCCGCGCGAGCGGGCGATCCCCTCCAATGTCTCCGCGCCCTCTCCGTACCGCCCGGACAGCGCCGGCGGCGCGGCTTCCGCGAGTACGCCGATCAGCTCGGCGGCCAAGGATTCGCCGTCGGTTATCTGCGCCTTGACGCTGCCAACCAGCGCCAGCATCAGAGACGCGTCCGAATCGTTCATGCGCGGCCACAGCACGCCCGGCGTGTCGAGCAGCTCCACCCCTCCCGCGAGGGTTATCCACTGCCGGCCCCGCGTTACGCCGGGCGTATCGGCGGTTCTCGCGGCGTTCCGTCCGGCCAGGCGATTTATAAAGGTAGATTTGCCGACGTTCGGAACGCCCGCCACCAGCACCCGCGTGGAAGCGCCGACGCGCCCTCGTCCGGCGAGACGCGCGTCCCTGTCCGCGCAAAGCTCCCGCGCCTTCGCTATGACGGCGCCCGCGCCGCCGCCCAGACTGTTAAGCGGCATCGCGGCAAATCCCAGCTTCTCGTACCGCGCCTTCCACCGCGACGTTTCTGCGGGATCGGCGGCGTCGGCCTTATTGAGTACGATTAAACGGCGTTTGCCCCGGGCGAGTACGTCGATATCGGGATTCTTGCTCGCGGCGGGTATCCGCGCGTCCAGCAGCTCTACCACCACGTCGATAACAGGCATAAGTTTGCGCAGCTCGCGCATCGTCTTCGTCATATGCCCCGGATACCAGTTTATAGCGTCCATCGCGCCGCCTCCCCCACGTTATATTAACATGTCCGCGCGGCGTTGTCAAATTGCGCGCGGCGTGCTGTGAATTACGTCTTTTCGCCCCTTCAGTACATGAAATCATTGAAATATACATGGCTTCAGCAGTCAGCGCGTGTTATAATGTTTTCTCATTCCGGATATATGCCGCCGTGCCCGCATAAGCGCGTCCGCACCTCTGCGGATCGCCCGTTCTCTTGGATGTTGCCGGTAATTTATGAAACTGCCGCGATAAAATCTCAAAAAACACTTGCGTTATCCCCGAACCTGTGATATTATGTACAGGAATTAAAGCTAACGATGAGGAGTGGGCAAAAGTCCACTCTTTCTGTTTGAAAGCGTGAACTTATCTCATATTGTCTGCTTGGGATGAGCGCCGCTTTTGGTTGGGAGGTTTAACGAATGGATTCCGGCAGTGAAATAATCGAGGCGCTGCGCCAGATTGAAAAGGAAAAGGGTATAGCGGCCGACGTTATATTCGAGGCGATCGAATCGTCACTGGTTACGGCGTATAAGAATAATTTCGACGCGGCGCAGAACGTGAAGGTCGTGACCGACCGCGAGCGCGGATCGGTGGCGGTTTACGCGCTTAAAACCGTCGTGGAGGAACCGGAAGACGAATATCAGGAAATATCGCTCGAGCGGGCGAGAGAACTTAACCCCATATATAACCTTGGAGACGTTGCGGAGATACTCGTCACGCCCCGCGACTTCTGGAGAAAATCGGCGCAGGTCGCCAAACAGGTCGTGGTGCAGAAATTCCGCGAGGCCGAGCGCAAGCTCATCTATGACGAGTATAAAGGCAAGGAACGCGAAATAGTTACGGGGATCGTCCAGCGCAAGGAGCGGCGCAACATCATTGTGGCTCTGGGCCGCGTGGACGCCGTGCTCGCGTCGAACGAGCAGATACCCGGCGAGAACTTCATGTTCAACGAGCGCGTCAAAGTATACGTTCTGGAAGTGCGGGACAACTTGAAAGGGCCGCAGGTGTACGTATCACGGACGCACCCGGATCTGGTGCGCCGGCTTTTCGAGCAGGAGGTGCCAGAGGTATTCGACGGCACCGTCGAGATAAAGGCTATCGCGCGCGAGGCGGGATCCCGCTCGAAAGTGGCGGTGCATTCGCGCAATCCCAATGTGGACGCGGTCGGATCGTGCGTCGGGCAGAACGGCAGCCGCGTCAATTTCGTCGTCCAGGAGCTTAAGGGAGAGAAGATCGACATTATCAACTGGTCGCCGGATCTGAAGTCGTTTGTGGCGTCGTCACTCAGCCCGTCAAACGCGCTCGCCGTCGCCATCAACGAGCGCGAGCACAGCGCCCGCGTCGTCGTACCGAACCATCAGCTCTCGCTGGCCATAGGCAAGGAGGGTCAGAACGCCCGCCTGGCCGCGCGTCTCACGGGCTGGCGCATTGATATCAGGAGCGAGCAGCAGATGCGCGAGAACGACATCTCGATGGAGGATGTCTATCTGGAAGACGCCGCGGATGAACCCGAAACCTACGACGACGATTACGAAGAGTATGAAGACGACGCGCTCTACGCGGATTACTACGCTGATCAAGAAAGCGCTTGCGCTGATCAAGAAAGCGTTCGCGCTGGTCAAGAAAGCGCCGCTCCGCTTGAGTAAGGGGGCTTCGATATGCAAAAGTCCCGTAAGAAACCGCTCCGGCGCTGCGCCGGATGCGGCGAATCGTTTGATAAGCGCGACCTGGCGCGGGTCGTCCGTTCGCCGGAGGGCGAGTACTCCGTCGATCCGACGGGCCGCAAGAACGGTCGCGGCGCGTATATATGCATTAACGTCGATTGTCTGGAACTCGCGCGCAAGCGCAAAGGCCTAAACCGCTCGTTCAAAGCGGAGGTGCCCGGTGAAATATTTGAAAAATTGAGGGAAGAATTGACAGGTGGACAACAAGCGTACGGCAAGCCTGCTGGGACTGGCTCAAAAGGCCGGCAAGCTTAAAACAGGAGAGGGCGCCATCCTCTCCGCGATAAGGAGCGGCGGCGCGAAACTGGTGGTAGTAGCGCCCGACGCCTCCGACAACACAAGGAAGATCTACCGCGACAAATGCTCGTTCTATGGCGTCCCCATCCGTGAGGCGCTGCCGCGCGAGACGCTTAGCCGAGCCATAGGCAGGTCTAACCGCCCCGCCGCCGCCGTAACCGACGAGGGACTGTCGTCCCTGATACTTAAAAGCATCGAGACGCAGTAAGGGTTTGAGGGTTTTCTGATTTCTGATTTCTGTTTTCTGATTTCTGACAGAAGGGGTGTATTCGCGTACAATGAGGATTCATGAACTGGCGAGAAATTTGGGCGTCAAAAGCACTGTTCTCATAGAGCAGCTGCGGGAGATGGGCATAGACGCGTCGAATAACTTCAACTCCATATCCGACGAGGATATACGGCGCGTCCGGGGCCGTTACTACCCGCACCTTTCGCGGGATGAGGACAAAAAATCGCGCGATCAGAAGCGAAAAGAGACGCCGCAGGACGCGCCGCGCCCGACGCTCATACGGCCAGTCGCGCCTAAATACGCCCCGCCCGACGTAACCGAGATGTACGGGGCGGAGCGTCCCGATATCATAATACCCGGCAGGCCGCTTAACTCGAAGCCCGAGGGCGGCTCAAGCGACGGCGGTTCGCGCAGGCGCCGCAGAAGGCGCGGGGGGCGCGGCAGGGGCGGCGACAAGAACGCCGCGGAGAACCAGCGGAACACACCGAGCCAAGGCGAGCCGCGGCAGGAACATCCTGAAAGCCCGGAAGAGAACCGCCCGCCCACGCCGATTGAGGACCGTTCGCAGGGCGACAGACCGCCGAGGACAGATCGCCCGCAGGGCGACAGACCGCCGAGGACAGACCGTCCGCAGGGCGACAGACCGCCGAGGACAGACCGTCCGCAGGGCGACAGACCGCCGAGGACAGACCGTCCGCAGGGCGACAGACCGCCGAGGACTGACCGTCCGCAGGGCGACAGACCGCCGAGGACAGATCGTCCGCAGGGCGACAGGCCGCCGAGGACAGATCGTCCGCAGGGCGACAGGCCGCCGAGGACAGACCGTCCGCACGGCGACAGACCGCCGAGGCCAGAACGAACGCTTCCCGACAGCCAGCCGACGCCGGAACCTCCCCCC
>JAISCI010000042.1 GCA_031265685.1 Clostridiales bacterium
AAAAATCGGCCACCCAATATAATTGAAAAATCGGCCACCCCCATAACAAAGCGCGAATTTAAGCGAACTTTAAAAATGGGGTGGCCGATTTCAATTATATTGCCATGCCGATTTTTCGAGTAGAAATACGGCTGACGGACGAGACTCTGGTGGCCTCCATGGACGCCTGCAATAAGGAACATCAGGAGATTATTGATAAATCGCCATGACAGACGCGCAGACCGCCAAACGCCTGCAAGACATCAAGGACGCCAAAGACGCCAAAGACGCCATTAAGATTTTTGCATGGTTCACGCAAAATTCCATCACGCGAAAATGTGACGCGAAATTCCTTATGTGTCTTCCCGGCGCCCGGTGTGCCGATCAGATAATGCTATATTTATGTGCGTTCGATAGCACGCTTATATCATAACGGGGGATTTTCTTTTTCTCAAATCTCGTTTTCAATGATTACAGGAATGCTTTTAATTTTTCATAGCTGTTTACATCCGTATGAAATTGTTTGCCGCCTAATTTTAATATCTAACTTAAAATCAGATATAGACTAATCTAATATTTCTGTCAACAATCGGCTGCGCCCCATTGCTTCTTTTGTCTCCATATGTTATAATAATGTCATACTAATATCGCTTCAGGGCACAGACAAGATTTGACTAGGATTGCGTTGCGGCCAAAACGCTCGGCAACGCCGGTATCAATTATGGCGCGGTCTCTTCCGCGCCGTCAATGTCGGATAATGTTTTCCGCAAAGAAGGCGGGAGATCTCTGTCCTTCCATTGACCGCGCTCCGAATCCGACATGATTGATGACAAATAAATTTTGATCGTGAGAAATCATGAGATAGTTGGAGATTTGTTTCAAAATAAAAGACAGGAGGCAATCGGCTTGATAAATATTACCCTTAAGGACGGATCCGCAGTAACCGCCGAAGCGGGAGCGACCGCGCTTGACGCGGCCAAGTCACTGTCGGAGGGACTGGCCCGGGCGGCGACGGCGGCGCTCATCGACGGCAAGCTGTCTGATCTGCGCGACACGCTCCGAAACGACTGTTCGCTCGAGATACTCACCGAAGCCGACGACGGCGGTCGGTGGGCGTTCCGGCATACGGCCTCCCATATTCTGGCGCAGGCCGTAAAACGGCTCTACCCCGACGCCAAGCTCGCGATCGGCCCGGCCATCGCCGACGGTTTCTATTACGACATAGATTTCGCGTCCCCAATCACCCCGGAGGACATCCCCGCCATTGAATCCGAGATGAAAAAGATAGTCAAGGAAGCCATGCCAATCACGCGCTTCACGCTGCCCCGCGCCGAGGCGCTCGCCCTTATGTCGGACGAGCCGTACAAAACCGAGCTGATAGCAGATTTGCCCGCCGGCGAGGCAATCTCGTTCTACCGTCAGGGCGAGTTCACCGACCTGTGCGCCGGGCCGCATCTCATGACGACAAAGCCCGTCAAGGCGTTTAAGCTGACGAGCCTGGCGGGAGCGTACTGGCGCGGCAGCGAAAAGAATAAGATGCTGACAAGGATTTACGGCACGGCTTTCGCGAAGGCCGCCGACTTGGAGTCTCATCTGGCGCGGATCGAGGAAGCGAAAAAGCGCGATCACCGCAAGCTGGGCCGCGAGCTGGAGATTTTCGCGCTCTCCGAGGAAGGCCCGGGCCTGCCGTTCTTCCTGCCGAACGGCATGATAATCAAGAACGCGCTGATCGACTACTGGCGCGTTATCCACCGCCGCGCGGGCTATCAGGAGATTTCTACGCCGATTATACTCAGCAAGGAACTGTGGCTGCGCAGCGGACACTGGGATCACTATAAGGACAATATGTACACCACGAGGATTGACGACGCCGATTTCTGCGTCAAGCCGATGAACTGCCCGGGCGGAATGATCGTCTACAAGCAGACGCCGCGCTCGTACCGCGACCTGCCGATACGCGCCGCCGAGCTGGGCCTTGTCCACCGGCACGAGAAGAGCGGGGCGCTGCACGGACTCATGCGCGTTCGCGCTTTCACGCAGGACGACGCGCATATTTTCTGCTCGCCTGATCAGGTGAAGGATGAGATACTCGGTATTGTCCGGTTGTTCGACGAGGTATACGGTCTGTTTGGGCTGAAATACCACGTGGAGCTGTCTACGCGGCCCGAGGACAGCATGGGCGGCGACGAAGCGTGGGAAGAGGCGACCGGCGCTCTGCGCTCCGCCTTGGGCGACTTGGCCCTTGATTACGCGATTAATGAGGGCGACGGCGCGTTCTACGGCCCGAAGATTGATTTCCATCTGGAGGATTCGATCGGGCGCACGTGGCAGTGCGGGACGATCCAGCTGGATTTCCAGATGCCCGAGAAGTTCGAGCTGGAGTACATCGGCGCGGACGGTCTGAAACACCGCCCCGTCATGCTGCACCGCGTCGTGTTCGGCAGCGTAGAGCGCTTCATCGGGATATTGATCGAGCACTACGCCGGGGCGTTCCCGACGTGGCTTTCCCCGGTTCAGGCAAAAGTGCTGCCAATCTCGGACAAATACCTAGGCTACGCCGGCTCCGTAGTCCGGCGGCTCCGCGAGGCGGACATCCGCGCAGACATAGACCCCCGGCCCGAGAAGATCGGTTTCAAAATACGCGAAGCGCGGCTCGCGCGCGTGCCGTATATACTCGTCGTCGGCGAGCGCGAAGAAGCCGACGGAACGGTGTCCGTGCGCGCGCGAGGCGGCGATGAGGGCGAGGCGGCCGTCGGCGCCGTAGCGGAGAGAATCCGAACCGAAATAGAAACCCGAAGCCAGCCCTAAGGTTTTAAGGTTTATTCTGGCCTCTTGCGTCCAGACTCTGGATTCTAGCCCCTGCGGTACTCGCTGGGCGTGACGCCGTTTATCTTTTTGAAGAGATAGCTGAAATAATGAGGGTCGTTATATCCGACCTCGTAGGCGATTTCGCTGGCGCGCATCGGCGTGCCGCGCAGCAGCTCCTTCGCGCGGCTCATGCGCGCCGCCGTCAGGTACTCGATGAACGTGACGCCCGTGAGCTGCTTGAACAGCGCGGAAAAATAAGGCGGACTCACGTTGACGTGCGCGGCGACGGCGTTCAGCGAAACGTCGTCGCCGGCAAAGCGCTCGTCGATGTAGGCTTTCGCGCGGGCCAGCATGGCGTCGTGCTGGCCTTGGGGAGCGGGTTCCGCCGAGGGCGCCGGGATACGTTTTCCGGGATACGTTTGGTCCGCACGGTTAGCCGCTACGCCGGCCAGAGAATTCGCCGCCGCGCGGACCGTCGCCGAAAACGCGGCGGAACCGTCCGATCCCCAAAGCGCCGACAGATAGTCGGCGGTCTCCTCAGCGCGCGCGTCGGCCTGTTCCGGGTCGTCCGCCATAACGATTATCGCGGCGCCGCCGTCTTTCCACGGAAAACACGCGACGCTCTCATCCTCCGCGAACAGCGCCGCCAGTTCTTTCGCGCGTTTCGCGTTTTTTTCGTCCTCGAACTCGCACAGCAGCAACGCGTACGCCCCGGCGTCCAGCGGCGTCTTGACGGCGGCGGCGCGCTCGGCGATCTCTCCGGGCGCGATTCTGCCGCTCAGCCAGTCCTCAAGAAAACGCCTCTTCTTGAGCCATACGATCTCCTCAAGGTCGGCCTTGCGCTTCGCAAGCGCCGATCCCTCGCGCTCTTTCTCGATTATCTCGCGGAAACGCAAAAGAACCGCCGTTATGTCGGCGTTGGAGACGGGCTTCAGCAGGTATTCCGAGACGCCGAGACGCAGCGCCCGCTGGATATAGCCAAAATCGTCGTGGCCGGTCAGCAGGATGATTTTCGTGTCCGGGGCTTCATCCTTGACGAGCCGCGCAAGCGTAAGCCCGTCCATAAACGGCATACGGATATCCGTGATTACGACGTCCGGACGCTTTTCGCGGATCAGCTCGAAGGCCAGCTCGCCGTCGGGCGCCTCGCCGCAGAAAGCGTAGCCGCAGCCGCGCCAGTCCACATTCTTTTTTATCGCCTCACGGACAAGCACCTCGTCCTCGACCAGAACGACGCGCAGCATCAGTCCCCCGCCCCTTTCGCGTCCGCCGGGTTCACGTGCACCATGCAATGCTTTACGGCCGGAAACCCCGTCTCTATCATGTCGTGAACGCGATGCGCCATCGCGTGCGCCGCCACGAGCGTCATGCCGCCGTCGCCGGACACATCCACGTCCACGTATACGCGGTTGCCGAAGACGCGCGTCTTCAGCTCGTCAACGGCGACGACGTCCGGGTCGGAGAGGATCGTTTCCCTCATCTCGGTTTCGACGTCCTTATGGGCGGCGTGGTCGGTCATCTTGCCCGCCGCGTCGCGGAATATATCCACGGCGGCCTTTAGGATGAACGCGCATATAACCACACCAGCCGCCGGATCCAGGACGCCGAGTCCCATCCGCGCGCCGAATATACCCGCGAAGCTGCCGACGGATGACAGCGCGTCCGAACGGTGATGCCAGGCGTCGGCCATCAGCGCGCCGGAGCCGACCTCGCGGGCGGTCGCGCGCGTGTACCAATACATCCATTCCTTGACTATAACGGAGACGCCAGCCGCCGCCAGAGCGATAACCCCCGGAGGTTCGGAGGCCCCGCCGCCCGCGATGATCGACGTCACGCTAGAGTATCCGATCCCGGCGCCCGTCGCGAAGAGCATAGACGCCAGAATGATCGCCGCGACGCACTCAAAGCGCTCGTGACCGTAGGGGTGATCCTCGTCGTCGTCGCGCCCGGCCAGCTTTACGCCGGCGATGACGACGACGGTCGAGAGCACGTCGGAGAGCGTGTGCACAGCGTCCGAAAGCATGGCCCCGGACCGCCCGATTATTCCGGCGGCGAGTTTCCCGGCGGCCAGAGCCGCGTTAACCGCTATGGACACGTTCGCGGCGCGCATACAGGCGCGTTCGGTTTCCTGGCTCATCACACGCCGCCTTTCTTTTTCCGCTTCTCCCGCTACCTCTCCGCCAGAGCGCTCTTAAGCGCCTGAACAAAACCTTTCATCTGATCCATCGTGCCCAGCGAGATCCTTTCATACCCATCCATTCCCAGAGCCGCGCCGGAGCGCACTATATACCCGCGCTTCATCAGCGCCGTAAACAGCGCGTCGGAATCGCCGCCCGTACGCGCCATAATGAAGTTCGCGGTCGCCGGGATATAACTTATCCCCATGTCGTCAAGCGCCCGATACATATAGTTACGCGCCTCTATGTTTTTCCTATACGTGGATTCGATAAATTTCCTGTCGGACAGGGCCGCGGCCGCCGCCGCCTGCGCCGGTACGGACACGTTGAACGGATTGCGGATTTTCTCGAAAAGCCGGATAACCTCCGGAACCGCGATTCCGAACCCGACGCGAAGCCCCGCCAGACCGTAAGCCTTCGAGAATGTTTTGAGCAGCATAATGTTGCCGCGCTCGCGTATCTGAGACAGCGTGTCCGGGTAGTCCGGGTCGTCTGAGAACTCGGCGTAGGCCTCGTCCACGACTATCATGACGCTTTCGGGTATCTTCGCGATAAACGCGCGCTGATCGGCGTCGGTGTGACTGGTTCCGGTCGGGTTATTTGGATTGGTTATAAATACTATTTTCGTCTTGCCCGTGACCAGCGCGGCTATCGCGTCCAGATCATAACCGTCGTCCTTCATCGGGGCGTAGCGCATCACGCCGCCCATCGCGGTAACGCCCGCCGCGTACTGGCCGAACGTCACCGCCGCTGTGACGCACTCGTCGCCGGGATTGACGAAAACCTTCGCGATCATCGAGATAACCTCGTCCGTACCCGCGCCGAACACGAACATATCCGGGCTGATCCCGTAGAACTTCGCCGCCGCCTCGCGCAGATCGGCGCAGTAACCGTCCGGATAAAACTCGGGGGACCGCATGGCTTCTATCGCGGCGGCGGACGCTTTCGGCGAAGCGCCGTATGGATTCTCGTTGGAGGCCAGCTTAGTTACCTCGGCAAGCCCGTAGGCCTTTTTGACCGCCGCAATCGGCCTGCCGGGCTGGTACGGCTCGAGCGGTTCTATGGCTTTTCTGTAATCCGTCATAATCATATCTCCTTATCATACTAATTCCATTCTAAAGGACGCCGAATATTTTTCGGTCCGCGCCTGTGAATTTTGCGTGAACCAAGCAAAATTCAGAAGCCGCGCGGACGCGCAAGCTCGAAAAATATTCGGCACAAATCTAGATGGAATTAGTGTATGGCCGCAGCATATCCTCGAACGTGTCGCGGCGGCGGGTGAGCCGCGCCGCGCCATCCGATCCGATCATCACTTCCGCCGGGCGCGGCCGGTTGTTGTAATTGGAACTCATTACAAAGCCGTATGCCCCGGCGTCGAGAACGCCGAGCAGATCGCCCGGCTCGATACGCGGCAAGTCGCGGTTCTTCGCGATTATGTCGCCGGACTCGCATATGTCGCCGACTATCGTGACCGGCTCGGTACCGCCGGACGCGCCGCCTCGCCGTGTGTATACCTCCACGCCGTGGTACGAGTCGTACATGATGGGTCGCGCCAGCACGTTGAAGCCTAGGTCCGTTCCGATGTAGCGCGTCGCGCCGTTGCGCTTCGCGGAATAGACGCCGCCGAGCAGAACGCCCGACTCGGCGGATATATACCGCCCGGGTTCCACGCAAAACGCCGTCTGTCCGCCGTACCGCTCCGAGAACCGCGTGAACAGCGCGTCGAGCGTTTCGCCCAGTTCCGCCAGATCGAGCCGAACCTCGCCGTCCTGCTTATGATACGGTATGCCGAAACCGCCGCCGATGTCGATGAATTCGAGCGGGGGCAGCCTGTCCGCCAGCGCCAGCAGGTATTCCGCGCCCTGGGCGTATTTCGCGCCGTCCATAAACAGGGAACCCATGTGCTGGTTGATTCCAACTAGCGTAAGCGAGTATTCTTTGAGTATTTTCAGCAGGCGCGGTATGTATTCGGGATTTATGCCGAATTTCGTGTCCTTGCCCCCGGTGACGACCTTCGCGTTATGCCCCAGACCCAGCCCCGGGTTGAACCGCGCGGCGACGCGGCCGCCGGGATTCACCCTGCCGTAGGTTTCTAGCTGCGACAGCGAATCCACGCTGACCGTCACGCCCTTATCGACGGCGAACCGCATCTCCTCGGCGGAGACGTTGTTGCAGACATAAAAAATATCCTCCGGGGCGAACCCGGCCGCAAGCTCGAACACGATCTCGCCGGGGCTCATCGCGTCCACGCGCAGTCCCTCGCCGCGTACTATCCGGAGAAAAGCCAGATTCGAGTTGGCTTTCGCCGAATAGTTAACATAAAACGGCCGGTAGGACACGAGGCTGACCATTTCGCGGCAGCGTTCGCGGATTATGTTCTCATTGTACACATAGAGCGGAAGGCCGAAGCGCTCCGCCAGATCAAACGGGTCGTTCCCCGCGAAGAAGTTCCAGCCGTCGGTAACGGCGCCGTTCAGTTTGCGCATCGCGCTTCCTCCTGATTCAATCTCTGCTGATTATAACCAGCAGCGCCCCGCTCTCGACGTTAATATCGGCGAACCGCCCGGTAAACTCATTGCTGACGCCGAGCGACGCGCCGACGGGAAGCGACGCGCCCGACAGCGGGTACTTGACCCCCGAGACCGAAACGCCGGACACGCCGCCGCCGAAAGGCAGCAGCGACAGGAACGCCCCGTCGCGACGCTCTATCCGCGCCCGCCCCCGGACGACCTCGGCGATATTCGTCCCGTCCATCAGCCGGATACGCGCCCCGCTCCGGCCCAGCAGCGCGACGTTCGCCAGCGAGTGATCGAGCCGCGAACCCGTGGCGGCGGTGATTATAATGTCGTCCGCGCCGCGCTCCAAACATACGTCGAGCGCCAGTTCGGTGTCGGTCTTGTCCTTACGGGCGGGGTGCGCGATAAACTCGGCGTCCGGCGCCAGCCGTCCGGCTTCGTCTATGCTTATAGAATCGAAATCGCCGAGCACTATGTCCGGCGTAAGCCCGAGCCTGACCGCCGCCGCCGCGCCCGAATCGCACGCCACAACCAGCAGCGCCTCGGACAGCGCCTCAAATAAGCGCTCCGGAACCGCGCCGCCCGAAACGATTACCGCCGTCATCCGATCATCTCCAGCAGTTCCCGCGCGTTGGCCTCCGCTCCGCCCGGCCCGAATACCGCCGATCCCACGACGGCGGCATTGACGCCGCTTTCGATAACCGCGCGGATGTTGACGCGGTTTATGCCGCCGTCCATCTCGATTACAAGCGGCAGACCGCGCGCGTCGGCCCATTCGCGCAGCAGCCCGGCCTTCGGCAGGCATTCGGGGATCAGTTTCTGCCCGCCGAAGCCCGGCTCCACGGACATAACAAGAACCATGTCCAATTCCGCGAGGTACGGCAGCGCTTCCGCGGCGGGGACGTTCGGCGAGAGCGCCAGCGAGGCCTTGACGCCGCGCGCGCGTATCATCCGGATGGTTTCGGCGGGATCGTCCGACGCCCCCGGGTGGAACGTGATTATATCCGCGCCCGCGTCCGCGAAAGCGTCTATATACCGCTCCGGGCGGGTTATCATCAGATGGACGTCGAGCGTAAGCGGCGTGACGCGGCGCGCGGACGCGAGCACGGGAATCCCGAACGATATATTGGGCACGAATACGCCGTCCATAACATCGAAATGTATATATTTGGCTCCGCCGCGCCCGGCTGCTCCTATCTCGTCGCCAAGCCGCGCGAAGTCCGCCGCCAGAATCGACGGCGCTAGTATTTTCTCCATATGATTATTCAGTCAGCTCCTGATAGAATCGTTTATAGCACTCATAGCGCTCCCGCGGCACGCCGGCGCCAATCTCCGCTTTGACCGCGCAGTCCGGCTCGGATACGTGGGCGCAGTCGGCGAAGCGGCAGACGCCCGTGAACGGCGCGAACTCCGGGAAGCAACCCGCAAGCTCCCCGCGCCGTATGCCGGCGAAAGCCGTCCGCGTGAAGCCCGGCGTATCAGCGACGAAGCCGCGCCCGGTGTCGAAAAGCTCGGTATGGCGCGTGGTGTGCCGCCCGCGCCCGATCTTCTCCGATACCTCGCCGGTTTTGAGGGCAAGTCCCGGGAACGCCGCCGAAAGCAGGCTGGACTTGCCCGCGCCCGAAGGCCCCGCCACAACGCAGAATTTCCCGGCCATCAGCGCTTTCAGCGTGTCGACGCCGCGCCGCTCGGGCACGGACGTCGGGCAGACGGGATAGCCGGCCCTCCCGTAATCCGCGAGGAAGCGCTCCGTGAAGGCGCGGTCGGCGAGGTCCGTCTTGTTGAGCGCGATCATAAGCGGCAGCCCAGCACACTCGATATTGACAAGCAGACGGTTCAGCATATCGTGATTAACATCCGGCCTTGCCGCCGCCGCGACGACCACGACCAGATCGACGTTCGCCGCGCGCGGCCGCGCAAGCTCCGACCGCCGGGGGAGTATATCCGTCAGATACCCGGATTTTGTCGGCTCGTCCACGACGGCCATCCGGCACAGATCCCCCGGCAGGGGCGTGATCTTCTCCTTGCGGAAGAGTCCGCGCGCCCGCGCCCGGTACAGCCCGGCTTCCGAAACGACCGTGTACAGACCGCCTACTCCCTTTATTATCCTGACGTCGAGCGTTTTCACGTCCATATTATAGCTCATGACCCGAAGCTGACCATCTGGCTGCCAACCTCGGTTCCGTTGATAAACACGACTATCTCCTGCGTACCCGAACCCGTCACCTCGGGGTTGATCGGGAAGTCCGCCGCCATCGCCGTGCCTGTCCACAGCTGAACCAAGTTCCCGCCCGACCGCCGGTATACCGCGACGGCGGCGCTCTCGTCCTCGTTGAGAAACGTCCCCGCGCCGACGTCGATCATCACGCGGATCGTGCGTTCCCTCGGCGTTGGGGAAGGCGTCGGCGGCTCGGACTCGGTCGGTTCGGGCGTCGGGGAAGGCGTCGTCGGCTCGCCGGACGGCGGCGGACTGGCCGAGGCCGCCGATTGGCCCGTCGATACGACTATATCGACGACCGTACCCTCCGGCGTTTCCCTGCCCGGATTGACCGACTGGCTCATCACGACGCCGGATTCGTACATATCGCTCGCGCGGTAGTCCGCTCGCCCCGGCGTCAGCTTGAAATCGATCAGCTTCTTTCTGGCCTCGTCCTCGGAAAGCCCCGTTACCTTCGGAGCGAACACCGTGGCGGTCTTCCCGGCGGAGACGTACACCGTCAGCGCCGCGCCCCATTTCAGCGGCTCGCCCGCCTCGGGGTACTGGCTCACGACCTGATCCTTCGGTGCGTCCGGGTCGGCGACTACCTCAATACTGAGCGCGCAGCCGCTCGTCTGCGCGAACGGCGCGAACCGCTCCCGCGCAGCCGCTATGTCGATCCCGACGAGGTTCGGCGCGTCGAACGTCGTTGGCCCAAGACTTACGTTTACTTTAATCGCGCGGTCGCCCGTGTAGCTCGCGCCCGGTATCAGACGCGCGCCCGAGCTGTAGTTCTGGGTTATGACGAGACCTTTCGGAACTTCCTCGCTGTAAAGCTCCTGGTTGACCGACAGCTCGAAACCCATACCCTTAAGCAGCTCGACCGCGTCCTCGTATCTCATGCCCTCGATCCGCGGCATGGCCACGCTCGTGTCGGCGGGCGTCCTCGGCCACAGGATGAACGCGATGACGACCACGACAAGAGCCGCGGCGGCTATCGCCGCTATGATTATCCGGTGGTCGGCCTTGCGCTCGTCCTCGTCATATTCGTCGAAGTCGTCGCCGTAATCGTCGCCCTCGTACTCGTAGTCGTCGGAAAGCTCGTTGTCGCGGCGTATCTCCTGCTGCAGCCGCTCGAACTCTACGCCCGATATGCTCAGCGTGTTCTGAAGCCTGTCCCGCCCGCGCTCGGCGGGCGCCGCGATCGCGGCCTTCAGCGCGTCGGAAAGCTCCCCGTCGGACGGATATCTGCGCTTGGCCAGCTTGTCCGTCAGCCGTCTTATAATCGAGTCCACGTCCTCGGATATTTCGGGGTTCTTCGAGCGGATATCCGGCAGCGGCTCGTTTACCTGCATCAGCGCCACAGAGACCGGCGAGTCGCCGTCGAAGGGCAGTTCCGACGTCGCCATCTCGTACATCAGGATGCCGAGCGAGTACATGTCGCTCTTCGCGTCCACGAAACCGCCCTTGGCCTGTTCCGGCGAGAAATAATGCACGCTGCCCATCGTCTGATCCTTCGCGGAGAGCGTGTTCGTGTCCGCGGTGCGCGCTATGCCGAAGTCCGTCACCTTGATAAGCCCCTGCTTGGTAACGAGTATATTCTGCGGCTTTATGTCGCGGTGAACGATGCCGTTCTGGTGCGCGTGGGTCAGCGCGTCGTTGATCTGTATCGCGACGCCGAGTATCTCGTCGTTCGAGAACGGCGCCCTCTTCGCTATCAGGTTCTTAAGCGTCAGCCCGTCCACGTATTCCATCACGATATAGTTGACGCGACCGTCGGTTACGACGTCATACACGCCGACTATGTTCGGGTGCGACAGGCTGGCGACGGCGCGCGCCTCAATCCTGAACCGCTCCAGAAACTCGTCGTCGGACATATGCTCCTCTCGCATCACTTTCAGCGTCACATACCGGTTGAGCTTGATATGCTTCGCCTTATACACGATGGACATGCCGCCGGATCCGATCTTCTCGATTATCTCGTATGTGTTCGATATAATTTGCCCCGGGGATAGAATCATTCGTCCGTTACCCCCTGTCTTAAATCAATCACGATTACCGATATATTATCAACGCCGCCGCGCGCGTTCGCGAGCGCCACAAGGCATTCGGCGCGATTAAGCGGCGGATTCGCTGCGTCCCGCGCGGACAGCCATATGTCCTCGTCGCGAACCATCTCGCTAAGCCCGTCCGAGCAGACGACTATAACGTCGCTCTCCCGCAGGCTCTCGATCTCCAGATCCGGCTCCACGTCCGGCTCGGTGCCGAGAGCCTTGAGCAGCAGGTTGCGGCGCGGGTGCGTCCGCTCCTCCACAGCGGTTATCTCGCCGCGGCGGCGCATTTCGCCGACGTAGGTGTGGTCTTTTGTTATCTGGCGGATGCCTTCCGGCGCGGCGACGTACACGCGGCTGTCGCCGACGTGCGCGGCGAACATCCGAAGGTCCCCGTCCACGCATACGGCGGAGAATGTCGTTCCCATGCCGAACATCCCCGGACTTTGCCCCGCGAGGCTATAGACGCCCGCGTTCGCCGCCCGGACGCCCCGCAGCATCGCCTGGGGAATACCGCCGTCCTCCCCGCCCAGGCTCTCGATGAAGAACTCCACCGACTTGCCGCTGGCTACCTCCCCGGCGGAATGCCCGCCCATGCCGTCGGCGACGACATACAGATTCGGCAGACAGCCGACGGGCGAATCGGACACGAACACCGCGTCCTCATTATTGTCGCGCACCCTCCCCACGTCGGTTCGGTAAGAGCCGTGAATCATACGGAACCCCCCAAAACAGAGATCAGAAAACAGAAATCGGAAATCAGAAATCAGAAAACAGAAAATCAGAAATCGGCGCGAAGTCCGGGTTTAGGCCTTTCTGGTTCCTGATTTCTGGTCTCTGGTATCTATCAGCTGCCCGCAGGCAGCTGATAGATCTTCTCCCAGCGATCGGCGGATCGTCGCGTTTACGCCGCGCGCGGCAAGCTCCGCCGCGAAACGGCGGACCGCCCCGCCGGACGGGCGGGTGAAGCCCAGAGCTTCCGCTCCGTTCACCGGGATCAGGTTGACGTGCCCGCCCGCGCCGCGCGTCAGCCTGGCCAGTTCCGCCGCGTGGGACGCGCCGTCGTTGATCCCGGCCAGCAGGATGTATTCGTATGTTACGCGGCGGCCCGTCTTCTCGAAGTAGTACGCGCACTCGGCAAGCAGGTCCGCTATCGGCGCCGCGTCCGCGGACGGCATCAGCCGGCGGCGCAGCCCGTCGTCCGGCGCGTGCAACGACAGCGCGAGGTTCACCCCGAAGCCCGTATCCGCCAGGCGGGCTATCCGTCCCTTTATGCCGCATGTCGAGACGGTTATCCGTCGTCGGCTCATGCCCGCGCCCTCGGGATCGGTGATTATTTCCAAAAAACGGGTCAGGGCGGCGAAATTGAGCAGCGGCTCGCCCATGCCCATTACCACTACGCTGTACGGCCGCCTGAGCGCGTCCCTCGCGGCGAGATATACCTGAGCGGCCATCTCCCCGGCGGTCAGGTCGCGCGTGAACCCGGCCCGGCCCGTATGGCAGAAGGCGCATCCCATCGCGCATCCCGCCTGGCTTGATACGCATACGGCGTGGCCGTAGCTGTGTTCGGTTAACACGCTTTCTATTATAGTATTATTCCCGGCCGCGAACAAGTATTTTATCGTGCCGTCGGACGCTGATTTTATTTTATCCGCCTCAGTCAGGCCGATCGGGCGGCTCTCCTCCGACAGACGCCCGCGAAGAGCCTTCGGCAGGGCGGTCGCCGCGGCTAACCCTCCCGGCTGGGCGGGGCAGGCGTTGACGGCCTTAAACAGCTGAAACCCCCGATACGCCGGCTCCCCCATTGATTCGGCCAGCTCCGCGCATTCCGCGCGCGTCATGGACGCTACGTCTATTTTATCGGTCATATAAAATGATACCTCACTTGCGCCGCGAAAACTTTGCCACGAAAAAGCCGTCCGTTGAGAACACGTGCGGCCAGACGGTGACGCGCCCGGGCGCGTCCTCCGCGATACCCTCCGGCAGGGCTTCCGCGAAGCTTTCCGCGCGGAACGGGTGGTGCGCCAGAAACCAATCGGCGTTGCCGCCGTTCTCCTCGCGCGTCAGCGTGCAGGTGCTGTATACCAGCGTACCGCCGGGCTTGACGAGCCGCCACGCCGCGCCGAGTATTCCGCGCTGCAGATCCCTCATCCGGACTATGTCCTCGGGTTCGCGGTTCAGCTTTATCTCCGGGCGCTTGCGGATCACGCCCAGCCCCGTGCACGGCGCGTCCACAAGCACTATGTCCGCCACGCCTTCCATCGGGTCTGATCCCGGATCGGCGGCGCCGCGCTCCTCGGTCTCGATGGCGGACAGCCCGAGCCTTCCGGCGGATTCGGCGAGCAGAGCCAGCTTGACGCCGCTTATGTCCCGCGCGAGCACGCGCCCGGTGTTTTTCATGAGCGTGGCCGCAAGCAGAGCTTTGCCGCCCGGCGCCGCGCATACGTCCGCGACGACCTGCCCTGGCGAGGGATTGGCGGCGCGGACGGCCAACGCCGCGCTCTCGTCCATGACGTGGAACAGCCCCTTATTGTAACAATCCAGCGCCCGTATATCGTTTGTGCGCGAAACCCGGAGCGAATCCGGCATAAACCGCCCCGGACGGACCTTGACCCCGGCGGCGCGCAATTCCTCGGCCAGCCGCTCCGCCGTCGTCCGGGTGGTGTTTACGGCCAGCGTCACGCGCGGCGCGCTCTGGTTAACCGCCAGCAGTCTTTCAAGCGCTGTCGTGTCGCCGCCCAGCTCCGCGAGGAACAGCCGCGATATCCACTCCGGATGCGAATACGTAACGGAAAGCCGTCTTACGGCGTCGCCAGACTCCGGCACGGGCAGGCTCGCCTTGTTCCGCTGGATGTTACGCAGCACGGCGTTCACAAATCCGGACAAATCGGCGTACCCGCGCTCCTTTGTCAGCGCGACGGCCTCGTTGATGGCGGCGAAGGCGGGCGTCCTGTCCATATATATAAGCTGATACGCGCCTAGCCGCAGAACGTTCCGGATGAACGGCCGCAGTTCCCGCGCCCGCGCGAACCAGTCTATCACGAAATCAATGTACATAACGTTGCGCAGGCAGCCGCCCACCAGCTCCGTCACGAAAGCCTTGGTCAGGCGGTCGGCGGACGTCCGGCCCAGTTCCGCGCTGAGCATCCGGTTGCCGTACGCGCCGCCGTCCAGCACCCGGGCGAGTATATCTACCGCCAGCCCTCTGGCGCTTTTTTCCATTACGCCCGCCTCTTTCTGTTACGCCGGACGACTGCGCGGACGACCAGAATTACGCCGGCGGTAAGCGCCAGCGACGCCCCGATAACTGTCAGCGTGACCCAGTTCGGCGATTTAAGCAGATCAATCGGATTGACGCTCGCCGTTATGTTCTTTCTGCCCATCGGCGCGGAGTACTTGTCCGGCACCGTCCCGAGTGAACGCAGATACGAGGCCAGCGCGTACCATTCCTTCACCTCGCCGCCGGAGGTATCGCGGATTATCCGCGTCTCGAAGTCCGTAACGGGTTCGCCGTCCTCGCCGCGCGGCGTAATCGTCAGTATCCCGAACGACTTGGCGTTGACGCTGCCCAGCATCTGCCCGGAATAAAGCCCTGTGACGCAGCGGTACAGCCGGTCGTCCTCAATAGGCGCCGTCCCGCCGTCCGGCTCGCGGATCCAGGCGCCGGTCACTTTGTTGAATATGAGGCGGTTTACGTTGAACGCGTACTCCATGCCCGATGTGTACAGCTGCGCCTCGCCCATGATCGGCGTTATCGACGCGTCCACCTCGAAGGCGTCGCGGACTTCCCTTCCATATAAATATACGCTGATGAGCGGGTATCCGGGCGTGCCGTCCGCGCCCGCGCCCAGCGGCGATACGTTGAACGCGTCGGAGACGGTTATTCCGCCCGCGCCGAACGTGCCGCGTATGACGCCCGCCGGAACGACGGCCAGATCGACGGGCACATAATCCGCGCCCTCCGCCTCGCGAACGGTGTAAATGTACGAATCGGCGATCAGGCCGCCGAGCGGGTCGTCGGACTGCCCGTGACCAAAATCCTCACCCGGAGTGAAGGCGAACGGGCTGACCGCCAGCGTCTCGTCGAAACTCATGCCGTAACCCGCCAGGTACCCCTCGTCGGCCTTCTTCTTATATGCTTCTATCGCGTAGGCCGTCTGCGCCTCCTCCGGGACGGAGGGCGCCGTCTCGATAAGCCGGTACTCATCGGCGGAGATCCCGCCGTCCCTCTTCGATACCCGTATCGATCCGACATACTTTGTGTACGCTCCGCACGACGCTATGACAGTGCCGTTCACGATTATCGGCTCGGCCAGCACGGTGTGCGTGTGCGCGGAAACGATTATGTCTATTCCGTCCACCGCCTTCGCCAGCAGCTCGTCCTCGGACTTATCCGGTTCGGGCTTCGTGCCGCTGTGCGACAGGCAGATGATGTAGTCGGGATTCTCCCGCGATCTGATCTCCGCGACCAGCTCCCGCGAGCGCTCGATGGGATCTAGCAGAACCATTCCGGACTCCGGAGCGAAGTCATGGGATTCCTTGCCGTTTATCCCGAATACCGCGAACCGGATCCCGCCGCGCTCGATTACGATATAGTCGCGAACGCCGATATTTTCCATCGCCTCGGCGATGTGCCGGGCCGTCTCGCCGTAGCCGTCCTGCCCGGGCGCGGGCGGAGCGTAGTTCGCCTCGACGAGCGCCGGTATCGGATCGCCGCTGGCGGCGGCCGCGTCCAGCATATCTGCGAAGCCCTCCCCGCGGTAATCGAACTCATGGTTGCCGAACGTGGCGGCGTCGTATCCCATAAGCCCGAGCATGCGCAGTTCGGCGGCTTCGGTTGAGTAGAGCGTCTGGAACAGCGAACCCATCGAAAAATCCCCGCCGTCCACCGTCAGCGACGGTATGCCGTCCGCGCCGGCTCTGGCGCGCTCGTCCATCAGGATGGACGCGACGCGCGCGAAGCCTCCCGAATCTCCGTCCGGCAGGAAGCGCGAGTGCATGTCGTGCGTGAAAATCAGCTCGAAAGCTTTTTCCCCGTCAGCCGCCAGAGCGGCTGGCGTGATCATGACCGCCAATATCAAAGCGGATATAACCGCGAGCGTTCTTTTCATCCCGTATCCCTCCGATTTCCGGTCTTTAATACTAATCCTGTTCCCCATTATATCACGTCCCGCCGTAACGCGCAACGGCTTAACGGCATAACATGCGAATATGGGGGGATGCGCGGTGCTTGACGACGTTTTGGTAATAGGAGGGGACGCGCGCAGCGCGTATCTGTATCGCGTAATGAAGAGAAAACGGATCCGCGCGGCGGCTTTCGGACTGGATCTGGCCGAGGGCGGCGGCATTCCGAGCCGAAAGCCGCTGAAGAAGGCGATGGAATCCGCGCGGGTCGTCGTCGCGCCGACCCCGCTGATGTCCGGACCCACCGATATAAACGCGCCGCGCAGTCCGCGCCCGATAAAGCTCGGCGAGGTGACGGCGCTGCTGAACGGCGGGCATGTATTCTTCGCCGGCGGTATCGGGGAGGATGCGGCGCGGCGGATAGCGGCGACGGGCGCGGCGGCGCTGGATCTGCTTAAGCTGGACCGCTTCGCCATAGCCAACGCCATACCGACCGCCGAAGGCGCGGTTTACGTCGCGATCGACAGTATGCCGATAACGCTGAGCCGATGCCGGGCGCTTGTTTTGGGGGCCGGGCGCGTCGGAACGGCGCTCGCGCGGCTGCTGTACGCCTTCGGCGCGAAGGTTACCGTCGCCGACCGGAACGCGATCGACCGCGAGCGCGTCGGCGGCATGGGCGTAGACACGGCGGAGCTTTCGGGTGTTCCGAGGACGCTGCGCCGCGCGGACGTCGTGTTCAACACCGTGCCGAGCATGATACTTGACGAGAAAGCGCTCGCCTCGGCCCGCCGCGGGACGCTCTATGTCGAGCTGGCCTCGCGGCCTTTCGGGCTGGATCAGGAAGCGGCCCGCGCGGCGGGGCTTCGGGTCGTTTTCGCGCCGGGTCTGCCCGGGCGGTTCGCCCCGCTGTCGTCGGCGGAATATATGTATGAGGCGATCAGGGAAGTGATGGAATGCCGAGACTATCGGGACTGAAAATAGGGCTTGCCGTGACCGGCAGCTTCTGCACGTTCGGCGCGTGCCTGGAGACGGCCCGGCTGCTGGCGGCGGAAGGCGCGGAACTGACCGCGGTGCTTTCGGACGCCGCCGCGCGGACGGACACCCGGTTCGGCCAGGCGGAGGACTTTATCCGGTCTCTGCTCGAAATAACCGGGCGCGCGCCGATAACGACGATCACGGGAGCGGAGCCGATAGGTCCGGCGAAGATGTTCGACGCGCTGGTCGTGTCGCCGTGCACGGGTAATACGCTGGCGAAGATCGCGAACGCCGTAACCGACACGCCCGTCACGATGGCGGTCAAGGCGCAGCTGCGCAACGGCGGGCCCGTCGTAATCGGCGTGTCGTCCAACGACGCGCTGGGACTGAACGCGAAGAACCTGGGGATACTGCTGGCCGCGCGGGACGTGTATTTCGTGCCGTTCCGTCAGGACGACCCCGAGGGCAAGCCGCGCTCGCTCGCGGCGGCGCGGCGGTTTACGGCGGACGCGGTGGCGGCGGCGATCCGGCGGGAACAGCTGCAGCCGATTATAGCCGCTGAGTAGAAAGATAATTTTGCTTCGGTTCGCGCGAAATTCGCGGGGACGTTATAAAAAGCCCCGCACCGCTTTGCGCTGACGACGCTTAATACTAATTCCATTTAGATTTGCGCCGAATATTTTTCAGGCTGCGCGGCTATGATTTTCGCCTGGCAGAATTTTGCGGTTTCAGGCAAAATTCGTTCACGTAAAAATGCGACGCAAAATTCGGCCTCGCGAAAATTCGTTCGGTTTTGATTATAATTGTGCGCCAACACAAATGACGGCAAAATAATTATCTATCGTACAAATAACCAACCGTTACAACCCGTTATCCGCCGTTGTTCAGTGTTTAATTATGCATTATCAGCGTTGCCCGCCGTTGCCGGAGCGCTTATAAAACACGTACTGTCAGCACGTTTTTGTTGCTA
>JAISCI010000112.1 GCA_031265685.1 Clostridiales bacterium
CTTTTGACACTGAGCGTCATTATATCACAAACCGCTTGTTTGCGCGCGGGGTTGTATGGGTGATTTTTCAACTATATTCCCGCGCTTTTTTGGCTGGGTTTTAGTTTAGCATATACAGCTTGATAATCTGAATGATGATTATTCCTGTATTGTGCGGCAAGGCAGCGAGAAAGAGGGCTTGCTCTATCTCAAAAACGCATTGAAGACTTTTCTGAAACGGCAAGGTATTATCTGCGTTCGATTGACAGCCCTATGACTTGGCTCGGCGAACAGCTAACAGCGTCCGGCATTGAGTTGGATAACGGCTTTGATGTGGACGGCGGCATAGACGGCAAGGAATTGGTTACCAGCGTTTTGTATGGGGGTGTTCCTTTCGGTTTTTACTACTTACTTACAGTGGCATTATCGCTCGAACGAATTTCGTGTGACAGAATTTTGCGTGACAGAATTTTGCGTGACAGAATTTTGCGTGGTTCGAAGCATTTTCGCGTGAATCAAGCGAAAATGCGATGCAAAATTCTGTCACGCTATAATGCGATGCGAAATTCCATCACGCATTGCTTTGAAAAATCTTTTCTCCCGATTAGACGGAGATTGGTATTACCTCGTCTCGCACGAACCGAGCCCGCCGCTAAGGAGCAGCAGCAAGAGAAGATTGTCGTTGTCCAGCCCGCCCTGCCCGAGCAGGAGGTACAACAGCAGCGGGTTGCTTGTTAGCGACGAAATCCCGCCCCCGGACAGAAGCAGAAGGGGCAGTAAGTTGCCGTTGATGGCGCCCATGGGATCTTTGCCTCCTTTATCAGTATCAGGCGGATTCTTTTGCCGCCTAATTCATTCTATTGCCGCGGGCTTGGATTGATTACAGTAAATATAAATATTATTATAGACAAGCGGAATTGTCCGCGTTCCCCCCTTGACATCTCCCGGCATTTTCGTTACAATGAATCCGTCGGGAAGACGGTTCGGAGTCCGGGCAGATTCAAATGCCGGCCGGCGAAAGGGGGCGCTTGGGGTATTAATGACGGGCGAAGAACTGCGGGCATCACAGGGTGTCCTCCGTTATGAGCGCGGCGCGCTCTATGTTAGTTTTATGAGAGGGCGGCACTAATGGGAAAAAACAGCTATCAGACATTCATGGAAGAAGCGCCGGAAGCGGCGGCGGCGTTTAACGGGCTAATCGGTTCGTTGCAAAATACCGGGCTTGATCCCAAAACCATGCAGCTTATCTACATCGGCATTAAGGCTTCTCAAGGCGGCGCCGCTGCCGTTGCCGCGCACGTTCCGATGGCGAAGCGAGCCGGGGCGACATGGGATGAAATCAAAAGCGCCATCCTGCTGACGCTTACCGTTTCGGGCGTTTCGGGTGTACTTGCGTGTCTCGCGCCCGCTTTGGAGGCGTACAACGCGGATTGAGAACGGTTGATACTAAAATAAATCGACGAAAGGGGTAATCGCTTGGGGTATTGATGACGGTCGAAGAACTGAGGGAATTGCTGGAGAGCCGCCGCTATAAAGAGCTGCGGGCGGCGTTCGCGGATATGAACGTGGTGCGCATAGCGGAATTTTGCGAGGATTTGCCGCCCAACAGGGCGCTGGTCGCGTTCCGTACCTTGCCGAAGGAGATAGAGGCCGACGTCTTCGCCGAGCTTTCCGGCGACGCGCAGGGCCGTCTCATCGAGGCGCTCAGTGACGCGGACATTCTGGAAATTATTGACGATCTGATGGTGGACGACGTAGTGGATCTCCTCGAGGAGATACCGGCAAACCTCGTCACCAGGATCAAGCGGTTGATACCCAAATTGCCCGCCGAGCAGGTGGAGCTTATCAACCGCTTCTTGCTGTATTCGGAAAATTCCGCCGGATCGATCATGACGGCGGAATTCACCGATCTGAAAAAAGGCATGTCCGTCGCGGACGCGATCAAGCGCATACGCCGCGTAGGCGAGGACCGCGAAACGATCTACACCTGCTACGTTACCGACGAGACGCGCCACCTGATCGGCGTTATAACGGTCCGCGACCTGCTTCTGGCGGACGACGACGCGTCGGTGGACGATCTGATGGATTACGACGTCGTGTCCGTGGGCACGGCTCAGGACAGGGAAGAGGCCGTCCAGCTTATCGCGAGGTATGGCTTTATGGCGCTGCCTGTTGTGGACGCGGAAAACCGGCTTGTCGGCATCGTCACCGTGGACGACGCGGTGGATGTCATTCAGGAGGAGAACACCGAGGACTTCGAGAAAATGGCTGCCATGACGCCTTCCGAGGCGGAATACCTCAAGACGAGCGTGTTCAGATTGGCGCGCAACAGGCTCACCTGGCTGCTCGTACTCATGGTAAGCGGGATGATAACGGGATATATACTGGGCTATTACGAGGAACTGTTCGCGGTGCTGCCTCTCTTGGTCACGTTTATCCCGATGCTGGCGGATACGGGCGGCAACGCCGGCTCGCAGTCGTCGACGATGGTCATCCGCGGCATGGTCCTGGGCGAGGTGTATACGGGCGACTGGGCCAAGGTGCTGCTCAAGGAGATCGTCGTCAGCGTGATCGTCGCCGTGCCGCTCGCCGCCGTCAACTATCTGCGGATCATTCTGATGTACAGCCAAGATAACAGGTTCGCAATCGGGATAGTCGTTTCGCTGGCGATGGTCTGCACCGTCGTGATTGCCAATACGATCGGCGGCCTTCTGCCCATAGCGGCCAAACGCTTCCGGATCGATCCCGCGATAATGGCCGCCCCGCTGATAACGACCATCGTGGACGCGCTGTCGCTTATCATATATTTCAATATAGCCGAGGGTATGCTCAGGCTGTGAGGGGCGCCGTCTGAGGGCGGGGATTCCCGGCGGATCCCCTCCTTTCGCGGCTCTAAAAGACGGCCGCCGCGTCTTATCACTCAAACAGTTCTTCCTCTTTCAAATCGCGCATGGCGCAACAGACCCGCACCAGTTCACGCCAAGCGGCGTCCGCGCGGGCCGTGTACACAGCGTTAATGAAGTTTATCTTCGATATCTTCTCGAAATACCGCTCTATGTTATGTAAAATGTCTTCGCCGCCGCCGAGCGCCGCGTTGACGAACATTTCCATGTGAGATTCCGAAACCGACATCGGGATATACGGCCCTATGTCGTCCATCAGATTCTTAGCGCGGACGCCGCCGTCCGACATATCTGACATATAGTTATAGAAACTGTCCAAGTTGAGGAATACGACATGCCCCCGATGCAGGAACGGAGTGCCCTGTATCTCAGACTTCAGTTCTTCCAGCTTGCGGATCAGCTCCTTTTCCGAAATAATTACGGCCGTCTGCATATCGAACACCCCCCTATAATACTAACTACGTCCAATTGAGAGAAAAGATTTTTCAAAGCAACGCGTGTCCGCGCGGGTCGGAAGTTTGCGTGAACCAAGCAAACTTCCTAGGCGCGGACTTGAAAAATCTTTTCTATTCCCCGAATGGAGATTAGTATAAAAAGCCGTTATGAATTTATCGGCGCGAAAAGCCGATTACTTTAGCGGACGCGCCCGCGTTTTAACTAATCCCATTTTCAAAGACGGATAAAATTTTTTATCCAAATATAAATGGGATTGGTTTTAACGCGCTATGATAAATGTATATGCCGCTCCGGCGCGATAGTGCTTGACAAATTGTTCTATGTTGTGGCATTCTTAGATAGATTCGGGTCAAAGAATTTTGTTTGGTTCACGCAAAATTCAGATAAGAATTTTGCTTGGTTCACGCGAAATTCAGGACCGCGCGAATCACCCCAGCAAAGCCGCGGAGATTCCGCGTCTGTCTGTTTAGGAGAATGAGCATGAAAATTTTATACGACAAGTCCGCCGAGGAAGCCCTGCGGATGGCCGAGACCGACCCCGCGTCCGGCTTGTCGGACGCGGAAGCGGCCCGGCGGCTCGAGGCGTTCGGGAAAAACCGCTTGGCCGAGGGCAAGCGCGAGACGTTCTTCCAGATGTTTCTGTCACAATTCAAGGATTTTTTGGTAATTATACTTATCGTCGCGGCGGTCGTCTCTTTCTTCCTGGGGGACGTCACCGAAGGCGTCGTGATTGCGGCGATCGTGATCCTCAACGCTCTTTTGGGGGCGTTTCAGGAGAACCGCGCGTCTAACGCGCTGGCGGCGCTGAAAAGCCTGTCCAGCCCGTCGGCGAAGGTACTGCGCGGCGGCGGCGTTAAGAAGGTCGCGTCCGAGGACGTCGCGCCCGGCGATATTATTATCGTCGAGGCTGGCGACTACATCCCCGCCGATCTCCGTATCATAGAGTCGGTTAACCTCAAGATCGAGGAATCGGCCCTGACGGGCGAGTCCGTGCCAACGGAGAAAGACGCCGCGGTCGTCCTGGCTGAGGGCGCGCCTCTGGGAGACCGCGTTAATATGGCCTACATGGGCACCGTCGCGACATACGGGCGCGGCAAGGGTCTCGTCTCCGCCACGGGCATGGAGACCGAGATGGGTTCCATCGCCAAGATGCTGGAATCCGGCGGCGAGGGGCTTACGCCGCTGCAGGTCAAGCTGGACGCGTTCGGAAAGGTGCTGGGCATAGCGTGCCTGGCTATTTGCGCCGTCATCTTCGCCATAGGGCTGCTCCGAGGGGATGGGCTGGCCGAAACTTTCATGATAGCCGTCTCGCTGGCCGTCGCCGCGATACCCGAGGGGCTTACCGTAATCGTCACGGTTATCCTCGCGCTCGGCATGCAGCGCATGGTCAGGATCAACGCCATAGTAAAGAAGCTTTCGGCGGTGGAGGCGCTGGGATCGACCACCGTTATCTGTTCGGACAAGACCGGGACGCTGACCCAGAACAAAATGACTGTGACGCGCGTTTTCGGCGGCGCGGAGTTTTATGACGTCTCCGGAACGGGCTATTCGCCCGAGGGCAGGATCACCGCGAAGGATGGCTCCGACGCGGCGAACCCCGCGCTTGACAAGCTGTTCGAGGGCGCGGCCAACTGTGTGGACGCGGTGTTCAACAAAGCCGAGTCCGCCATAATCGGCGATCCGACCGAAGGCGCGCTGCTCGTCGCCGCCGCGAAATATTCGGGCGCCGTCTCCGTCATGAACCGCGTGGGCGAGCTGCCGTTCGATTCCGGGCGCAAGCTCATGTCCGTCGCGTGCGACGCGGGCAACATCGTGCCCGTCGCGGGTTCCGGGCGTATCCAGTATACAAAAGGCGCGCCCGACGAGACGCTGCGGCGTTGCGCTAACATATGCGAGGGCGGCGCGGTCCGCCCGATAACGGAATCGGACCGCGCGGCCATATCCGCCGCCAACGACGAAATGGCGGGATCGGCGCTGCGGGTTCTGGCCGTCGGCTTCAAATATCTGGAGGACGGCGAGCCGCTGGGTGAGGATAACCTGACTTTCGCGGGATTGCTGGGCATGATCGACCCGCCGCGCGAAGAGGTCAAGTCCGCCATAGCCACGTGCCGCGCCGCCGGCATAAAGGTCCGCATGATAACCGGCGACCACAAGGCGACCGCCGCCGCGATAGCCCGGCAGATCGGCATAGAGGGCTATGACAGCGCGATGGACGGCAAGGACATCGACCGCGCGTCCGACGCCGAGCTGACCGCCGCGATACAGACTACGGGCGTTTTCGCGCGGGTGTCGCCCGAGCATAAGGTGCGGCTTGTCGAGGCCGTCCGCGCGGGAGGCGACGTCGTCGCGATGACGGGCGACGGCGTTAACGACGCGCCCAGCCTTAATAAAGCCGACATCGGCGTAGCCATGGGCATAACCGGCACGGACGTATCAAAAGAAGCCGCCGACATGATTCTGACCGACGACAACTTCGCGACGATAGTTAACGCCGTCGAGGAAGGCCGTACGATATACAACAACATCGTGAAGGTAGTCGGGTACCTGCTGAGCTGCAACATCGGCGAAATACTGCTGATCTTCGTCGCGATGATCGCGGGGCTTCCCGTGCCGCTCGACGCCATCCAGCTGCTCTCGATCAACCTGATAACGGACGCGCTGCCGGCGTTCGCCCTCGGCATGGAGCCGCGCGATCCGGACGTGATGAGGCGCAAGCCCCGCGACCCCGCCCTGCCCATCGTGGACAGACCTCTGCTGGCGCTCGTTCTGGCGCAGAGCGCGTTTCTGGCGGCGGCGTGTTTGGGTTCGTATATGTACGGGCATTTTGTCGTCAAAGACGAGGGTATCGCGCGCAGCATGTGCTTCGTCACGATAGTCTGCGAGGAACTGCTCCGGGCGTACTCGTCCCGCGCGCTCAACAAACCGTTCTTCCTGATCAACCCGGCGACTAACCGCTTCCTTATTATTAGCGTTCTGGCGTCGCTGGCGGTGCTGGCCGTTATCGCGTATGTGCCCGCCGTACAGGGCATATTCGACATGGTTACGCTGGCGCCGGGGCTGCTGGGTATTTCCGTGGCGCTCGCCTTCGCCGCGCTGCTCGGCGACGAACTGGTAAAGGCGGTCTACTGGTCGGTCAAAAAGAAGGAAGCGTGACGATGGCGGCGGAAATAACGGTAATGTCCGTTTTCGGCACGCGGCCGGAAGCGTCGAAAATGGCCCCGGTCATAAACGAGATGAGGCGCGGGGGACGAATCCGCCCCCTCGTTCTTGTTACGGCTCAGCATCGGCAGATGCTGGATCAGACGCTGTCGGTATTCGGCGTCGCCCCCGATTTCGACCTCAACATCATGCGCGAGGGGCAGTCGCTGGCCGATATTACCAGCCGCGCTCTCTACGGCGTCTCCGAGGTGATCCGTCGCGAGCGTCCCGACCTTGTTCTCGTCCACGGCGACACTACGACGACGTTCGCGTCGGCGCTGGCCGCGTTCTACGAGAAGACCGCCGTCGGTCATGTGGAGGCGGGTCTGCGCACGTTCGATAAATACCAGCCGTTCCCGGAGGAGATCAACCGTCGGTTCGTCTCCGCCGTGGCCGACCTCAACTTCGCGCCGACGGCCGCCGCGCGGGACAACCTGCTGCGCGAGGGCGTGAACCCGGCGACTGTATTCGTCACGGGCAACACCGCCGTGGACGCGATGCGTCTGACCGTCCGCGAGGACTATCACTTCGAGTACGATGCGCTGAACGACGTGGACTTTGCCCGAAACCGCGTCATAGCTATGACGGCGCACCGCCGCGAGAATATCGGCGAGCCGCTTGCGGAGATATGCCGCGCCGCCGCCCAAATTCTGGAGCGCTACCCGGACGCGGCGCTGGTTTACGCCGTTCACCCCAACCCGTCCGTCCGCGCGACGGCAGAGTCGCTGCTGGGTCATGCGCCGCGCGCGCTGCTCACCCCGCCGCTTAATATGCGGGATATGCACAACCTCATGGCGCGGTCGTATCTGGTCATGACCGACTCGGGCGGGCTGCAGGAGGAAGCTCCGTCGCTGGACGTGCCCATCGTCGTTCTGCGCAACGTGACCGAGCGTCCCGAAGGGCTTGCCGCGGGCGCGCTGGCGCTGGCGGGTACTTCCGCCGAGGGTATCACGCGCGAGGTGTCGCGGCTGTTCGAGGATTCCGGCGCGTATAAGGCGATGGCTTCCGCGCGGAATCCGTTTGGGGACGGGCGCGCGTCGGAAAGGATCAATCAGGCCGTCGAATACCGTTTCGGGTTGCGGGCGGAACCGCCCGAGAGTTTCGGATGAAGCGTCCCATAGTATATATAGCGGCATTCTTCGCGGCGGGAGCGATCGCCGGACGGCTGGGCGCGGATTGGGCGGTCGGCGCCGCTGTGGCCGCGTTCGCCCTGTCTTCGGCTTTTTTCGGAAAGTGGCGGATATACGCCGTTTTGCTACTGCCCGTCGTAACGGCGCTCGGCGCGGCGACCGTTACCGTCTCGCTGCGGCGCGACCCGGCTGTTATGGCGCTGGCGGGCGCGGACGGCGAGGCGACGGGCATAATCGTCGAATCCGGCGAGACGGAGGGCGGATACGGACGGCTGCTGATGTCGCTGACGGACGCCGGCGGTTCTCCCGCCCGCGGCGACGTTCTCGTTTACATAGACCCGGAAATATCGCGCCGGCTGATTCCCGGCGACAGGGTACGGGCTTTCGGGGAGCTGGCCATGCCGGACGCGCCGCGCAACCCCGGCGGCTACGATGAGGAACGCTATTTCGCGGTTCAGGGAATATCGCTCAAGATGTACGCCGACGGCGCGGAACGGCTGGCTCGGCCCGCGTTCAGCGCGAGGGCAGCTCTTGGCGCTCTCCGGGCGCGGCTCGCGGCGATATTCGACGGATCGCTCCCGAAACTGGAATCCGGCATCATGAAGGCTATGATCATCGGAGACCGCACCGGCTTGGAACCCGTCACGGAGGATCTGTTTCAGAAGGCCGGGATTTACCACATACTGGCCATATCCGGGTTGCACGTGTCGATACTGGCCGGGGCGATCACGCGGTTCCTCAAGGGCGCGCTCGGCAAAAGGCGCGGCGCCGTCTCCGCCATCGCGTTTCTGGCGTTCTATTGCGCGCTGACGGGCGCGGGAAACGCCACCGTCCGCGCGGTCGTGATGGCGTCGGCCGGGCTTTTCGGCGATGTGATCGGCCGCCGCGGCGATTCGCTGAGCAACGTGTCGCTGGCGGCGCTGCTGATATTGATTTTCCGACCGCTCGCGGTCTGGACGCCCGGGTTCCAGTATTCTTTCGGAGCGGTCTACGCGCTTATCCTTGTCTCCCCGGCGGTGTCGCGGGCGCTTTCGGCGATGACGCGGCGGCTTGGACTCCCCGAACCGGGGCGCGCGCTTGGGTTCATCCGGGACGACTTCGTCTCGTCGCTCACGGTCACCGCGGCGACCGCTCCTGTCATGGCCGCCCATTTTTGGTTCGTCAGCCCAGTCGGCGTAATCCTGAATATGATCGTAATCCCGACGGTGCCGGTAGCCGTGGGCGCGGGCTTCTTAATGTGTCTGTTCGGGATGATACTCCCGGGTGCGGAAAGGCTCGTCGCGCCGGCGTGTCAGCTGCCGCTCTGGATGTATCACGCGCTCTGCTTCGTCGGTCTCAAACTGCCCGGCGCGTACATCGTTACGGGCAAACCGCCGCCCGCCGCCGTCGTGTCGTTCATGGCGATGATCGCCGTTTTCGCGTGGGCGGCTGGACGCAAGAAAATCAGACGCCGTCACGCGTCGGTTACGGCGGCGCTCGCGGTCTGCTTCGCGGCGGTGTGCGTTTTTTGGCGGACCGCCCCGCCCGAGTTCAGCGTAACGATGCTGGACGTCGGCCAGGGCGACGCGACCGTCGTCATGTATGGCCGCGAAGCCGTTCTGATCGACGGAGGCGGGGACGCTCGGGATATAATCGGCGAATCCACCGGGCGGAGAACCGTCGCGCCGTTCCTCAAGTATATGGGCGTATCGGAACTGTCGGCGGCTTTTGTCAGCCACCCGGACGCGGATCACGCTGTCGGCGTTATTGAGTCCGTTGAGATGATGGGCGCGCGGGTCGTCTACGTATCCTCGGCGGCGGACGCGCGCGGGACGTATCAGGACGAGATCCGCCGAGCGGCCGAAAGCTCTGGCGCGGCGGTCGTTCCTCTCTCGGCGGGGGACGAGGTTACGCTCATCGCCGGAGCGGTCGCGCGGGTCGTTTGGCCGCCGCCCGGCGAAACGATCCCCGGAAACGACGCTTCACTCGTGTTCCGGCTGACATACGGCCAGGCGGACTTTCTCTTCACCGGAGACGTCAGCGCGTCCGTCGAGCGAAAACTCCCGGCGGCGGACATCTCCGAATGCGAGGTGCTGAAAGTCGCGCATCACGGCTCGAAGTACTCGTCGTCCGAAGATTTTTTGGCTGTCGTCAGCCCGGATCTGGCGCTGATCGGAGCGGGACGCGGCAACAGCTTCGGCCATCCCGCCCCCGAGACGCTCGAGCGGCTTGAGGCGGCTGGGGCGGCGGTTTTCGTGACCGCGCAGCGCGGAGCGGTCACGCTGACTGTGCGGGACGGAAGGATTTTTGTCGAAAATATGATCAAAAAAATATAGAAAACGCTCATACTGTTTCAGATCAGACATTGACATTTATTTTTAAGAGCGATGGCGTGTCCGCGCGGCTATGAATTTTGCTTGATTCACGCAAAATTCATAGCCGCGAATCTTAAAAATAAATGCCAACCTTAATTCTGAAACAGTATCAGCAATTACCGCGATAAAAACATTTGCCTCGGGCAGAATAATCCCGAGGTGATTTTTATGAACAAGGCAAAAAATGCCGTAATCGCGTTTGGGGCGGCGTTTGCCCTGGCCGCGGGCGGAACGGCGGGCGCCGCGGCGTTCAGGGCCTCTCCGCGCCAGACCGCCGCGGTCGAGATACATATCGACGGTCCTGCCGCGCGGGCGGAGCAATCGGCGAAGCCAAGAAAGCGGGTGCTCCAAAAATTCACAACGGAGTTTTCGCCGGACGCGGCCAACCGTAATCACAACATAACGCTTGCGGCGAAGGCTATAAACGGCGTCGCCGTGCGGCCCGGCGAGGTGTTTTCATATAACGAGACAGTCGGCCCGACGTCGAAAGCGCGGGGTTATAAGCTCTCGCAGATTTTCAAAAACGGCAGGAAGCTTAAAGGCTACGGCGGCGGCGTGTGCCAGGTCAGCTCGACTCTGTACAACGCCGTGGACGCGGCGGGGATGCAGATAGTCGAGCGTCATCCGCACTCGCGCAAGGTCAGCTACGTGCCGCCCGGGCGCGACGCCGCGACCAGCTATGGCAGCTCGGACTTTAAGTTCAAGAATACCCAGCCGTATCCAATAGTCATAGAGGCGGCCACCACCGCCAGCAGCGTGACGGTTACGATCAGCGCGGCCGCGTAGAGGATCTATTCTCAATAATCCATACCCTTGCTGAGAATAGTATAAAATGAGGTTCTGAACCCGGATCGGGTTTTGGGCTTCATTTTTCTATGTCAGCGGTTGTTTTCTACACTTTGAGAGTCAATCAGGGCGTAAGAAGGGGTTCACTGTAAATGTCACCCCAACTGTATTTGTCAACTGAAAAATCCGCCGCTCATTATAATTGAAAAAATCCGCCGGCCAAACAAAAACGCCGTGATCAAGCGAACTGTGAGCAGCGGCTGGCGGATCTTTTATAATGGGTGGTGGAAATTTCAATTAGCAAATCCGGCAGAATCTCGCCCGCTACCTCGTTCAAGTTCGACAACCTCCCCGGCACGACCCGGACGACCAAAAAGACGGCGGCGAATCAGGTGACGTCCACGATAGCCGTGACGGGGACGGCGCTTAAAATGGCGGAACGGCGGGCGACGCGCGGCGAGGACGGCTCCGTGACCGTAACGCAGATAACGTTTGAGATCGGCGAAGCCCTACCAGCGAGGGACTTCTGGAAAGACATAACGCTACCGGACGCCTTCGCGACGCGCGTCGCCTACGGTGTCCCGCTGGAGATTGCTCCGGTATATATTTCCATACGACGTTTGACTATTCAAGCGAACGGTGGAGCAGTAGTTTGACCACTGATCCCCTCCGCCCAATTCAGGCAAGATCTTGCCTGAACTTCGCCGGAACGAGTAATGCCGTCATGACGGGCGATGCCGGGTCCTACAGCGGTGCGCTATCGCTCTGCACTTATTTAGGCACCGGCGTCTATCTGGATGGTACGGTTAGTCTCGTGAATCCGGACACCGGAAAGATTTTAGGAATATTCCATTTAACGGCGACACGTCCAGGCAACGGTGACACCGTCTTGGAATTCCAATGGTAAACCTTCTGCTCGCCACCGACGAGGGACTTCACATCCTGAATCTCCTGAGCGCGATTGTGTTCGGCGCGGAACTGGTCACGGGCGGCGACGAGCCGCCGATGTTCCGACTCCCGCAAGCTCACAGCTCGTTACAGATTGAATATCCTGTGGGAAACATCACATCAGCGCTGTGGGTGAACATTCAGGAGCAGGCAGCCAAACTGCGCGACGACTTCGCTGCCGCCGATACTCAGCAGTAAACCAGTTCCGACAGGATAATTTCGTGGGCTGCTTCTCTGTCGGGGATTGCCGCAAACCGCGTTTCGGCAGCGCGGTCAACCTCGCGGCAGAGCGGATGTATTTCTTACTCAAAAAATCATCCAGGCAATATAATCTGAATCCGCCACTAGCAAAATGAAGAGCCCTAAATATAGCTCTTTATTTTGCTAGTGGCGGATTTTTCAATTATATTG
>JAISCI010000009.1 GCA_031265685.1 Clostridiales bacterium
GATATAATTAAAATCACCCACCCCCAAAACGAAGACCGCTTAAATTCGCGCTTTGTTTTGGGGGTGGGTGATTTTTCAGTTGACATTTACAGGTGGGTGATTTTTCAGTTGACATTTACGATAATGCGATGCGAAATTCTGTCGCGCGAAAATGCGACGCGAAATTCCCTATCCTTGCGGTACGTCCGACTTAGGCTGTCAGATTTCCTACGTTGCCCCACAAATCTCCAACTGCGCCTTTACCGGCGGCGCCGGTTATGGTGTGATTTACCTTAAACGGATAGGGCAACCGATTTCCGGCGGTTCTCTATGCGGCTTCTTGTCGTAGTACTGTTTCCGGGTTTATTTCCAGCCTCTAGCTCACCACCGCCCCGGCGCTCACCTCGGCGTCCGTGGTCAGCAAGGCGAATCCTCCGGCTTCGTCCTCCGCCGCCAGCAGCATTCCCTCGGAATTCACGCCCATTATCTTCGCGGGCTTCAGGTTCGCGGCGACCACCACGCGCTTGCCAAGCATTTCATCCGGCGAGCGCCAATTCGCTATACCCGAAACTATCCGCCGTATCTCACCGCCGAGCCGCACTCGCGACACGAGCAGTTTGTCGGAACCTTTCAGCCTCTCGCATGATTCGACGACGCCGATTTTCAGCTCCACGCGCGCGAAGTCCCCGATCGTTATCAGCGGCTTTCCGGGCGCGGAGACGGGGAGTTCCTCCGCGCTCATTTCCTCCAGTTCCTTCTTTACGTCAAGCCGCGGAAACAAGACGCCGCCGGTGCGAACCGCGACAGTCTTCCACGCGCCGAATTTGAGCGACTCCCACGTCTTGTGCGCGGGATCGGTTACGCCGAGCCGCTCGAACACCTTCTCCGGGGTGTTCGGCATGACCGGACCCAGCATTATCGCGGCCATGCGGAGCGTCTCAGCCAGCGCGTAGAGCACGCCCGCCAGTTCCGCGCCGTTCCGCTCCATGTCGCGGCCAAGCTCCCACGGTTTCGTCACGTCCACAAGCTTGTTGCCCGCGCGCACAATGTCGAACACACGCTCCAAGGCGTCGCTGTAGCCGAACGAGTCCATCGCTTTCTCGTATTCCGCCGCGCGCCGCTCGCTCAAAGCGGACAGCGACGCGGATTCGGCGTTAAGCTCGGGCGATTCGGGCAAGGCGCCGCCGAAGTACTTCTGGATCATCGAAACGGTCCGCGAAAGCAGGTTGCCGAAGTCGTTGGCAAGGTCGGCGTTTATGCGGCGGATCAGCAATTCGTTCGTAAAATTGCCGTCCGCGCCGAAGGCGACCTCCCTCATAAGGAAGTAGCGCACCGCGTCCACGCCGAACCGCGCGACGAGCGCTTTCGGATCGACCACGTTGCCCGTGGACTTGGACATCTTAGCGTCGCCGATCAAGAGCCAGCCGTGACCGAACACCCGCTTCGGCAGCGGTTCGCCCAGCGCCGTCAGTATTATCGGCCATATGATCGTGTGGAACCGCACGATCTCCTTGCCGACGAAATGTACGTCCGCCGGCCAGTACTTTCGGTAACGCGAGTCGTCCTCCGAGCCGTACCCAAGCGCGGTGATATAGTTCGACAGCGCGTCCAGCCACACGTATACTACGTGTCCGGGGTCGAAGTCCACGGGTATGCCCCATTTGAACGACGTCCGCGACACGCACAGATCCTCGAGGCCGGGTTTCAGAAAGTTGTTGACCATCTCGTTCAGGCGAGATTCGGGCTGGATGAACTTTGGGTTATCTTTCAAGTATTGCTCGAGCTGAGCCTGATATTTGCCAAGCCTCAGAAAGTAGGCTTCCTCGCTGGCTTTTTCGAGCGGCCGGCCGCAGTCGGGACACACGCCGTCCGGCGCCTGCGTGTAAGTGTAGAACGCCTCGTCCGGAACGCAATATAATCCCTCATATTTGGCTTTATATATGTCGCCCTGATCGTACAGCCTGCGGAATATTTTCTGGACGGCGGTTACGTGGCCGCCGTCGGTGGTGCGGATGAAAATATCGTAATCTATGTCGAGGAGTTTCCAGAGATCCTTGATCCACGCGATTATTCCGTCGAGGTATTCCATAACCGGCCGACCGGTCTCGGCGGCCTTGCGCTCGATTTTGAGTCCGTGCTCGTCCGTTCCGGTCAGAAGGCAGACGTCGAAGCCCCGGAGCTTCTTGTAGCGCGCCATGGTGTCCGCCGCGACGGTCGTGTACGAATGCCCGATATGCAGCTTGTTGTTTGGGTAATAGATCGGCGTGGTAATATAGAACGTTTTTTTATCCATAATCAACCGCTCCCGATAATATAATGTTATTAATATAACACATGATGCGAAAATGTCAAGGGAGCGGGGCGGAGCGCGCGTTTCATAAACGTCTTGAGCGGAAAGGGCGCTCCTGTTTATAGGAAAACTATATTATAACATGCATCGGCAGCAAAAGCTATATATATTTCAATGATTTAATGTATTGGAGAGCGAAAAGGTGTAACTAACGTTACTTCGCCATCCATCTGCGCATCCGGGACCGCGGTCGGCAATGAGCGGAAAACGAACGCGCTTGCTAATGAGTATCGACACGATTGGCGCGTTCGCCATAGGCGAATACCCGGAGGGCGTGGCAGTTATGCTGTTCTTCCAAATCGGCGAGATGTTTGAACGTATCGCGGTCGGGCGTTCCAGAAAATCAATCACCGCATTGATGGATATAAGGCCAGACTACGCGAACCTAAAAGTCGGCGACAAGCTGGAAAAGGTGTCGCCCCAAATGGTTTCCGTCGGTGATTTCATCGCGGTGCGGCCGGGCGAGAAAGTCCCTCTTGACGGGGTGGTGACTGAAGGGCGCTCCGCGCTTGACACATCCGCTCTGACTGGCGAATCGCTGCCCCGCGATGTAGAGCCCGACTCGGAGGTTTTGTCCGGCTCAGTGAACAAAAACGGCCTGCTCACGATTCGGGTCTCCAAGTCGTTCGGGGACTCCACAGTCTCGAAGATACTCGAACTGGTTCAAAACGCAAGCTCACGCAAGTCAAAGATCGAAAGCTTCCTTGCTCAGGCACAGCGCTGTACTCTGTTCGATGGATTTTGGCGCGTTTATGAAACTAATATGCAGGGGGCGGAGCGTTGTTTATTAAGCGGAAACTGTGGGGAACGGAAGTCGTACTCGCGCGGGGGGTTAAACTTCTCTGCCCGTGGGACGTCCTGTCCGTTCAGGTTCATGCTGACTGCGACGAGGAGTGGCGGATTATCTCTTGCCCGAAAGGGGCCTTCGTTTACGCGGGCGCGAAGTCCGTTCCGCCCGACGGGGACTACGCGGGGATGATAGGGCGGCTCGGCGCTGACGCCGCGTTGGGTCGGGTATACGTGTCGCCGGGCGATTCGATCCTCATCAAGCGCGGCACGATCCACGCGCTGACGCCCGGAGTCACGGTTCTGGAACGGCGTTACGGGCATTTCGCCGCGGAAACCCTTCGGCTCTATGATTTCGGCAGAGGGAGAAGCTTACGGATTCAGGAAGCCAACGCGGTCTCGTCGGACGTGAGCCGGCTGCAAGAACAACAAAATCTATACTCGTTGTAACCTCTATGAAAAATAAAAAAGTGGAATCGATTCTGTTTTCCCGCGTATATGCCAATTATGCATATGCTAAACTAAAACCAGCCCCAAAAGCGCGGTAATACAAATGAAAAAACGTCCGGAAGAAAAATGCGCCAAAACAATGTATATGCTAGACTAAAACCCAACCAAAAAGCAACGGAGATATAATTGAAAAACCCACCAGCGGAACTGGTCAATGGCCTCCCAAAAGAGCTATAATAACTCAATACAACGAGTTA
>JAISCI010000011.1 GCA_031265685.1 Clostridiales bacterium
CCCAATACGATTTAAATCCGTTATCATTTTTGCAAAGACCGCTTAGTTAAGCGGCTCGTTTTAATGGTGGCGGATTTTTATTTCATATTGGGTGGTGGATTTTTCGCTTGACATTTGCAGAAGTCGGTATGGACGGCAAACGCGCCGTTGTGGCCGATGTGATCGAGAGAATCAGCGCCGCCAATGCGAAAGCGGCTCGCAAACCTCGTCGACGACGGAGTTTCCCCGGATCGGACGCTCCGGATTCCCGAGTTTCCGGACGATTGGGGCGAAGCCGGCATGGACGGCAGGCGCGCCGCCGGCGAGAAAGGGGATCGCGGATGGAAAATCTGACGGGCGAGAAACCCGTTAACGCAGTGGATGGATTTTATGCCCTGTATATTTTGGTTCGGAAATAGAGTGAAAAAAATAACGCCAAACCCGCAAAACCTTGATATTACTGGGTTCTTCGGGTTAGCGTTATTATGTCATAAGGGCAGACCCCCGCGAAAAGACCGAACCGTCACCCTTTACCTTTCGGCGAGAACGCCATCGACGCCAAAAACGCGAACACCACGGCGGCGGCGATCCCTCCGGACGACGCGCGAAGCCCTCCGGTAAAAACGCCCAAAAAGCCCTGATCTTCTATGGCGTCCACTACGCCTTTTGAGAGGAGGTACCCGAACCCGGGCAGGGGGACTGTCGCGCCCGCGCCCGCGAATTCCGCGAACGGCTTGTACAGCCCGACCGCCCCGAGCGCGCACCCGATCATCACGAAAAGAACCAGTATCCTGCCGCTACTCAGCTTGGTTCTGTCAACCAGTATCTGGCCGACTACGCAAATCAGTCCGCCGCAAACGAAGCATTTCAAGTAATCCATCATAGTACATCCCTCAGTATTCAAAATAATCGGCGCGGATATGGATCGTCTCGCGGCATTTGAAGCAAAACTGCGTTTTCGCGCGTCGGCTCGCCTGAAGCTCCTTCCCGCAGACGGGGCAGGATCCGGCAATCTGTCCGGCGGACGCGCGTATGACCAGAGCTTCGATTGCCAGCGCCAGGGCGATGATAATCGCGCCGAACACGGCGCCTGTCGCGCTGACGAACAGCGCTCCGCCGATCAGCGCCATGCCCGCCGTGAACGGCGTGACGAAGAGTATCGACAGTGATGACGACAGCGGGCGCGAGTCGCGGTACGGCGAACGGAGCGTCCCGCTCGCGGCGAACGCGCCGAGTCCAACTCGCTCGTCCAGCGCGTGACGGAACATTTGCGCGGCGTCCAAGCCTCCCGGACGCGCGCCGAAGCGCCTGGCCCCGTCCGGCAAGACGGCCTCTATCGCGCCGGGCAGCGCTAAGCGGCGTATATACCGCGTCGCGGTTATATCGGTATAGGGGACGGTTTCTCGGCCGGTTTTTCTTTCGATGACGAGGCCCTCGTCAGAGAGCGTGAGAACAGCGCCGAAAACAGTCAGAGTTTCTAACATATGTAATCAGACCTTTGGTATGGCTGGACTGATTACAGTTTACCGCGTCTCGGACAAAAAATCAACCGTATGAAATTTCGCCTGGCCGAAGTTCGCATCCCTTTATCGCTTGGACGAATTTTGCTTAACAGAAGTTCGCGTGATTCAAGCGAACTTCGCCCAAGCAAAATTCTATCACGCGAAAATGTGATGCGAAATTCGTTATAAATTTTCAATCGCGACGGCGTACGCCACGCAGGGTATGCTCTCCCCTTGCTGCACGGACGTCGCCGAAAGCATAGCGCCGGTCGGGACGAAGAGCAGCCGGTTCAGCTTTCGGGTTCGCAGCTTGGGGTAGAACACCGCCGCGAACGTCGCCGCCGAGCAGGCGCAGCCGCTGCCCCCGGCGTGAGTGTCCTGCTTCTCGGGATCGTAAATCATCACGCCGCAGTCGGCGTGCGCGCCGGTCAGGTCCGCGCCGTCCCCGCGCGCGAGGTCGAGCAAAAGAGACGAACCCACCGATCCCAAGTCTCCGGTCACGATAGCGTCGTAATAATCGGGAGCGCGTCCGGTGTCGCGCAGATGACGCGCGATAACGTCCCACGCGGCGGGAGCCATAGCGCCGCCCATATTGTTCGCGTCCGTCACGCCGTAATCGGTGATCACGCCCGCCGTGAAATGGGTTATCCGCGGGAAGCCGTCTCCCTCGGACGCGAGGACCGCCGCGCCGTGTCCCGTCACCGTCCACGTGGACGTCGGAGGGCGCTGCGTTCCCATCGAGAGCGGGAAGCGGAACTGCCGCTCCGCCGCGCAGAAATGGCTGGACGCCCCTACGATCACGCGTCCGGCGAACCCGCCGTCTATCATCATGGCGCCGAGGCCCAGACCTTCGCCGAACGTCGAGCAGGCGCCGTATATGCCGATCAGGGGGCGGGTAAGCCCGCGCGCGCCGAAAGTTGTCCCTATGGATTGGTTTAGCAGGTCGCCGCCGATAATGAAGTCCGCGCCGCCGATCTCCATGCCGGCCTTTTCCGCCGCCAGCTTTATGCCGCGCCGCGTGAAGGCGCTCTCGGCCCGCTCCCAGGTTTCCTGCCCGAACATTTCGTCCTCGATTTCGGCGTCGAAGGATCCGCCCAGCGGGCCTTCGGCCTCCTTCGGCCCCACGACGGACGCCGCGGAGACGATCCGAGGCGGGTCGGCGAATCGAGAAGTGCCGTCTCCCAGTTTCTTGTTCACTTTACCACCGCGTTTACAATAAATTGGATTATCCCGCAGACAAACGAAGTCACGAGGCCGTACAGTATGACGGGTCCGGCGACGACGAACATCTTCGCGCCGATGCCGAATACGAGTCCCTCTTTCTTGAACTCGAGCGCCGGGGAAGCCATCGCGTTCGAGAAGCCCGTTATCGGGACGAAGGAACCGGCCCCGGCGAAGCGACCGAGTTTCTCGTACAGGCCAAGGCCGGTCGCGAGCGCCGCCAGAGCGACGAGAGTTATCGAACAGGCCGCGCCCGCGTCGTCCGCCGGCAGCCCGATGTGTTTGTACATATCAATAAGCGCCTGGCCCAAGCAGCAGATCAGCCCGCCCACTATGAAGGCTTTCAGGCAGTCGGCGGCGATGGGCGACGCCGGGGAACGGCTCTCGACCATCGCTTTGTAGGCTTCTTTGGGGATTTGAGGCATACGCTTCCTCCTTTTTCGGGATGATTTTCGCGCGGACGAAGTTTGCGTCGCGTTATCGTGTGAACGAATTTTGCCTAAACCCGCAAAATTCCATCACACGATAATATTCCAATTCACGCAAACTTCTTTCACGCGAAAATTACCTTTTAGTATTAAAACTCATAGAACCCCGGTATCAGGTAGTACGCCAGCGCCCCGATCATCTTTCCCAGCGCCAGCGCCAGCACGAACCAGAACAAAGCCTCGGTCTTCGCGCGGCGGGTGAAAATCGGTATAACCTTCAGCACCTCCGCCAGCGAGGCCGCCATGCATCCCGTGAAAACGCCCGCGCCCAGCGCGAAGACCGCGACCGCCGGCGCAAGCCAGGGCGACCGCGGGTTTATCATCCAGAACACCGCGCACCCTCCGGCCAGCCCGCCCAGCCCGAGCGCGCATTCGTACAGTTTCACGCGTTCCTTCGTGCCGGTCTTATCCGCCGCGCGCTGGACTATTCCCAGCATGACGATGAAGGCCGCCGTGCCGCCCGCCGATATCAGCCCCGAACCCAGCCCGACCGCAACGCAAACGACGTACCGGAGCGCGGTCACTTCGCGCTCCCCGATTCTCTCGCGATCCGCCCGGCGGATGCCGAATCGATAATCATATCCGCCACGCCGGTTTCATACGCCGTCATCTCCACCTGAATCGGCGTCGGGTCCTCGGTTATCTTCTTTCCGAAAACATGGTTGAAGAAAATCAGTATCCCCGCCGCCAGACCGATCGCGTACGGTATCTCCGCGACGGCGGGCGACACGCCCTCTCCCAGCAGAGAACGCGTCAGTCCCTCAAAGATCTTCGGCATCTGCGAATCCGATTCAAACGCCATTATCGCCGTGGCCGCCCCCGCGAAGAGCATAAGCGTTATCATCGCGGCTTTAGCGGCCTGCCACGCCCCGCGCGGGTTCGGCTTTTCAGGCGCGGCGAACACGCACGTGTCGTTCTCCCCGACGCACTCGATTCGCGCACGGGGGAATTCCGCCGACAGCGCCCGGACTATGTCGATGTTCGCGACAACATAATTACGCTTCTTTGTCTTGTCGATATTAAGCAGCGTGACTTTCCGCGCGCGCCCGTCGATACCGTCCGGCGCCAGAACGAGCGCCGCGTCGCCCACGCGGATCTTATCCGCGCCGTACACCTTGACGCTCTTAAGCGGCTTGACATAAATATCCGTGCGACCACATCCTAACGAAGGTACCGTGATAACCCGCCGAGACGCCGCCCGACAGAATCATGAAGAGCGTCAGCGCCAGCAGCGTGAGCGCGGCCGCCAAGACCGCGGCAAAAATTCTTCTCCGCCAAACGGAGCCTTCCATGCCAACACCACGTTTCCGTATATTAATAATGCGGATATTATTGACCGATCCCGAAAAATTATTCGGGAAAAGCGCCGGCGAACCCTCGTACTCCCGCGAAACTTTTCTTCATCCCCCATTGCGAACTCCTTAAATATGTGTTAATATACCTTTTGGACGGTGAGGATATGGATGACAAAGATAGCTGGGAAAAGCTCATGTTCGCTCGGCGCGTCGTCATAAAGGTCGGGACGTCCACGCTGACGCGCTCGACGGGGCGGCTTAACCTGCGGCGTCTCAACGCGCTGGCCGTCGCCATCTCCGATCTCATGAACCAGGGCGTAGAGGTGATCCTGGTCTCAAGCGGGGCTGTGGCCGTCGGGTGCGAGCGGCTGGGCCTGTCCGAGCGCCCCGGCGATATTATCGGCCGCCAGGCGGCTTCCTCCGTCGGGCAGGCCTGCCTTATGCAGATCTACGAGAAGTTCTTCGCGGAATACAACCATAAAGTCGCGCAGCTGCTGCTGACGAAAGACGTTATCGACAGCTACTCCCGCCGCGCGAACGTCGAGAACACGCTGTTCCGGCTGCTGTCGCTCGGCGTTCTGCCCGTAATAAACGAAAACGACGCGGTATCGACCGACGAACTCTCGTTCACTTTCTCGGAGAACGATACGCTCTCCGCTTATGTCGCGCTTATATCGCGGGCGGGGTTGCTGATCATTCTTTCGGACGTCGACGGGCTGTACGATTCCGACCCGAAGAAGAACCCGGACGCGAAAGTAATCCCGCTTGTCATGCGCGTGGACGCGGAGATCGAGAAATACGCCGGGGGTCCCGGCGACGGCTTCGGCTCGGGCGGGATGCTGTCGAAGCTCTCCGCCGTTAAGCTGGCGGCGGACGCCGGCATCGACGTGGTTATAGCGTCGGGCGAGAACCCGGCGGTGATATTTGATATAATGGAAGGCAAACCGGTCGGCACGCTTTTCGCCGCCTCGAAGGCCAGAACGGAGTGATGATATGTCTATATCTATTAAGAATGAATTGGGCACGGTAACGATCACAAACGAGGTGATCGCGCGGACCGCCGGGCTGGCAGCCGTCGATTGCTACGGCATCGTCGGCATGGCGGCGAAAAACGTCAAGGACGGCTTCGTCCACCTTCTTAAGAGGGAGAGCCTGACCAAGGGCATCCGCGTTGCCGAGGACGGCGGGGCCGTGTTGATCGACCTGCACATAATCGTGGAATACGGAACAAACATTCCCGCGATAGCCGACAGCGTCGTCTCGACCGTCAAATACAGCGTCGAGGAATCGACCGGCATACCGGTCCGCGATGTGCGCGTCTACGCGGACGGCGTCCGCGTGGACGAAAATTGATAGAGGAGGAACGACAGGTGAAGATCGTCAGCGTCAGCGGAAGCCAGCTTAAAGACATGATGTTAGCGGCGGCGGCCTCGCTTAACGAGCATAAGAGCGAGATCGACGCTATGAACGTTTTCCCCGTGCCGGATGGGGATACGGGGACGAATATGTCCCTCACTTTTCTCGCGGCGGCGCGAGAGGCCGAGAAAGCCCCGGACGACGATATAGGCGCGGTGGCGAAAGCCGTTTCGGGCGGTAGCCTTCGCGGCGCGCGGGGCAACTCCGGCGTTATTCTGTCGCAGCTTTTCCGCGGGTTCGCCAAGGGGCTGGAGGGGCTTAAAACAGCGGATTCCGACGACCTTACGATAGCGTTCCGCAAGGCGCAGGAGACGGCGTACAAGGCCGTAATGAAGCCGAAGGAAGGCACGATTCTGACGGTGGCGCGCGCGATGGCCGACCGCGCCGCCGAGGTGAGCTACGACACCGACGACGCGCTGTTCATTCTCAAAGAAGCCGTCAAAGGCGGCGCGGCCATGCTCAAGCGCACTCCCGATATGCTGCCCGCGCTGAAGGCGGCGGGCGTGGTCGATTCGGGCGGGTACGGGCTGATCGCGCTGTGGACGGCGGCGATCCGGCGCCTAGAGGGTCTGGACGACGACGCGTCCGCGCCGCTTCCCGCCGCCGCGCCCAAGAGGGAGATCGATTTTTCGGCGCTGGCGCACGGCGGCGAGATAACGTTCGGATACTGCACCGAATTCTTTGTGCATTCCGAGAAGCCCGGCGAGGATATGCCGCAGGAAGCCGTCGCGGCCTTCGGCGAGTATCTCGGCTCCGTCGGCGACTCGATCGTCTCCGTCTCGGACGGCGACGTGCTTAAGGTGCACGTCCACACGAACCACCCCGGGGAGGTGCTCGAGAAGGCGCTCGCGCTGGGGTATCTCGAGAATCTCAAGATAGAAAATATGCGCGTGCAGCATAACGAGAAGATAGAGTGGATGGAGAAAGCGGCGGAACAGCCCGCCTCGGAGCCGGAAACCCCGGAGGCTCCGTCGGGTCCTGCTAAAGCTGTGGGATTCGTGACGGTATGCGCCGGGGACGGGTTCCGCGAGATATTCGAGGGGCTTGGCGCGGACGCCGTCATCGAGGGCGGGCAGACGATGAACCCCTCTGCAGCGGATTTCTTGGCCGCGATCGAATCGGTCAGCGCCGAGCATATCATTATTATGCCGAACAACAAAAATATCCTGCTGGCGGCGAAGCAGGCCGCCGAGCTGGCCGAAGGCGCGGACGTGTTCGTCCTGCCGACGGCGTCGGTGCCGGAGGGTGTCAGCGCGATGGCGCGCTATATGCCGACCGACGATTTCGAGTCGGTCAAGGGGTTTATGGAAGGGATAATCCGCGAGGTGCGGACGGGTCAGATTACATACGCCGTCCGCGACACTACGATCAACGGGCGTAAGATAAAGGAAGGCGACGCGCTCTGCATAGAGGGCGGCGAGATTAAGTTTGTTGTGCGCAGCTCCGAGGACGCCGCGCGGCTGATGGTCAATTCCATGCTCGAGCGGGGCGGCGAGGTAATGAGCATCTACTACGGAGCGAACATTTCACCCGAGACCGCCGAAGAAGTGCGCGCCTACGCCGAGGGCGCGCATCCGGGATTCGAGATAGACCTGTACTACGGCGGTCAGCCCGTCTACGACTACTACTTCGCGGTGGAATAAATGAAGGAATTTTGCGGGTTCAGGCAAAATTCACCTTCTAAGGAATTTTGCGGGTTTGAAGCGTTTCCGCTATCGCTGGACGATTCCGTCGCGGCGCTGCCCGGTGTGGGCGAAAAACGCCGGGCGGCGCTCTCGGCGGCGGGGATAGAGACGGTACGGGACCTGCTGACGCGCTCCCCGCGCCGGTACGAGGATCATTCTTTGGTTACGCCGATATCCGGCCTGTCCCCGGGCGATTCGGCGACCGTCGCGGCGCGGCCGCATGGGGCGGCGGCGATTCGGCGCTCGGGTGCCCGTTCAGTCGTCTCGTGTCCCGTCTCCGACGGAACGGGAACGCTCACGCTGCGCTGGTTCAATCAGCACTACATGCGTTCGCGGCTTTCGGACGGCGTGACGTACCGCTTCTCCGGGCGCGTTTCGGAATTCGCCGGGAAGCTGTTCATGGACTCGCCGGAGATAGGCGCGGAGGACGACGACGGCGTCGCGCCGGTATATACCGCCGTCGCGGGCATTCCGAAAAAGACGCTGACCTCGTTCGTCCGGTCGGCGCTGGAGGCGCTCGGCGATGTGCCCGACCCGCTCCCGCCCGCCGACCGGGATCGCTTGGGGCTGGTATCCTTTCGCGACGCGCTGTGGGGCGTACACTTCCCGGAAAGCCGCGAAGCCTTTTTTTGTTCCCGCAAGCGGCTCGCCTTCGACGAGCTGCTACGGACGCGGCTGGCGCTGGGGCGCGTCAAATCCGCCGCGAGGGTTCCGGCGGCGTTCGTCGCAAAGGACACCGACCTGTCGCCGCTGCTGTCACGGCTGCCATATACGCCGACGTCCGCTCAGGCGCGGGCGATAGCGGACGTATCCGCCGACACGCGGTCCGGGCTGGCGATGAACCGGCTCGTTCAAGGCGACGTCGGCTGCGGAAAGACGGTCGTCGCGCTTGCGGCCTGCTATCTGGCGGCGAAGGCGGGTCACCAGTCGGCGGTTATGGCGCCTACGGACATTCTCGCGCGGCAGCACTACGAATATATGGAGCGCTGCCTCGCGCCGCTCGGGATCCGGGCCGCGCTCGTCGTCGGATCATCCGGGGCGGCGGAGCGGCGGGCGGCGGCGGAAGCGGTGTCCTCCGGGGACGCGCTCGTCGCGGTGGGCACGCACGCGCTGATTTCCGATAAGGCGCTGTTCCGGAATCTTGCGCTCGCCGTGACGGACGAGCAGCATCGGTTCGGCGCGCGCCAGAGATCGGCGCTCGCGGCGAAGGGCGGCGCGGCGCACTCGCTCGTGATGTCCGCTACACCGATCCCCCGGTCGCTCGCCCTCATTCTGTACGGCGACATGGACGTGTCGGTCATAGACGAGCTGCCGCCGGGGCGCGTCCCGCCGAAGACATACGCCGTCGGCGGAAGATATCGGCGGCGCGCTCTGGAATTCATCCGGGGACGCGTTGACGCGGGCGAACAAGCTTATGTGGTATGCCCAGCGGCGCTGGAGGGCGCGGACGGACTCGCGGCTGTCGCCGAATGGACGGCGAAGCTCGCGGAGTTTTTTGCCGGGCGGCGCGTGGCGGGCGTCTGGGGAGCGATGAAATCCGGCGAGAAGAACGGCGTCATGGAAGCTTTCGCGGCGGGCGATATCGACGTCCTCGTCGCTACGACCGTAGTCGAGGTGGGCGTGAACAACCCTAACGCCACAGTTATGCTGATCGAGAACGCCGAGCGGTTCGGGCTGAGCCAGCTTCACCAGCTGCGAGGGCGAGTGGGACGCGGCGCGAAGGAATCCTGGTGCGTCCTCATCAGTTCGGCGCGCGGTGAGACCGCCCGCGAGCGCCTGTCGGCGATATGCCGCACAAACGACGGTTTCGCGATCGCCGAGGCCGATCTTGCGTTGCGCGGACCGGGAGATTTCTTCGGGTTGCGGCAGCATGGCCTGCCGGAGTTCGCATTCGCCGATCCGAAGCTGGACACGGAGGCAATGGCCTTGGCGGGGGCGTTCGCCGCGGAGGCGGAGCGCGGCGGCGATGAGTACGCGGAGCTGCTTGAGTCCGCGCGGGTTCTGGCGGAGAGGATCAAGAACGCCGCTATATGAAAGTATTTTTGTGTGAACCTCGCAAAATTCACAATTAGGGCGGTATTATCCGCGCGTTCGTTTCACGAACTTACGGCCAAGAGAACGGGCGGTCCGCAGAAATTCAGACGCCGCTTAAGGCCGCGGCAAACATCGGTCGAGGCGGCGGATATTTCAATGAAATGAACAGGAATACGCTTGCCTGTAAATGTCAACTGAAAAATCACCCACCCAATATAATTGAAAAATCACCCACCCCCAAAACAAAGCGCGAATTTAAGCGGTCTTCGTTTTGGGGGTGGGTGATTTTAATTATATC
>JAISCI010000012.1 GCA_031265685.1 Clostridiales bacterium
TGACAAGCTCGCGATTAAGAATTTTCTCGCTTTTGCCGATGAATTTCGACACGACGTTTCGCATGTTGTCATACACGACTTCGCGCCAACAACCGCTGGTCATCTCGAAAAACTTTACATGACTGTCCATAAAAACAGCTTTTTTCTGGTTCGTATACAGGTAGGCCCACCGAAACCGGCTGCCGGGGCTTGAAAACACAGCCATATGATATGTTTTGATCCCCTTGTATTTATTACTCCAAAAATCACCATAGCGATATAATTAAAATCACCCACCTCCAAAACGAAGACCGCTTAAATTCGCGCTTTGTTTTGGGGGTGGGTGATTTTTCAATTATATTGGGTGGGTGATTTTTTAGTTGACATTTACACTTTATCAGCCTTTTCAGGTATTCACTGTCAAACGGCCTCGTGCGTCGGACCGGCGGCAGAAGCGGCTCGCCCAGAGCTATCTCAGCGGCCTTGGCGACGAGTATATTTTTATATTCAGCCGACACAGCGTGTCGACAATGAATTTTGCGGGTTTAAGCAAAATTCCATGCGTCATCTGATACAGCAGCTTGGCCTTGCGCGTCCTAGCGTTAAGCTCCATGATCCGGAGGCGTTCGGTTTTGTCGGTTACTTTGATTGCCTCGCCCAGCGCCCTCACGCGGAAGTACGTCTCCACCAGCCGGTCGTATACTTCCCACGCTTTGTCGGTGTTTAGGGATTTCGCGTGAAGCAGCGCGCCGCGTTCCGTCCAGAGGTAGAGCTTGTTCAGTTTCGACGACAAATCAATTTGATGTGTCGTTCAAACGTCTTCAAGTCCTCGCCCTCGAGCTGATAGTAGTGCTTGCCCTCTATGTAGCGCTCCCGGTTGCGACCGAAATTGTTTGTGATGATCTGGGCGTCAGGCCATATTGCTCCGCAAGCGTCCGCGTCGTCAGTACCCGCGAGTTCTGGTGTTCCAGTATCGTTAGCTCGTTCATGAGACGGCGCCACTTTTCAGCGCGCTGCTTCCGAACAGCCCCTCTATGATAGCCTCAACGCTGTCGTCGTACCCCACATAATGCAGCGCGAAGATCAGCGCAAAATACAGCTTCTCGTTTTTGCTCAGCTGTCCGTTTTTTAGCTCGCAACAGGCGCATATCTTGTCAACTTACGCTTCCAGGTCGGATCTAATGTCTGACATAGATAAAAATCCTCTTTCATTCCTCAAATTGGGTATTGAAAGAAAATCCCGCACGTAGTATAATATTTACGTGAGAGAAATCTCTGCGTTGCAGAAGCGCGTTGCCTGCCAAGACGATTAAGCGGACTTTTTCATTGCCCGATTTCAAGATCTTTTTGGATCAACTCTAAAACGTAATCCTTCAAAGTCTTGCCATCGTTGGCAATTTTGACTTTGATTTTCTTATAGAGTTCTTCGCTGACCTTGATACCGATATTTCGGTCTGCCATTTCACCACCTCCACGATAACACTATAACGCTAAATCGCGTCAGGGCCAAGAGGTTTCTGAAATTATTTTCTTCATCTATCCCCATAATGAGCGCGACATTGCGCGATCTCTATGCTGTCCCCCACAATCCGATAAACCAGCCGGTTCTTCTCATCTACGCGCCGACTCCAGAAACCCGCCAGATTGCCGGAAAGCGCTTCCGGCTTGCCTGTACCATGATTGTCCGCGCTACCAGCCCGCGCCCTGCGTTCAAGTCAGCGATAGCTGCCGTGAGGCGTTCCTGATTTTCTTCGCTGTAAAACGGATCAGCGGCGACCTCGAACGGTATCTTGCCTTTACGGACGGCGGTTTTGACGAAAACAGTAATCGCCGCAGTCATACTAAGCCCCATATTGTCGAATAATGATTCGGCTTGTTTCTTTAAATCGGAGTCCATTCGGACTGTTATGTTTGATGTTGCCATATAATCAGCTCCCTTGAATTAATTATACAGCAAAAGCCGTGCATTGTCAATACGAATTGGGAAACGAATAGTATTTTGCTCGGAGGTTTTTGAAATTATTTTCCCAAGAAAAAACCAACCCGGAGGGCTGGTCGCTTTTCAAGCCGTACATTATTATTTCCAATCGACATAGAAGTCACGCGTTGTAGGCAAAAGCCTGCTAACTGTCAGCAATGGCCGTTCAACAACGTATTTTTTAAGGCTGGAATCGTACTCGGTGTACAGTATATCTTCACCGCTTGGAAGGCGTGAAGACTCGTAATAATAGAGCAACTCAACAAGCACTCCCGTGCGGTCGTCTTTGCTAAAACCTGCTCGCCTATGTTCTTCAAGTAGTTTTCAACAACCGTGTCAGTTTTCCGGCCATCATAGTCTACGGCTGATTTCAAGAAAGCAAGGTAATTAGTGATGTCAAAATATACTCGAACGTACATGTCATCCCCTATCATAGATAAGCGAATGGTTGCACAACAGCTGTCTTCCCATCCGGCAAATGGATAGTATGGTCTTTCGCCAGAATGTTTTTGATAACTGTCGTGTCATCCGGCGCTGGCGTAGCAACGGGTGTTGGCGACGAAACCGATCCGCACGTTGTCAGCGCGCGGTGTTTGTCGCTTCGTCCCAATCCAATTGAGCGTCGAACGCTTCCGCCGCGCCTTTAAGCTGGATGTATGTACGCCCATCATACAGAAGCGTGGTCGTGTCCGTCATGTTTCCGTCAACAACCAGCTTCACGCGATCAAATATCGCGGTAATTTGGTTCGTGGTTTCTGCCAGCGCGGGTATGGCACTAAATACCAAAGCGCCCATCAGGAAACCTGTGAATAGTTGTGCGTATTTCTTCATAATCCCCCTCTATTCCACAAAACATGATACCATAATAGTACCAAGTCTAGAGGGACATGTCAACGATTAGTTATCTATCCACAATCGAAGTTTACGTGACAGAAGTTTGCTTGCCGAAGTTTGCTCGGTTCAAGCAAAATTCTGTCAAGCAAACTTCATTCAAGCAAAATTCTTCGACCAGCGCGGAATATATGGCCGTCATCCGCCAAGGCTACGACGACGCGGATTTCGCCGACCGGATCCCGGACCTGGAGCAGATTCCCTTCCGCTTTTTGTTCGAGCGATAGCGGAAATATCCGGCTTGCTCGGATATTTCAATCTTCCACGCTACTATTATAGCACATTATTTTGCCCCAAAGTACCAATCTTTTTTAGATCTCGCCCAAATTTTCCGCGACATGCCACAGGAAGCGCCGCGTCCATAGTCTCCATGTATTCTTGTGCGCCGTCTGTGGGAACCAATCGCCCGTCCTCACGTTGTCCCAGACGCCCTCGCGGTAAGCCTCCGGCACGGCAAGTATTCCCTGTTCGACGGTTTCCAGTGTAAATGTCAAGCGAAAAATCACCCACTCGCATAACAAAGTGCGAGTTTAAGCGAACTTTGAAAAGGCGGCGGGTGATTTCAATTATATTGCTATGCCGATTTTTCGAGTAAGAAATACACTTGCCCCGTATCGACTTGACGTCCGCCGAACGTTTTTTCGTTCATATTACCGCGCTTTTGGGGCTCGTTTTTAGTTTAGCAGATACATCTTTTGTCAGCTCTCTGCGCCGATCGGGTTGGCGGGGTTAAAGGGACAGGCATAAAGAAAACTCCGGAGACAAGCGCGTGTTGTCTGCCGCTCGGCAAAAAAACCTTTGACTGACTGCCCTCATTGTGATAATCTAATATTATCCGCGCGATGCGGGCTTGACGACAATTGAAGAGAAGCGCTTTTTGCGTTGGCGCGGCCTCCGTTTCGGACGAAGCCGCGCCGGTGGTGAAATGGAATCCGGTGAAAATCCGGAGCGTGGGCGGCTGAAAGGCCAAACATCGGCGCCGTAAGCGTATTGAGTCCGTAACCCGCGGCGAAAGCCGGTCACTGTCCTCCGGGATGGGAAGGCTGGGCGCGGACGTTGAAACCTTGGGGTTTCTAGAATTGCGCGAGCCGGAAGACGAGCAGGGGGCGTTGTTTGCGCGGGAGCGTATGCCCTCGCCCGGCAGAACGTTTATGGGAATACGGCCATGACAATTTTTGTGTTGTCATGGCCTTTTATACTAATTCCACGTGGAATTAGTTTTATATTCGGCGCGGAGATAAAAAAGAAGGAGGAATATTTATGCGAAAAACGAGGCTGGCGCCGCGCCTTACGGCGATATTGGCGGCGTTCCTGTCGCTGCTGACGACGCTTGGCGTAACGCGCGCGACGGCGCTGGCGGATGGCGCGGCGATAAACGTCACGCTATCGTACCAGGCCGACGACAGCGGCTTTCGGCTGGCCCGGCGCGCGGTTCCGGTCGAGCCGGGGTTGTCGGAACAGTACGGATACATAGACGCCTACTACGGCACCGAGCCGACGGCGCTGGACGCGATCGTGGCGGCGCACGGCGAGCTGTTCGGCGACAGCCTGACGGACAACCTGGCCGTCCGCGCGGACGGCTGGATCACCAACTTCATGGGCAGCGGAGGCGGCGACTTCGTCTATTTCGTCAACGGGTCCTACATGGGCGCGTCGGCGGGCTACGTCACGCTTAGCGACGGCGACGTAGTGGAACTGTTTTCCATGCAGGATACGGAGTGGTACACCGACGCCTACGCGTGGTTTGAGTACGACGGCGACAGGGCCGGGGAGATCACGGTCGGCGCGGAGGTTAGTTTCGATCTGACGCTCACGGGCGTGGATTTCGTGATCTTCGGCGAGGACGGCGGCGCGTTCCAGACTGAGATAGACGGTGCTCTGATCGTCGCGCTCGAGCTTGACGGCTACGGCGGCGCGTGGATCGACACGCCGCTGGGCGTCACGGACGACGAAGGCTTTGTCGAGGTATCGTTCGAGGCGCCCGGAACATATCTCCTGTCCGCGATCGACTACGATTCCATGATGGAGATACCGCTGATGTCGCCGTGGCTCGCGGTCACGGTGGACGAAAGCGCCAGCGCTCCGGCCGTCACGTCGCGGGGATTCGTCAACCCGGCGCCCGCGCCGTCCATGCCCGGCAAGGCTACAGTGGACGCGTACACGGCGTTCAACAACACGCTGCGGTATCTGGCGCAAACACAGGCGCCCGCGCCGTCTTTCGGCGACGAGTGGGAAGTGCTGACGCTCGCTCGCGCCGGGTACGCCGTCCCCGGCGGATATTACGAGGGCTACGCCGAGAGCGTGGCCGCGGCGGTTAAGGCGATCGGTTCGGCACGCCTGGATACTTATTCCACTACCAACGCCCGCGTGGTTCTCGCGCTGACCGCCATCGGAGCGGACGCCGAGAGCGTCATGCGATACAACCTGCTCGAGCCTCTGGAGGATTATGGCTATGTAACGGGGCAGGGCCTGAACGGCGCGATCTACGCGCTGCTGGCGTTCGACTCGAAACCCTACGAGGTCTCCCAGGCGGCGCGTGACGCTTACGTCTCGTACATCCTGAGCTGCGAACTGCCCGGCGGCGGCTTCACGGGATGGGGCGACGACCCGGAACCCGACGCCACCGGCATGGCGCTGCAGGCGCTGGCGCCGTACGCGGGCAGATCCGACGTTTCGGCGGTCATAAGCCGGGCGCTCGCGGCGCTGTCCGCCGCCCAGGAATACAATGGCGGCTACGTGTCGTGGGGAGCGGTAAGCGCCGAGAACATGGCGCAGGTCGTCACCGCGGCGACGGCGCTTGGGTATGACCCGTCGGCGGGCAGCGATTTCGTCAAAGGCGGCGGCGACGCCGTTTCCAGCCTGCTGAGGTTCTATGTGGACGGCGGCGGCTTCCAGAGCGCGTGGACGCCGGGCGCGGTTAACCGTATGTCCACCCAGCAGGCGGCGTACGCCCTGTCCGCCTACGTCCGCTTCCAGAGCGGGCGGAACGCGCTGTACGATATGCGCGACGCCGTGCAGAGGGTGCCGGCGGCGGCGATGGTGGACTTCGGCGCGCTGAACGAGGCGATAGCGTCCGCCGAGACAAAATCCGGCTCCGCCTACACGCCGGACAGCTGGAGCGCGATGACCGGCAAGCTGGACGCGGCCAGAGACGCGCTGAACGATCCCAATTCCACCCAGAGTATAGCCGACAACGCCGCCGCCGCGCTGAAAGCTGCCGTCGACGCGCTGCGATCGGCGGGAAGCGGTTCCGACAGTTCCTCCGAGGACGCGGGCGGCGCGAAACCGGAAGAAACGCCGCCGGTTCCCGTCGCTTCGCCGCCGAAAGCCGAAATTCCGCCCGAGAAACCCGCGCCGGACGCCGCGCAAGTCAACCCGTTCCGCGACGTGACGACCGGCGATCAGTATTATGGGGCCGTGCTTGCCGCGCGGACTCGCGGATTCATGACTGGGTTCGCCGCGGACGAGTTCGCGCCAACCGCCGTGATGACGCGCGCGATGGCGGCTTCGGCGCTGTTTAGGCTCGCGGGTCAGCCAAAGCACCGCGCGGCTTCGTTCGCGGACGTCAGCCCCGAGGCCTGGTACGCGGAAGCCGTCGCGTGGGCGAGCGAAACAGGCGTGGCTGTCGGATACGGCGACGGCCGGTTCGGCCCGGAGGACGCGATAACCCGCGAACAGCTCGCCGCGCTGCTCTACCGCTGCGCCGGGCTGTTCGGTCTGGATACGGGAAAGTCCAGGGATTTGTCTGACTACACGGATTCCGGGGAAGTCTCGGATTGGGCGCTGACCGCCGCGAGCTGGGCGACCGCCGAAGGTCTGCTGCGGGGGACGGCTCTGGCGCCGAAAGGCGGGCTCAGCCGAGCTGAAACCGCGTCGCTGCTGATAGTGTTTGTCGGAATATACGATTTGTAATGATTCGGCCCCGCGTCGCACTGATTCCATTAGAATTAGTATCAGCCGTTCGCGGGGCCGTCTTTGATCCTGATCCAAAACACGCTGCCCCGGCCCGCTTCCGTCCGCGCGCCGTACTCCCCGCCATGCCTCTCCATCACCGACTTGACGATAGAAAGCCCTATCCCCGTGCCGACGGCGGCGCGTTTGTGTTTCTTGCCTGTCCGGTAGTACCTGTCCCAGATATAGGGCAGCTCCTCGCCGGAGATACCCTTGCCCGTGTCGGCCACTTCTACCGTAACGCCGTCCGGCGAGACGATCTGCCGCACGGCGACAGTTTTGTCGTCGCCGGTGAAGTTGATCGCGTTGGTCAGCAAATTGTATACCGCCTGCGATATGGCGCTCTCGTCCGCGCGGACCGTTACGTCGCCCTCGGCGGCCAGCGTGATTGAGTAGCCGAGCGCGCGGGTGAACTCGGCGAGACGCTCGACGATCCCGCGCAGACAGCGCGTGAGGTTGAACGGCTCTAGGACGATCGGCCACGCGCCCGACTGCAGCTTGGACAGATCCAGCACCTCGGCGACGAGCCGACTGAGCCGCTCGGCTTCGTCCACGATAATTTGCGCGTTCTCCGGCGTGTTCTCGCCGGGCAGGTCGCGCATGGCCTCGGCGTACCCGGCTATCAGCGTCAGCGGCGTGCGCAGGTCGTGCGACACGTTCGCGACCAGTTCGCGCCGCAGCCCGTCAACGGTCGACAACTCCCGCGCGGCGACATTCAGCGTGCCGGCAAGCTCGGTTATCTCGCGGTATCCGCGCGTGTTGAACGCGACGTCGTATCGTCCGCGGGCCAGCGCTTTAGCCGTCTTGCTGATCGCGACGATGGGCTTCGACACGTGCCGCGAGATAAGCAGCGCGATCACGACGGAAAACAGTAGCATGACGCCCGTGATGAAGATCAGCTCGATTTTCAGCGTGCCCACCGTCGCGTCCACGGGCGAGATCATAGCCGAAAGCACGATCATCGTGCCGCCGATCAGTTTGCAATGGAATATCTCCTGCTGCCGACGCGCAATCGTCCAGCCATCGGAGACCGTGACCCGCGCCTGACCGGCCGGCGAGGAGTACGGATATTCCAGATATTCCCCGCCGTTTCGCGCCGTCAGCAGATACAGCCGCGACAGATCGCGCGTAACGCTGACCGTCATGGGGAACGAGTTCGCTGACACCGTGACGGCGCCGTCAGGAGAAATGATCATAACGCTTACGCCGCGCGAGACGTTGATGTTCTCCGCCAGCGCCGGCAGGTCGTCGCTGCCGATGTTCCGCGAAATGGCGCTCATGGCCTCGCTCACTTCCCGAATCTTTATCATCCGGTATACGCTCTCGAGAAAGACGACCTGAAACAGCCACAGCAGCGCGATCAGAAGCGCGCAGAACATCAGCAGGTAGGCGAAGATCTTTACGCGCACACTCATAATTACCCCTCGAATCTGTAGCCCAGCCCGCGCAGCGTCACAATAAACTTCGCGTAAGGCCCGAGCGACTTTCGCAGCAGTTTGACGTGCGTGTCGAGCGTGCGGTCCTCGCCGAAGTAATCATATCCCCAAACGTCCTCGATCAGCTTCTCGCGCGTCAGCGCTATGTTGCGGTTTTTGAGCATATAGAAAAACAGCTCGTACTCCTTCGGCGACATAGCTGCGTTTTCGCCGTCTATGCTGACGACGCGAGCGGTCAGATCGGCGGTCAGACCCTCGCGCCGCCATATCTCGCGCGGCGCGGCGCCGGTCTTCCGCGCGCGCTTGAGTATGGCTTCGGCGCGCATCATGAGTTCTTTCGGGGAGAACGGCTTTACGACATAATCGTCGGCGCCTGTCTCGAAACCGTGTATGCGGTCGTATTCCTCGCCGCGCGCCGACAGGAACAGCACGGGCGTGTCGGAAGTCTTGCGAATCTCCTTGACGGCGGAAAAGCCGTCAAGTTCCGGCATCATAACGTCCATGATGATCAGATCGAAAGGTTCGCGCCGGGCGGCGTCCACCGCCGCCATCCCGTCCTCGGCGCACACGGCGCCGTGTCCCTCGAACCGCGCGTATTTGAGTATCAGTTCCCTGATTTTTTCCTCGTCGTCCACTATCAGCAGCTTGGCCACTTGCCCATCTCCTCGGTTCATATATACGATTCTATTATAGTAATCGTTCCATACCCTGCGCTCGGTGATTATAGAGCGTAAACCGTCGCGAAAAACAAAAAACGCAGTTAACTGCGCTTTTCCGCGCGTTCGCGTGCAATCCCGCTGTAAAACGTACTGAAGAATAAAAAACTGAAGTTAACTGTGCTTTCCCGTGCATTCGCGTGAAATCCCGTGCTTGCTGTAAATGTCAACTGAAAAATCACCCACCCAATATAATTGAAAAATCACCCACCCCCAAAACAAAGCGCGAATTTAAGCGGTCTTCGTTTTGGGGGTGGGTGATTTTAATTATATC
>JAISCI010000018.1 GCA_031265685.1 Clostridiales bacterium
AATATAATCTGAATCCGCCACTAGCAAAATGAAGAGCCCTAAATATAGCTCTTTATTTTGCTAGTGGCGGATTTTTCAATTATATTGGGTGGAGGATTTTTCGCTTGACATTTACACACGACGCTTGAGCGTTTTCACGTCTTGGAAGCTATGCGTGAGGCAGGGATCGCTCAAGCTGTCCGCAGTCAGCCAGTCGACGCCCCGCGTGGCGGCGCGCTGGAGCACGGCAATGACGTTCTGCTGCGACGCACCCACGCTTTCGGCAATCTGGCTGTGGTTGAAGCCGAGACTCTGCAAGCGCAGAATCTCCCTGTAGTCGGTCATATGTTGACCTCCTTAAAATCGTCGCCATGTTTTCATGAAGCGATTCTGATTCTACTACAGGGATTGCCAAATTGCTGGGGTGTCAAATTTTTGCGTCGCGGGTGTCAAACTCCTGCGGCCCAGGTGTCAAATTTGGTGCGACGTATTCACTTGCCTGGGTATATCCTATGAAAGTGCCACAAACAAGCACGTCCGTCAGCTTCTGCATTCTGTGATTTTTGGGAACCTGCAGGACGACAAAATAAAATCACTCCAAGCTGCTATAAGCAGTTCCACCCTCAATAAGTATATCGCGGTTATAACGGGGTCTTACAGATGGTTGGACGATATTGGCCAAACGGAAATGGTTTGGAACAGCAAAAATATTCAAGCGAACAAATCGTTTCTATACGGCGAAATTTATTCATATGAGTATCGCTGTCTCGTGGACGACTATGCCGCCATGCTCAAAGCGAGCAGGGAATATACCAAATGGTCAAATAGAACACTTGGCAAATACATATCGGGTAATATATAATATTCCAAGATACAAAATGGAATGCGGGGAGGGAACACTTATTATTATTTTAAGAGAAACTACAGATCATGCTTTATCTTCGATCAAGTTCAAGATAGCCCGTGTAATGATGCGTATGCGCACGCTGTGCCTGTCGCTCGCCGCCGCGCTGAAAGGCGTGTTCCGCGAGTTCAGTCTGAAGCATTTTCGCGTGGATGAATTTTGCGGCTTTAGGCAAAATTCTGTCACGCGATAATGGGTGGTAGATTTTTCAGTTGATAAATACTTTGAATTTGCGGCACTTTTATTTTTACTCATTTTTGCCGTTAGATAACGCGATTCTCAATCTTTGCAATCTAAATCCGGCTCTCAGTATCTTAAAGCTTGCGTTGTATGAAAAATCATGGTATAATAAGCCCCATGCGTAAGCCGAAGAGAAACGGCCATATGCTGTCAGGTATTCACTTATCAGGCGAGGGGTGTTGTATTTTGCGTAACACGGTTTTATTGGCCGCGTTGGGAGCGTTGGATATTGCGATACTTGTGGTGGTTATTATTTTCGCCGTCGGCGCCGGGCTGTACTTTCTTAACCGCTGGGCGTCGAACCGATATGCCGGGCAAAAGGCTGTGATTGACAAAAATAAGCAGGTTGCGCAGATATACGTTATCGACAAACGGCATGATTATTCTAAAAACGTCAATCTTCCTAAACAGGTTCAGAGTTCATTGCCTAAATTGTCGAAGTATATCAAAATGTACTTCGTCCAAGCGAAGATCGGTCCGCAGATCGCCACGCTGATGACCGACAAGTCCGTCTATAGGATGATCGCGCCGAAAAAGACGCTGAAGGTTGATTTGGCCGGTGTTTACATCGTCGGCGTCAGAGGCGCGAAGCCTCCGGAGGAGATAAAGAAGGCTCGGCGAGAGAAGGCGAAAGCGGAGAAAGAAACCGCTAAGGCGGCTCGGAAAGCCGCGCGGGGAGCGAAAAAATAACAAGATGGTCCGCTTTTGCCACCACGATAAATTCTACCCCTTTTTTGTGTTACGGATTAAAACTCTTGTATTGGAATATAATAGAATAAAATAAACGCAATGCCACGCAATACCCCATATATCATATATTAATGAAGTAAACAGAAACGAGGCCTGAAAATGCCGGACAAATATCAACTGGGCGGGCTTAGCCGGCTTAACCGCGCGCATTTCGTCGGGATCGGCGGCGTTAATATGAATTGTCTGGCGCGCTTGCTGGCGCGCAGAGGCGTATCGGTGTCCGGGTCGGACCGCGCGGCGAGTTCCGTCACGGATTCGCTCGCAAAGGAAGGTATCGCCGTATCCATCGGGCATGGCCCCGAAAATGTCCCCGAGGGCTGTGATCTCGTCGTGTATACGTCGGCGGCCCCGGCGGACAATCCCGAGCTTCTTGAGGCGGCGCGGCGCGGCGTCCCGGCGGAGGAGCGGGCCGTTTTTCTTGGGCGGCTCATGAGCAACTACGCCCGCCCGGTCTGCGTGGCCGGCACCCATGGCAAAACGACGACCACGTCCATGCTTACGCGGATGCTGATGGCGGCGGGCGCGAATCCGACTTCGCTCATCGGAGGAAGCCTTAGCGGCATTGACGGTTGCCTTCTGGACGGCGGCCGCGACGTCCTTGTAGCGGAGTCGTGTGAATATCACCGCAGTTTCCTATGGTTTTCACCGTTCGTCTCCGTCGTCCTCAATATCGAGGAAGACCATCTGGACTATTACAAGGATTTGGATGATATACGCGGCGCGTTCAGCGCGTTCGCGCGCCGGACCGCCCCGTCCGGCGCGGTCGTGATTAACGCTTCCATACCGGACTGCCGGAGAATCGCTGGCGGGTCCGCCGAGACGATCACTTTTGGGGCGCCCGGCGCGGACTGGACGGCGGAGAATATCGAGGGCGGCCGATTCGACGCCGTTTACCGCGGCAGGCGGATCCTGCGTGCGCGGCTCTCCGTCCTTGGCAGGCACAATGTGGACAACGCGCTGGCGGCGTTCGCCGTCTGCCGCAGGCTTGGCGTTGATTTAGACCTCGCGGCGGAGGGGCTGACACGGTTCACGGGGGCCGACCGCCGTTTCCAGTGTGTTGGCCAGATGAACGGCGCCGACGTGATCGACGACTACGCGCATCACCCTACGGAGATAAAAGCGACGCTGTCAGCCGCGCGGGAGGCGTCCGGCGGCAAGGTGTGGGCGGTTTTTCAGCCGCATACCAAGAGCCGCACGCTGACGCTGCTCGACGAGTTCGCCGCGTGCTTCGAGGAAGCGGACGTCGTTATCCCGCTCGATATATACATCCCCGCCGGTCGCGAGGAATCGCGCATTCAGATAACTTCGGCGGACCTTGCCGGACGCGTCGCCGCGAGCGGCGCGGACACGCTCCACATTCCCGGCTTCGCCGAAGCCGAGCGGTTCCTGCGCGGAAATGTCCGCGCGGGGGATATCGTGCTCTGCATGGGCGCGGGCAGCGTTACAGATCTGGCCGCCCGGCTGGTATCGGAATGAATTTTCGCGGGTTCAGGCGAAAATGACTTTGTGAATTTTCGCGGATTCGAAGCATTATCGCTTGGACGAATCTTGCATCGCATTTTTGCCTGATCCACGCGAAAATGCTTCAAACCACGCAAAATTCCATCACGCGATAATGCGATGCGAAAATTACCTTTACGGGTTAAGCGTCGGGTCAGGTTCGGGCGTAACCATTACCTCCGGCGGCGTCGGGTCAGGTTCGGGCGTAGCCGTTAACTCCGGCGGCGACGTCAGCTCCACCGTTTTCGTTTCGTCGTCCCAAGCGGCGTTCAGCCCGCTTATCTCGGCGGCGAACCGCATCGACAGCAGCATCCTGCCCTCGATCAGGCGGATCGGGTAGACAATCTGGATGGCCGTTCGCTCGCCGTCCGCCACGCGGTAGATAACTTGGCTGTCCGCGCCGTTTGTCAGGTGGAAGGCTTCCATAGCGTCGCCGGCGCCACGCGTCATGAGCGCGGCGCGCGTTACTTCGTCATACGCGACCTTGTAGCCCAGACCCTCGAACAGCGCTCTCAGCTCGATATAGATCCTGCCGTCGAAGTTGCGCGGGGCTACGTCGAACACCAGCGGCGCGCCGTCCAGCGTCGCGCCGATCGGCTTTGGCGTAGGCACGGGCGTCGGAGTGGGGATCGGAGAGGGCGTTGGTGTCGGATTTGGCGTCGGCGCCGCCTTGACTCGGTATATCGACGTGGTGAGCGTGCCTGTCGCGTGATTGATCTCGGTATGTACGTATATGTCGAAGCTGTAGTCGTTGCGCCAGCGCTGGTCGCTGGAACCGTAATTCACCATCGCCTCGCCGGACACGGGAACATATCCGACGGGAACCGAATGCGGCCTGCGCTCGATTATCTTGATGCCCGAAAGCTGCTTAACGGCGGAATATATCGTGGACGACACCTGGCACAGGCCTCCGCCGACGCCCGCCTCCAGCTGGCCGTTGATGATGACCTGGCTGACGCGCCAGCCGTTCGCCGTCGTTGTGGAGTTGCCCGTGTTCGCGTTGAAGCTGAACATAGCGCCGGGCTTGACGACCACGCGGTTTTTATAGGCTCCCAGTTCCATGTTGTAGTTTCGGTTGGTACTGGAAGTATTGAAACGCGTCGAATAGGACGCGAGCTGTTCGTAATAGGGCTTCGCCGGATTATACTGATCCGCGGCGGCGGGATCGGTTACGCTGACCAGCGGCCACGTGATCCACCCAACTACCGAGCCGGACTCGACCTTGAACCAGCTCAGTTCCTTTGCGACTATGGTGAGCTTCGTGCCCGCCGGCAATGTAGCCGCCACGCCATGGAACATACCCGGGCCTTTGCGCGCGTTCGCCGTGCCGACCGTGACGGCGTTCGGCGGCACGGAGGCGTAGAGCGTCAGCCCGAAAATACCGCAAGCGAAAACCATGAGCGCGGCGGATATAATCCGCGCCCATTTTTCGGATTTTCTGTCGTTTCTGTTCCCCATGCCCATTTCCTCCTAAACGTTTCAAGATATTCTACCGTATAGCTCCGGCTGGGTCTATCACTATTGCGTATGTTACATAAGTCGGCTATTTCGGAATTGTCAGATATTGGGAAATATTTGATCCCAGCTGACCGTGATCCCCGGGGCGCGGAGAGATGAGGAAACGTGACGTTAGTTTATTTATTTCGCCCCTTAGTATATTAAATCATTGAAATATACATGGCTTTTGCGGTCCATGTATGCTATAATATTAACCTTTCTCTAGCTTTCATAGACCGCCGTTTTCTTGAATGCTGCCGGGAGTTTATGAAACGGACATGGGACGGCGGCTCCGTCTGAGCGGTATTAGATCAGCCGGCACAAATTTAACTCATTTTAGTATTTACCCGCTGTCCGATATGTGATATACTCCTTGGTAGCGTGAGCGGAAGGGGAGTTTTTTTATGACTGAAATCGAGCGCCCGGAGAACGGGTTCGGGCGGATCCATATCGCCGACGACGTTATATCGGCTGTGGCGGCGGCGGCGGCAATGGAGTCTCAGGGTGTGTACGGCCTTGGCGTCGGGTTCACCGGAGACGTTATCGACTTTATCGGCGGCCGCAAACACGCCGCCAAAGGCGTCCGAATCTCCGTCAAGGACGGCGTCGTCAAGGCGGAACTGAGCCTTTTTGTCAAGTTCGGGCACAAGATCCAGGATACCGCGCTGGAGGTTCAGCGCAAAGTCAAATCCGCCGTCGAGACGATGACGGGGTTGTCGGTCGGCGATATCAGCGTGATTATCGCAGGAGTCGTGCCGCAGAAGCGCCCGCGTCAGGCCCGCGCGGACTGAGGGCGGCGCGATGGGCCGACGGACGCCGAAATTACCGGGCGGCAGGCGGATTGACCGCGCGCACGCTTTCCGGCTGATATTTCAATTGGAGTTTCACGATGGGTTTGATCCGGACGAGCGCGTAGAGACATATTTTGACAACACGGCCGATGTCCGGGCCGAGGGCGCCGAGTCCGCTCCCGAAGGCTATGAGCCGGACACGGGCTTCGTCCGACGCGTCGTTTCAGGCGTGGCGGGCGGTCTGCCCGGTATCGACGGCGCGATCCGCAAGCACCTCTCCGGCTGGGAATTCGGGCGGCTCAACAAGGCCGAGCTGGCCGCGCTGCGTATGGCGGTCTACGAGATACAAAGCGGCGAGGCGGCGGCGGTCGCGATCAACGAAGCCGTCGAGATCGCCAAGGAAGTATCCCACGACGGCACCGGCTCGTTCGTGAACGGTATCTTGGGCGCGTATGCCGCCGAGCTGCGTGAATCGGGGAGATTGGATGAAGCCCAAAACTTGGAACGTAAGTCAACTTAACGCGTACCTCAAAGGTCTTGTGGACGGCGACGCTCTGCTCCGGTCATTCGCGGTCGAGGGCGAGCTGTCCAACGTGCGCCGGCACGGGTCGGGGCATATCTATTTCACGCTTAAGGACGCGCGGTCCGCGATAAGCGGCGTAATGTTCCGGGGGTACGCCGCGTCGCTCGCGTTCGAGCCGGCGGAGGGCGCGAAGGCTGTCGTGGTCGGTTTCTGCTCGCTGTTTGAGCGGACGGGGCAGTTACAGCTGTACGCCGAGGGCATGTTCCCGGCGGGGCGCGGCGAACAGCTCGATTCGCTTGAGCGGCTTAAAAATCGTCTGGCGTCCGAGGGTGTTTTCGACGCGGCGCGCAAGAGACCGCTGCCGGTCAGTCCGAGCCGTATCGCCGTCATAACGAGCGAGACGGGCGCCGTAGCGCGCGATATAGTGAGTGTGGCGCGGCGGCGGGATCCGAGCGTCGGGATAACCGTCGTGCCCGCCGCCGTTCAGGGCGGATCCGCCGCGCGGTCGGTCGCGGAAGCGCTGGCGCTGGTAAACGCGAACGCCTTGGCCGACGTCGTCATAATCGCGCGGGGCGGCGGTTCCGCCGAGGATCTGTCGCCTTTCAACGACGAGGCGCTGACGCGCGCCGTAGCCGCGAGCGCGATACCCGTGGTATCGGCGGTCGGCCATGAAACCGACGTGACGCTGACGGATTTCGCGGCGGATACGCGCGCGCCGACGCCGTCCGCCGCAGCCGAGATAGTTGTGCCGGATAAATCCGCCAAGGCCGAGCGCGCCGACGCCTTGCGCCGAAGGCTCGACGGGGCGGTGAGTTCCCGGCTTACGCTGTTGTCGCTGAGACTCCGCGCGGCCTCGGAAGCGCTCGTCCGGCTGTCGCCGGCGGGGGCGCTGGCGCGCGGGTACGCGCTGGCGCTGGATATGAACGGCGGTGTCAAGGCGGACATTTCGGCGTTCGTCCCCGGGGAAACCTTCAGGCTTCGCCTGCGGGACGGCTATGTAACCGCGAACGTGACGCGGACGGAGGTGAGCGCGGATGAATGAATTTTGCGAGAACCATGCAAAATTTTCAGATAATTTTGCGAGAACCACGCAAAATTCTTCAGGATTCGACGAGAAACTCGTCCGTCTGGAGCGGATAGTCGAGACGCTCGACGGCGGCGAGACGCTCGAACGGACGGTCGAATTGTACGCGGAGGGTTCGAGGCTCGCGGACGAGCTGAAGGCGGCTCTCGCCGCCGCCGATTCCGCCGTCCGGGTAATACGCGTCGGGGAAGGCGGCGAGATTATTGAACAGCCGTTCGACAGATATTGACGGGCTTAACGCCGCGCTGGACGGGTACCTGGCCGCGCTAGACTGCCCGGAGGCCCTGCGCGCGGCGATGAGCTACAGCGTGGGCGCCGGCGGCAAGCGGCTGCGCCCGGCGCTGCTTATCGCCGCCTCCGGGGGCGACCCGGACGCCGTGCCGTTCGCGTGCGCGGTCGAGCTGATCCACACCTATTCGCTGATCCATGACGACCTTCCCGCGATGGACGACGACGACCTGCGGCGCGGCAAGCCCGCCAACCACAAGATTTTCGGCGAGTGGGCGGCGATACTCGCCGGGGACGGGCTGCTTAACCTGGCGTATGAGGTTATGATCGGTTTCTGCGCCGGGCGGCTCGAGCCGCGCTTTCTGGCGGCGGCGGACGAGATAGCGCGCGCGGCGGGGGCTGGCGGCATGGTCGGCGGGCAGTACGCCGATATGGAGTCGGAGCGCGTCGTCGCGGATTTATCCCGCGTGCTGTACATCGACGCCCGCAAGACCGGGGCGCTGATAACCGCCGCGATAGCCGCCGGGGCGATCGTGTCCGGCGCGGTCGGCGAAGCGCTGGACCGTTTCCGGAAGCTCGGTCGGAAGCTCGGCTTGGCGTTCCAGATAAAGGACGATCTCTTGAACGCCGCTGGGGATCCCGCGAAGCTGGGCAAGCCCGTCGGAACGGACGGCGCGGCTGGCAAGGCGACATACGTGTCGCTTGCCGGCGAAAAACAGGCCGCCGCCGACTACGAAAGACTTTCGCGTGATATAATAGAAATGATTGATTTTCTGCCGGAAGGCCACGCGCTCAGAGACGTCGTCGGGCGCGCGCTGTTCCGGGAGCATTAAGAACCTGTATTCACAGATGGAATCGACGTCTTTTCGGCTGATTCCACTAATGAATACAGGTTCTAATACGGACATATCGGGGGCGGCCATGCGCGAGGGTTTCGGCGGATTGCTCGGGAACACAACATTATGGGCGGCGATTATGTCTTGGGCGGTAGCGCAGCTTATCAAAGTCGGCGTCGGACTGATCAGGACGCGCAGAATCGATCTGTCGCTCTTTGTCGCGTCCGGCGGCATGCCCAGCTCGCATACGTCGTTCGTCGTCGCGCTGACGACGGCCATAGCGATATCCGAGGGGCTGGACTCGCCGCTTTTCGCGGTGTCGGCGGTGCTCAGCCTTGTCGTGATGTACGACGCGGCGGGGGTGCGCCGCGAGGCCGGCCGGCACGCCGCGCTTATGAATGAAATAATCGAGAACCTCGAGGACACTGGGATCGTCCTCGACAAAAAATTGAAGGAACTGCTCGGCCACAGCCCGCTCGAGGTGTTAGCCGGGGCGCTTCTGGGGATTGCCGTCGGCGTGCTGTGCCTGGGATATGCAGTGTGATCGGGGAATAGCATGTACCGTTATCTGGATAATATAGACGCGTCCCGCGTCCGCGGTATGACCGACGGCGAGCTGGCGGTTCTGGCGGCGGAGACGCGGGATTTCATCATCAATTCGCTGGCCGGCACGGGCGGTCATCTGGCCGCCAACCTCGGCGTGGCCGAGCTTACGTGCGCGCTGCTCGCGGAGTTCGATCCGCCGCGCGATAAGATTATTTGGGACGTCGGCCACCAGTGCTATGTGTACAAGCTGCTTACCGGACGGCGCGGCGGTTTCGAGACGCTGCGCGGGCGCGGCGGGCTGAGCGGCTTCCCGAAGCCCGACGAGAGCGATTACGACGCTTTCGGAACGGGCCACAGCTCGACGGCGGTTTCGGCGGCGCTGGGCTTCGCCAAGGCGCGGGATATAATCGGCGGGGACGAGCGCGTCGTCGCCGTCGTCGGGGACGGAGCCATGACGGGCGGATTGGCTTACGAGGGTCTGAACAACGCCGGGCGCTCCGACACCCGTCTGATCGTGATACTGAACGACAACCAGATGTCCATTTCGGACAACGTCGGCGCGATAAGCCGCCACATCAACGGGCTTCGTACTTCCCCGGGCTACATCGGCGCGAAAAAAGGCGTCAAGGGCTTTCTGGGACGAGTTCCGGTCATCGGCGGCGCTCTCCGGCGATTCGTCAAGCGCGTCAAGGACGGCGCGAGATATTTGCTGGTGCGCGGCGTCATCTTCGAGGAACTGGGCTTCACGTATGTCGGCCCGGTGGACGGGCATAACATTAGCGAGCTTCGCGCCGTTCTGCGCAACGTCCGCAAAATGGACGGACCCGTTCTCGTCCACGTCCGCACAAAAAAAGGCAAAGGTTTCGCCCCCGCCGAAAATAATCCGGAATATTACCACAGCGTGGGGCGGTTTGATCCCGAAACGGGCGAATGCGAGCGCAAGGACGCGCCGCGCTTCACGGAGGCTTTCGCCGGGACGCTCGCGCGTCTGGCGGAGCGCGATGCCCGGGTAGCCGCGATAACTGCCGCTATGCCGTGCGGCGTCGGTCTGAAGGAATTTGGGCGGCGCTTTCCAGAGCGTTATTTCGACTGCGGAATCGCCGAGGGGCACGCCGTTACGTTCGCGGCGGGGCTGGCCAAAGGCGGCATGAAACCCGTTTTCGCCGTATATTCGTCGTTTTTGCAGCGAGCGTACGATCAGATCGTCCATGACGTGTGCGCCCAGAAGCTTCCCGTGGTGTTCGCGATAGACCACGCCGGAATCGTCGGGCCGGACGGAGAGACGCACCAGGGCGCGTTCGACCTGTCGTACCTGTCGCATATACCGAATATGACCGTACTCGCGCCGAGGCATCCCGCCGAGCTTTCCGCAATGCTTGAGTTCGCGCTGTCGCTGGGTTCGCCGTGCGCGGTCCGGTATCCATCCCGCGCGGACGAACCCGGCGGGGACGTTCCGCCGGTCGCGCTGGGCGAGCCGGAAGTGATCGCTTCGGGCGAGCGCTTCGCGATAGTGTCCGTAGGGGCGATGGCCGAGGCGTGCCGCGCGGCGAGAGAGAGGCTATTAGATGAAGGAACTCGTGCCGCGCTGATCAGCGCGCGGTTCGTGAAGCCGATCAACGCGGCGTTTTACCAAAAATATGAAGTAATACTCGCCGTCGAGGATAACGTCTCCTCCGGCGGATTCGGGGAGGGGCTGGCGGCGGCGCTTGCGGATATGGGCTGGCGCGGCAGAGTGGTTCGCGCCGCCCTGCCGGACAGGTTCGTCCCGCACGGCAAACGCTCCGGCTTGCTCGCGGAATACGGGCTTTCCGCCGATGGCGTTTGCGATCTGGCGCGGGAGACTTTCGCGCCGTGAGCGGCCGGCTGGACGTCGCCGCGGCGGCCGCGCTCGGCGTAACGCGATCGAAGGCGGCGGACATGATCGCGCGCGGGCTTGTCACGGTCGGCGGCGTGGCCGTGACGAAGCCGTCGTTTCCGGCTCCGGACGGCGCGGATATAGCCGCCGATCTTTCGGGGGAATACGTGGGGCGCGGCGGGCTGAAGCTGGCCGCCGCGCTGGACTATTTTAGGATAGACTTAACGGGCGCCGTCTGTCTGGACGTCGGCGCCTCTACGGGCGGTTTTACGGACTGTATGCTGCGGCGCGGGGCATCGAGCGTACTGGCCGTTGACAACGGGCGCGGACAGTTGGCGGTTTCCCTGGCCGCCGACCCGCGCGTCACGAATATGGAAGGCGTTAACATAACCGGTCTCTCTCCGCGCGATATGCCGGAGGGATTGTCTTTCGCGGCGGCGGACGTTTCGTTCGTGTCGCTGGCGTCGCTGATGCCGTCCGTCGCGGAGTTTCTCCCCGCGCGTTGCCGGTTCGTATTCCTCGTCAAGCCGCAGTTCGAGTTGTCGCGCGGGGAAGTCGGCCGCGGGGTGGTGCGCTCAGAGAAGGCCCGGCTTCGCGCGGTCGCGCGCGTGCGTTCTGCGGCGGAGACACGCGGGCTTACGGTCGCCGGGGTTATCCCGTCGCCGATAACGGGCGGCGGCGGCAACATCGAGTACCTGATCCACGGGGGGCGTTTCGGCTGAAGACAATCGGGCTTTTCGCGAGCGCGGGCGCGGGCGGCGCGGCGCGGGCGGTGGCGGCGCTGATAGATGAAGCGGGAATGATCGCCAGCTTCGATGGTTTCGCGGGCTGCGACGCCGTTTTCTGTCTGGGCGGAGACGGCACCCTTCTGACGGCGGCGCGGATGGCCGCTCCGCTCGGTCTTCCGATAATGGGCATAAACCTGGGGCGCATGGGGTATCTTACCGAAACTGAGCTTTCCGGCGCGGGCGGAGTGATACGCGCCTTGGCGGACGGGGCGTACCGGCTGGAACGCCGGATAATGCTGGAAGCGCGCGGCGCGGTCGGGCCGGTACTGGCGCTTAACGATATATGCGCCGTCAAGACCGACGGGGTTTCCGTCGTTGATCTGGAGGTATCGGTAAACGGCAGGCCGCTGGACGTCTACCGCGCCGACGGCGTGATCGTCTCGACGCCGACGGGGTCCACGGCGTATAACCTTTCCGCCGGGGGGCCGCTGCTGCCGCCGGACGCGCGCATGATTTGCGTTACGCCCGCCGCCGCACATTCGCTGGTTCACAGGCCGATTGTCGTTCACGCCGAGGATGTGGTCGGGATACGGGCGGTCGGGGCATGCCGCGCGCGGATCGCCGCGGACGGCCGCGAGGCGGGGACGCTGTCCGCGGGGGGATCGGTCGCGGTCAGGCGCGCCGAATACGACACTACGTTAATCAGGATTAAAGAACCAGGTTTTTACGAGATACTCAAAAAGAAGATGGGGTAAGCTAATTCCATTTTAGACTGGCGCCGAATACTTTTAGAATGGAATTAGTATAGGTTATTCTCGAGTACCCCCCCCAGAAAAAAGTCAGCGCCCAAAACAAAGGAATTTTGAGCGCGGCGGGTAAAAGAGTTCGTCAGACAAGCCATACGCCAATCGCGCCGGAAAATGATGGCCATAAGTTCGCCGCTATGAATTTGCCGGGTTCAGGGCAAATTCGCCGCGGCTTTGTCCGAGGAAATTGGTTTTTAGCCGGCAATCCAAAAACCAACCGGACTGGCGGCCCGCGTGCGCCGCGTTATTGCTTGGACGAAGTTCGCGTGAATCACGCGATGCAAAATCCCATCGCGCAGCAATGCTTCGAACCAGGCAAAATTCTTAGATAACGCCGCGAGTGTTTTGCCTTGTTCTGACAGCCGCGCTTCGTCCGCCCTGACACCGCCGGGTAGCTTCTCAATCCGGTTCAGGCCGGCAGCATATTGGCGAAAAGCGGTTCACGGTCGTTTGCGCTTGCGCCGCGGCGCTTCTCGCGGTAAAACCCACCGCAGACAGCGTTATGGTTCTCGCTGCACGCCGTTTCGACATGGGATTTTGCGCCGTGTTGTCGCTTGGACGAAGTTCACGATAACGCGATGCAAACTTCGCCCATGTAAAATTCATCCAAGCGAAAATCATCTGCCGGGTATCGAGCGCAGGCGTTGACGTCATGACGACGGCGTGGCAATTGAGATAGTCAGCAGTTCGTAAGGGCGCTTGCCGAGCCGGAACGAGTCCCGCGCCGCCTTTTGCGAGACATTGCCGGTCAGTTCGGGAGTGGTTATGCGCCCGCGGCTCTTTTGGCTGATAAACTCGGCAAGGGTCTCCAAATGTCTGTTGGTGATCTCCGTCAGTGATAAGTATTCCGTGAGACGCCGCCGCGTCGGCACCGTAATTGCCGGAAAAAGGAGCGGCGCCCGCGAGTGCGGATTCTGGGAATTTAAGGAGATTTGTCGATCGCGCGGGTTTTCTCGCGTGCGGGGATTTCGCGCGACATAATTTTGCGTCGCGTTTTTGCAAAATCCGTCCACGCAAATCCGCGATTATGCGGCGTCTTTCGCGCCGGTCTTGCTCAGACCGACGAACGATTGCCTGTAATTGGCGGCGGGTTTGGGGTTAAGACAAAAACGCTGGTTAAAAGGAGCGAGAGTTTGACTATCGGACAGATACGCCGCAATACGCGCCGAGTGGAACGATGTTGATTCGAGGGCAGTCATAATTGTCCGAAGGTTGCTTTTCGTCAAAACTCCCAGAATTACGGCAATAATTTACTCCGGTCCGGCACCGACGTCAATGCCAACAAAGAGCGTTGACGGGCGGTCTTTCATCGTTATCACCGCCTGTGCGCGTGATGATCGGGGACAGAGAGAAGCGCTGGTTTTTGCCGCCTCTTGAAACCTTGCGCAATTAGGCGGCGGGGGGCTTGCGGCGTTTCAGTGCCGGGGTTTCGCTTCTGAAAACGGTTAACGACGAAACAAATAGGTTTGCCGCGGAAACGCCGCGAAGCTTGTGATGGGGGTGATACATAAATGAAGCGTTTCAGACAAGCGCGAATAGTCGAGCTAGTGCGGGACCGCGAGATAGAGACGCAGGAGGAACTGGCGCGGCTGCTATTGGAGGACGGGTTCAACGTAACGCAGGCGACCGTGTCGAGGGACATACGCCAGCTAAAGCTGTTCAAAGTGCCTAACGGGGACGGGCGACAGAAATACGCGCTGCTCGATGAGACGGGCGGTCAAACGCCGCCTTTCGAGCACGTCAACGGGCTGTTCCGCGACGGCGTCCGGTCGATAGAGCATTCCGGAAACATAATCCTGCTTAAAACCGGAGCGGGGATGGCGCCCGGCGTCGCCGCGTGCGTGGATGCTCTCCGCCCGCCGGAGATACTCGGCTCGGTCGCGGGGGACGATACTCTGCTGTGCGTCGTCCGGGAAGGCGCCGATGCCGCGGCGGTCGCCGCACGGTTTCGCTCGATAATAGGGTGATTAAATTGCTCATAAATCTCAGCGTCAGAAATGTCGCGCTCATCGACGCGCTCAGCGTCGAGTTCGGCCCGCACCTCAACGTCGTCTCGGGCGAGACGGGCGCGGGCAAGTCTATAATAATGGGAGCGCTCGGATTCGCTCTCGGCGGAAAAGCCTCGCGCGGCTTCATACGCGCGGGCGAGGACGCGGCTGCGGTCGAGGCGCTGTTTTCCGTGACGAACCCCGACGCCCGCGAGAACCTGTCGGCGCTCGGCGTGGACGGCTGCGACGACGGCCTTCTTGTGTTCCGCTCGCTCTCGGCGGCGGGCAAGTCCGTCTGCCGGATCAACGGCCGCGTCGTCTCGGTCGCGCTACTGAAGGAAGCGGCGGCGGGGCTTGTGGACGCGCATAATCAGCACGAGAGCCATTCCCTGCTCGATCCCGCGAAGCACATCGTGCTTCTGGACAAGCTGTGCGATCCGGGCATCGACGCGCGTAAAGAACGGCTTTCGGCGCTCTTCGACGAATACAGATCCGTGTCGGCGCAGGCGCGCGGCGCGGAGGAGGAGGCGACTAGACGCGAGCGGCGGCGGGCGGAACTCCGCGAAACGCTCGCCGAGGTAAACGCCGCGAAGCTGTATCCCGATGAGGAAACAGAGCTTGCGGCGCGGCGCGAACGGGCGTCATACGCCGAGCGGCTGGGCGAACTGATCGGTACGGCCGTCGGTCGCCTTTCCGGCGGGGACGGAGACGCGCGGGACCGAGCCGGCAAGGCGCTCGCGTGCGTCACGGAAGCCGCCACGCTGGATAATTCTCTGGAACCGCTTCGGGAACGTTTCGCGGCGATGTGTGAGGAGCTTACGGATATTTCGGAGGAATTATCAGATTATTATGACAAAATTGACTTGGAGCCGGGCGCTCTCGACGCTATTGAGGAACGGCTGTCGATAATTCGCGCGTTGAAGCGCAAATACGGTGAGGACGTTCTCGCGGCGGCGGCGTCCGCCGAGACGGAGCTGTCCGAATTCGAGCGGGAAGAGATCGGCGCGGAAGATAACGCCGCAAAAAAGAAAAATCTGGAACGCGAGATAACGGCGGAATGCGCGGCAATATCGGCGGAACGCAAACGCTCGGCGGAGCGTATAGCGCGGGAGGTCGAGACGTCGCTGGCGGAACTGGGCATGAAAGGCGCCCGGTTCAGGATAGCTGTCGAGCGGCGGGCGGGATTCACGCGAGGAGGGTTCGACCGCGTGGAGTTTTTCATCGCGCCGAATGTCGGCGGCGAGTTGAAACCGCTGGCCACGACGGCTTCCGGCGGCGAGATGAGCCGCGTTATGCTCGCGCTCAAAAGCGTGCTCGCGGCGGCAGATTCTGTCGAGACGCTCGTCTTTGACGAGATCGACACTGGCATAAGCGGTAAGACCGCGCAGATGGCCGCCGAAATGATGGCGCGGCTGTCGCGCGGGAGGCAGATATTATGCGTTACGCACCTGCCGCAGATAGCGGCGATGGCCGACGACCATTTTTTAATAGAAAAAAAATCAGACGGCGGCGCCGCGCGGACGACACTCACAGCTTTAGAGGGAAATTCCTCCGTAGCGGAGGTCGCCAGGTTAATTTCTGGAGCGAAGATAACCGAATCTTCGCTGGCGGCGGCATCCGAGACGCGGCGCATGGCTGAAATTTTCAAAAATTCCCTCTAAACGCATTTCAATCAAGTATTAAATCGCCGCGCAGCGGACAGGTTAATATTCGGGTTCACGGCGCGTTTTGACGGTTCAACCTAAACGCGCCGCGGCTCAATATAGCTTGGAGCGTGAGAATATGCGGCGTTTTTCAATGATAAACAAGCGGAAGTACCGCGCCGGACGTTTCGCGGGCGCCTGCGCGACCGTTTCTATAATTGCAGTATGCTCACTTTTCTTGTATTTATTAACCGGAATCGCAAGCTTTCCCGACAAGATACATATTATGGAGGGACGCGAAACCGTACTAACCGCCGCCTTTCCGCTTAAAGCGGAGCTGAAAGGCGCTTACCGCGCCGTTTCGGCGGCGGGCGACGAACGGGCGCCTATCGGCGGCGGTTCCGCGGAGACAGAAGAATTTTCCGAAGATTTTTCAGAAGACAAAAGCACCCTCGAGCTGACGTTCCTTGGGATAAAGCTGAAGGAAGCCGACGTCGAGGTTTTGCCGGACATTGAGGTGGCCCCGTGCGGACTGGCTGTCGGCGTTCGGATCATGACGGACGGCGTAATGGTGCTGGGCGTCGGCGCCGTCCCGTCGGCGGACGGCGTAAGCTTAAGACCGTCTGATGATAAGCTGCTCTCGGGAGACCTGATCTTCGCGGCGAACGGTCGCAGCATAACCGGGAAGGACGACCTGATCGCGATAGTCGAAGCCGCGCCGGAGGGCGCTCCGGTTTCGCTCTCGATCAAGCGCGGCGCGGCGACCATCGTGGAGGAAGTGACGCCGGCGAGGACGGCGGACGGCGAAGCGAAACTCGGCGTATGGGTGCGCGACTCTACACAGGGTATCGGCACGCTGACGTATTACAACAAGACGACGGGAGCCTTCGGCGCGCTCGGGCACGGTATTCTGGACGTGGACACGAAGCGGCTGATAAAGGTAAAAACCGGAACCATCTCCCGCTCGGACATTGTTTCGGTTAAAAAGGGCGAACAGGGCGCGCCGGGCGAACTGGTCGGCGAGACGCGGCTTACGGATACTATCGGTGAGATACGGCTTAATTCCGAGCTTGGGCTGTACGGCTATGTGACCGATACCGCGCTGCTGCCAGATAACTTCATGCCGATAGCGCTGCAGGCCGACATCCACGAAGGCCCGGCGCGTATGGTCTCGAGCGTCAGAGGCATGGAACCTCGCGAGTACGACGTGTTTATCGAGAGCGTGAACCGTTATTCCGACGACCTTTCCAAGGGCATGGTCGTCCGCATAACGGACAAGGATCTGCTGACGACGACGAACGGCATAGTACAGGGCATGAGCGGCAGTCCGCTGATCCAGGATGGCAAGCTGATCGGCGCGGTGACGCACGTGTTTGTGCAGAACCCGACAAAGGGCTACGGAGTGTTCATCGAGAACATGATAAGCCAGGAGCGGCGGCTGGATGCTAGAGACTAGAAGCTAGATACTAGAGGGCGGAGGAAAACCCGGCATAATCCGCCGGGTTCTCCTTTGTCGCTATTGATTCCAATTTTTGGCGGCAATAGCGACGCTTTTAACTATCTCAATGTGCTGCGGACATACCGCCTCGCAAGCTTCGCAGGCTATACAGCGGTCGGCGCGGGCGGACGCGAGCATGTTGCCGTACTGTGTGCTGGCCACCGCCCAGTTGTTCGTCTGGCGCCACTCGTTGATGATGTCGAACGTCAGCGGTATGTCGATGCCCTGCGGACATATCTCGCAATAGCGGCAGTGCGTGCAGGGTATGTAATGCGTGCGGTCGTAGGTATGGGCGGCGCGCTCAAGCGCGGCCATCTCGCCCGGCGTGACCGGCACCGCCTCTTTTATCGTGGCGATATTGTCCAGCACCTGATCCAGCGCGGACATGCCCGATAGGATCGTGGCGACGCCGGACAGCGACGCGCAGAAGCGGATCGCCCACGACGCGAACGACTTGTCCGGGCGCAGCGCCATCAGTTCCTTCGCCGTCTCGCTGGTCGGGTCGGCCAAGGCGCCGCCGCGCACAGGTTCCATTATAATTATCGGCTTGTTGAATTTTCTGGCGATTCTGTAGTATTCATCCGAGCGCAGACTGGTGAACCAGTCCTTGTAATTGATCTGCAGCTGGATAAACTCCAGTTCGGGGTGCGCCGTCAGCAGATGCTCGAGATATTCGGGCGTATCATGGAAACTCGCCCCTATGAACCGCGCCTTGCCCTCCGCCTTGAGACGGCGGGCTATACCGTAGGCGTCGTACTTCAGCGCAGAAGCCTCGTTAGAATGATCCAGCGAATGGATGAGAAAGAAATCGATGTAATCCGTGCCAAGGCGCTCGAACATCTCCGCCGCGATCCGGTTAAGCGACGCATGAGAGTCAGCTTGCCAGACGGGGAGTTTATCGGCGATAAAGAAGCTCTCTCTCGGATAGCGCTCGACGATCAGCCGCTTTACGGCGTTCTCGCCTTTCTGGTCGTGGTATACATACGCCGTGTCGAAGTAATTGAATCCCGCGTCCATGTATGCGTCGATGAGTTTCTCCGACTGGGGGAAATCTATGGTCTTAGCGTCGGCGGGGTTCGTGAGCGGGAGGCGCATACATCCGTATCCCAGCTTCGGCATGTTTTTCTCTATCCACTCAAAAGTAAGATTTGCCATTAACATGACTCCCATCCATGCTGAAAGCCCGTGATACTCGTAAAAAACAGTATAATACTAATCCCCATTTAAGGAATTAAGGAATAGAAAAGATTTTTCAAAGCGGAAACGCGTCCGCGCGGGTTCAGGCGCGGCCTTGAAAAATCTTTTCTATCAGTCTAACGGAGATTAGTACGAGGGGCTTTCGGAGACGATTGTTTACGCGTTGTCAACGCTGGCCATGTGCGCGATCAGATCGACGACTTTATTGGAATAGCCCCATTCGTTGTCGTACCACGCGATCAGCTTGACGAAAGTAGGCGTAAGCTGAATACCGGCGACAGCGTCGAAAACGCTCGTGTTCGACTCGCCGATGAAATCGGTCGAGACGACGGCGTCCTCGGTGTATCCGAGAATGCCCTTCAGCTCGCCCTCGGCGGCTTTCCTGACGGCGGCCTTTATCGCGTCGTAATCGGTCGGTTTAGCGAGGTTGCACGTGAGATCCACAACCGATACGTCGATGGTAGGCACGCGGATCGACATGCCCGTAAGTTTTCCGTTGAGCGACGGGATGACCTTGCCGACCGCCTTCGCCGCGCCCGTCGAGGACGGGATGATATTCGCCGAGGCGGCGCGCCCTCCGCGCCAGTCTTTCTTGCTCGGCCCGTCAACGGTCTTCTGCGTCGCGGTGGTCGAGTGGATTGTCGTCATAAGGCCCTCGGTGATACCGAAGTTGTCGTTTATGACCTTCGCGAGAGGCGCCAGGCAGTTTGTCGTGCAGCTCGCGTTGGAGACGACGGTCAGGTCTTTAGTGTATTCGGTGTGGTTGACGCCCATGACGAACATCCGAGCGTCTTTAGACGGCGCCGAGACTACGACTTTTTTGGCGCCGCCTTTAAGGTGCGCGGACGCCCCGGCGATGTCGGTGAATACACCGGTGGACTCGACAATGTATTCCGCCCCGTCCTGCCCCCACGGTATCTCCGACGGATCCTTCGAGCCGTAGACCGAAACGGGTTTGCCGTTTACAATAAGCTTGCCGCCGTCCACATGGACGCAGCCCTTGAACCTTCCGTGCACCGAATCGTACTTGAGCATGTAAACCATATAGTCGATGTCGATAAACGGATCGTTCACGGCGACGACCTGTACGTCGTCACGCTGGGTTGTGGCGCGGAACACAAGGCGCCCGATGCGACCAAAACCGTTGATACCGATTTTAATCATAGAGACTCCTCCTTCATATTCGATTCTATGGAATTATAACACAACGGCGGGGAAACGCAAGAGCTAATTTTACAAGTCAAACACCTCGCTCCATAAACTCCTAACGCCATCCAAAAGAACGGGTGATCCGCGGAAGTTCGACCGCGCTTGCGCGGACAGAGCGAGAATCCTTCGGAGAAAGCAAAATATAACACAATTATAATTAATTTTCAACCCCGCCAAACACGCCAAAGTTAAGCGCACACTTAACTTTTAAGCGAAGTTAAGCGAGTTGCGGTGGTGGGTGTTAGTAACACGTTAACGACACGGTTTAC
>JAISCI010000119.1 GCA_031265685.1 Clostridiales bacterium
CTGTATATGAGAACAAATTTCTTTCTCCGACAAACGAAAGCACGTTCTACATGTACGATAAATCACCGTACACATAGAACGTTTTTAATACAACATGTATCCAATTATACATTATATACTGAATCAAATAACACCAACAGTCACTGTAAATAATTGACTATCACTAATTTTGTGTATTTATTACTCCAAAAATCACCATAGCGATATAATTAAAATCACCCACCCCCAAAACGAAGACCGCTTAAGTTCGCGCTTTGTTTTGGGGGTGGGTGATTTTTCAATTATATTGGGTGGGTGATTTTTCAGTTGACATTTACAAGGTGGGCGCCGTTTTGGATGGCTTGTTCTACTTGTGAGATTTTTCTAAAAGCGAGCGTCAAGTGCCGTCATATCGCCCGGCCCACCGTTTTATGCTCGAAAGGCTTACGCCAAACTGCCGCGTGGCGTAGGCTTTTCCATTATTTTCCGCCAGTTTCATTGCCGATATTGCGTGATTTCCCGTTGACGTCAAACCTAGGCGCTCCAGCGTGAGAGTCTTGCGGGATAGAGTCAGAGTGTGTAACAGCAGGAACTGTGTCGTTGATTGAGCCGAAAATTCTTCACTTAAGTTGACGAGGTTACTTGACAATATGCACGGCAGGAAATATAATGTAATTGGCATTTATACCCTGTCTGAAAGCCGGGCTTGGAGCGATGCCGTTTGTTACAAACAAGGCGGCTCGAATTTGAACGCTGATCAAGAAGGCGGCTCGAATTTGAACGCCGATCAACGTGGGTTCAAGGGTTACAGGTTCCTTAAAACCTGAATAACGCGAGAGGATGATGATTATGCAAAAAAGCGTCCTAGGTCTGCTCATCGCGATGCTGCTGGCCGGCGCGGCGGCGACCGCGGCCGAGACGCCAAGCGGCCTGATGGTGACCGCGACGGTCGCGTCAACGTGGAAAAGCGGCGGCGAAACGTACACCAATTTCACCGTCACGCTGCAAAACATTACGCCCGATAAATTGACCGATTGGTCGGTGGACATTCCATTGCCCGAAGGCGGCCGCGTTCAACAGTTGTGGAACGCCAGCCACAGCGTCGCCGGCGGTCTGATCAACGTGCTGCCGATGAGCTACAACAAAGTGATTCCCGCCGGCGGCTCCGCCACTTTTGGCGGCATCGTGATAACGCCCGGGCCATTCACGCCGAACCCCGGCGTGGCCAGCGCCGCGCCGCTGCCAAAATCCGCGCCGCTGGAAGGCTCGGATAGTCTTACACTCACGAGCGAAACGCTTGATTCGTGGATCGAAACGGACGGTTACGCGTACACAAAGATTTTGTTTACGCTCACAAATACCGGTTCCGCGCCAACGGAAAGCTGGAACGTCTCCATTTTGCCGGCGCCGATTGGCGTCCGCTCCGCGTCCAACTGCGTCGTTTCGATCGGCGAGACCGTCAGCGTGTCAAACGCCTCGTGGAACAACGTCATTCCCCCGGGCGGGAACGTGAAGTTCGAGCTGATTATCCGGGATAGCAGCGAATATGTTCCGGGAGCCGACCCTTTGACGCCGACTCCAACACCGACCCCTACGCCGACACCGACCCCGATACCAACCCCAACACCGACACCGACGCCGACTCCTACGCCAACGCCAACTCCAACACCGACCCCAACCCCGACTCCAACTCCAACACCGACGCCGACACCAACCCCGACCCCTACGCCAACGCCGACACCGACCCCTACGCCAACTCCAACACCGACCCCGACCCCGACTCCAACACCGACGCCGACACCAACCCCGACCCCGACCCCAACGCCGACACCGACCCCAACGCCGACACCGACGCCTTCGTCGTCGCCTGCCAGTGATTTGAGTGTCGTTTACGAGACGCTCGACAGCTGGGTGGAAACGGATGGCTATACATACACAAAAATACTATACACGCTGACCAATAACGGTTCCGCGGCGACGGACGGCTGGAGCGTCGAGCTTACGCCGGCGCCGCTTGCAATCCGCTCCGCGTCTAACTGCGTCGTTTCAGACGGCGGCGCAGCCGTGTCGAACGCCTCGTGGAACAAGGCCGTTTCCCCGGGCGGAACAACCCAGTTTGAACTCGTTATCAAGGGGACTAGCGTCTATGTTCCAGGTTCGGCGGAACCGGTTGCGCCTACACCGACGCCTACTCCTACGCCGACACCTACGCCCACTCCTACCCCAACGCCTACACCTACACCTACACCGACCCCAACACCGACGCCAACGCCGACACCTACACCGACGCCAACGCTGCCTCCCAACGATGAGCTGCCGACCACAATCGTGGCGGGGTACTGGGAGAACTGGAGCGAGGGCGGCTTGTCCGGCTATCTGCTGCGAGACGTAGACGCGCGCTGGGACGTTGTGTACGTCTCGTTTATGGACACGTTCTCCGACCATTACACGGCGCGGTTCACGATGGACGGCTCGCCCTACGGCGGCAATAAAACCGCGCTGATCGCGGATATTCGTCTGCTTCAGGAACGTGGTCAGAAAGTGGTCGTCTCGTTCGGCGGGGAATACGGCCTGCTGGATGTGGACACGACGGCGCGGCGCGACGCGTTTTTGTCCTCGGCGTCCGCGATTATTGAGGAATTCGGGTTCGACGGCTTCGACGTGGACATTGAGGTGCAGCAAATCAACACCACCGGCGAAACGAGCCTTGTCAACCCGACTAAACCCTACAACGTCAATCTCAGCTATGTGCTTCATAAGTTTGTCGAGCGCTTCGGGTCCGGTTTTATTATCACGATGGCGCCGCCGCATTTGTGCGTTCAGGGCGGAACGATCGCCTGGGGCGGCTGGAAGGGCGTGTACGGCGGGTATTTGCCGCTCATAAACCTCACGCGCGACATTTTGACGTATGTTCATCCGCAGTATTATAACGACACAGTTTCATATTCCGGAGGGATTTCCGGCTATAACGCCGACAGCCTTGTCAAGCTTTCCGAAATGCTTGTGAATGGCTTTGCCGTTCAGAACGGCGAGCGGTTCGAAGGGCTGCGCCCGGATCAGGTGATGATCTGTGTTCTGCGCGACCCGTCCCGCCCCGGCGACGGAGCGTTGTCCGTCGCGGCGTATCGGCAGGCGCTGATTGAGTGCATGGAAAAGTACTCTACGTTCCGTGGTATAGCAGTGTGGTCTATCAACGCCGACGTGCGCGCCGGCGGTACCAAAAAGGACTTCATTAACGCGATGGCCGAGGCCATTGGATAACAAGTAAGCGCGGACACACGCGCGAGACCCGCCGCCGCGCCCGATGATTGGGTCCGGCGGCGGTTTTAATATAAATACAGCGTTATCAAGGCCGCGAAGTTTTTGCAAAGAGCGCGAAAAATCTTACCGCTTCCCTTGACGACTCCGCGCTTGTTCCCATACTCCGCATCGACAAATGGCGGATCTTTCAGTTGACTAACGCCGCCGCCGACCGCTGTCGTCATCCCAGAATCCGCACCTCCGGCTCAAGAATATAACCCGTCCGCTCCGCGACGACGCGGATCACGTCCGCCATCAGACGCTCGACGTCGGCGGCGGCGGCGCGGCCGTTGTTCACGATAAACCCGCAGTGCTTCCCGGATACGGACGCGCCGCCGACAGTATACCCCCGCAGCCCGCACTCGTCGATCAGCTTGGACGCGTATGAACCCGGAGGCCGTTTGAAAGCGCTGCCCGCCGAGGGCAGGTCGAGCGGCTGTTTTGCCGCGCGGCTGGCGTTCAGCTCGAGCGTCCTCGCGCGGATCGCCCCGGCGTCGCCGGGAGAGAGACGAACCGTTCCTGACAGTATTACCCCGCCCGTTTCCGCCAGCGCTGATTTTCTGTACGAAAAACCGAGCCGCCCCGCCGGTATATCTTTCGCGGCTCCTTCCGTAAGCACCCGCGCCGAAACCAGCACATCCGCCATCTCGCCGCCATAGGCGCCCGCGTTCATGAACACCGCGCCGCCGAAGCTGCCGGGGATGCCGCTCGCGAATTCCAGCCCCGCCAGCGAGTGGCGGAGCGCTTCGGCCGCGGTCTTCGCCAGCGTCGCGCCGGCGCCGACGCGCAGACAATCGCCGACGCGCGTGACGCCGCTTATCGCGTGAGTGGACAGCACCGCGCCCCGGAAGCCGGCGTCCCGAACCAGCAGGTTCGATCCGCAGCCGACGACGGCGAAAGGCGCGCCCGCGTCCTTAAGCGCCGATACGGCCGCCGCGAGCGCGTCCTCCCCTCGCGGTTCGGCGTAGACGTCGGCGGGGCCGCCGATCTTGAATGTGGTATGCCGGCTCATCGGTTCGTTATATTTTACTTCGTCCTCCGACAGTATCCCCGTCAGCAAAGCGGCTATATCCGGCATTTTATACCTCCGAACGCTAATTTGCGGATATGATTTCCGGTCGCCTTGGGTTAAGCCGGATTTCTTTTGTTTATTTCCAGAACGCACCTTGCAAAGGTGGCGATGGCGGCTTCTTCGCTGTCTTTCAACATCAAACTCCCGCTTTTGGCAATGGCGGCGTGGCTGCGTAACATAACCTTTACAGGCAGCTGCTCCAGCACGTCGACGCCGCTTGCTTTCGCGATTTTAGCGATTCGTTTTGCTCCGTCAAACCCGCCCGCCGTGGAAAAGGGCGCGATAGTCTTAACCTTATCAGGCGTAAGCGTTCGTAGCCACGCTTTCAAGCCTTTGTCAATGTCCCAGGCGTATACGCCGCCGCCGATAAACAAGACGTCGATCGGCTCGGCGACAGGCGCGTCGTAGACCTCGGCTGCCACGCCCGCCGTCTTGGCGATAAGCTCCGCAACGGTTTTTGTGTTGCCTCCCCGCGACTGATAGCGCACGGAAATATTCATGGTTCCGCCTCCAGCTTCCGGTTTCTGATTTCTAGTTTCTGGTTTCTAGCATCCCCGCCCCGACGATTCCCGCGTCGTTCCCAAGGGCCGCCGGTACTATCCGGGTGTTGAGCAGCTCGCCGTAAACCAGCCGCGACACGCGCTCGCGCACGGGTACGAGCAGGTTCTCGCCCTGCTTGCCTATGCCGCCGCCGATCACGATCACGTCGGGATCAAAAATATGGATAAGGTTCGTCAGTCCCTCGGCGAGATAGTCTTCGTACCGCTCGATTACCAGCGCGGCGGTTTTGTCGCCCGCCCGCGACGCGTCGAACGGCAGTTTAGCGTTGACGAGCGACAGGTCGCCGCCAACCATCTCCGACATCAGGCCTTTCGGGTTGGCTTCGATCGCGCGGCGCGTCACGCGGATCAGTCCCGTCGCCGAGCAGTACGCCTCGAAGCACCCGAGCCGCCCGCACGAGCAGCGTTCTCCGCCCACCGCAATCACGTGGTGGCCGATCTCCCCGGCGGCGAAAAACGTTCCGCCGTATACGCGGCCCTCCGTGATAATCCCGCCGCCTATCCCTGTCCCCAGTGTGACGGTTATCGAGTTGCGCGAACCTTTAGCCGCCCCAGCGACATACTCGCCGAGAGCCGCGCAGTTGGCGTCGTTCTCGATGACCACGGGCAGGCCGGCGGCGTCCGACAGCTGCCGGGCCAGCGGGGTATCTCGGACGGGCAGATTGTTCGCGTAGTTGACGACGCCCAGCGGAGGGTTGACCGAGCCGGGCAGCCCGACACCGACCCCGGCGACCGGCCCTGGCGCGGACGCGGCCAGCCGCCGCGCAAGCGCCGCCATGTCCGAAAGTATCTCGCCCCATGGCCGCGCTCTGAGCGTCGGCACGGAGTCCTTCGCGAGTATCGCGCCCGCTCGGTCCACCAATCCCGCCGCTATATTCGTTCCGCCCAAGTCTATCCCAACGCGGTACACCCTAAAATCCCCCGTTTCTCATTAAATCGAGGGAACGAGTCCCCTCAAGCTCCCCCGAGACTTTCCATTAACCCGCGAAAATTCATGGTCAGCGGAAAATCTAGAATCCGAATTTCGTGCGTTTGTCAAGCTCCAGCGCCGCGTTGTACCCCATCTTGCGGTGACGGTGGTTTATCGCCGCGCATTCGCATATGACAGCCAGGTTGCGTCCCGGGCGGATCGGTATCGTATGGCATGTCACCCTGTTGCCCAGTAATTCAGTGCGTTCGTCCGTCAGCCCGAACCGCTCGTATTCCGCGTCCGGTTCCCACGCCTCCAGCTTTATGATAAGATCGATATTGACGGTCTCCTTGATCGACTCGACGCCGAACATCTGCTTTACGTCGATTATCCCGATACCCCGCAGCTCGATAAAATAGCGGATCATCTCGGGGCAGGACCCGATAAGAGTCTGGCTCGAGACGCGCTTGATCTCCACGGCGTCGTCGGCGACGAACCTGTGGCCGCGCTTTATAAGCTCGAGGGCGGTCTCGCTCTTGCCGATGCCGCTTTCGCCCATCAGCAGCACGCCCTCGCCGTATATATCCACGAGCACGCCGTGGATCGTTACGCGCGGGGCCAGCTCGACTTTAAGCCAGCGGATTATCTCGCCCTCGAAACTAGTCGTGGCGTCGTCGGTACCGAATATCGGCACGCCGAACTCCAGCGCGTACTCCAGCATCTCGGGCATGGGGCGCAGGCCCCGGCACATAACCACGCACGGCATCCGGAAGCCGAATATCTTTCTCAGCGCGGCGCGGCGCGTATCGGGCTCCATCTTCTCAAGATAAGTATATTCGACCAGACCGATTATCTGAAGCCGTTCGGACTGAAAATAATCGAAGAACCCGGCAAGCTGGAGAGCCGGGCGGTTTATCTCGGCGTGCCGCAGCGAGATTCCGGATATGTCCACCCCGGGCGTGAGCGGATCGAGCGAGAACTGACGCGCCATTTCCGCCAGGGATACCGCGTAAGCCATCGGCGCCAGATCCTTTCTGTAAGAATTTTCGCGGGTTCAAGCGAAAATTACCTTTAAGAATTTTTGTGTGACAGAATTTCGCTTGATTCACGCGAAATTCATCCAAGCGAAAATCACCTTTTATACCGCGCTTTATTTATTCTTTCATTTTAACTGATCGGCGGGGGAAACGCAATGTAAAATTAACACCTAACAAATTTGTAGACGCAGACAAAAAAATTATATTTCATTTACGTTACAGGTGAGATAATATAAACTACAGCGCGGGAGGTTCGGAGAACCGCGCGGATCCGCCGGTCGCGGCTGTTAAGAAGCTGGCTTTCGTTTGTCTAAGCCGATGTTCGGACAAACGAAGACGCCGGGCCGCGTCCGCGCCGGAATCCGGGTTTTCCGCGTAAAATCCCAACAGCGTACATATCACATGTACGTATTAATAATCCACGAGGAGGATTTCTTAATGAAGAAGCTTATTGCGCTTGCGTGCGCGGGCGTTATGGCTATGTCGCTTGCCGCTTGCGGCGGGGAACCCGCGGCCACTCAGCCGCCGGCTGACACGTCTACCACCGCTCCGGTCGCCGCGGCTACCGAGCCGCCGGTGGAACCCGCCGGCTTCAGCGCCGCCGTGTTCTATTACACTTACAACGACGCGTACATCTCTTCCGTGCGCAGCGCTCTGGACAACTCGCTTACGGCCGCGGGCATCCCGTTCACAAACTATGACTCCGCGAACGACCAGGCGACCCAGAACAACCAGGTCGATACCGCCATCAGCCTGGGCGCCAGCCTTCTGGTCGTCAACCTTGTCTCCGCGGGCGCGCTGGACGCCGCCCAGATCATCATAGACAAGGCGTCCGCCGTTAACGTTCCGGTTATCTTCTTCAACCGCGCTCTCGGCGCTTCCGGTGAGAACGGCGCCGCCGGCGAGGACGACGCGCTGCTCTCCGCCAACGCCGGTAATGTGCTGTTCGTCGGCACCGACGCCCCCGAGGCCGGGCACATGCAGGGTAAGATGATCGGCGATTATCTCATCGCGAATTATGACGCCGTTGACCTGAACGGAGACGGCAAGATCAGCTACGCCATGCTCAAGGGACAGGAAGGCAACGCCGAGGCTATCTACCGCACACAGTTCGCGGTGGAGGACGCCGACGCCATACTGACCGCCGCCGGAAAGCCCGCCCTTGAGTATTACGATCCGAACAACAGCGACAAGTATCAGGTTGATCCGGACGGCGCTTGGAGCGACGCTTGGGGTAACAATTATATCTCGGCCGACCTTGCCTTGTACTCCGAGGAAAGCGGCAACATGATCGAGATCATCATCGCCAACAATGACGGCATGGCCGTCGGTGCCATCGCCGCCCTCAACGCCGCCGGATACAACACCGGCGCCGCCGACGCCAAGGTTATCCCGGTATTCGGCGTGGACGCCACCGACGCGGCGAAAGACCTTATCTCGCAGGGCAAGATGGCCGGAACCATCAAGCAGGACGCCGAAGGCATGGCCAACGGTATCGCCTTCTTCGCGGGCAACGTGGCCGCGGGCAGCGCCCTCACCGACGGCATATCGGCCTACAACACGTCCAGCAACGCGGCGAACAAAGTTTATATCCCTTATGCCGTGTATTCGGGCGAATAATACGGTTTTGGCCGCGCACACCGCGCGTGACTTTTAGAACAGCTACGGCGTCACGGCAAGCCAATGCCGTGACGCCGCAGCTTTCTTTATAGTAACGGAGGGACGTAATGGGCGAGAGCGACGTGACGGCAGCGGCGAACGAGGACGTCTTGCTTAGCATGATAGACATAAGCAAGGAGTTCCCGGGCGTCAAGGCTCTCGACAATGTTTCGCTGACCATCCGCAGAGGCGCTGTCCACGCGTTAATGGGCGAGAACGGCGCGGGTAAATCCACGCTGATGAAATGCCTCTTTGGGATGTATCAGAAAGACAGCGGGCGGATATTGTTTGAGGGGAAGGAAACAAATTTCAAGAGCGCGCGAGACGCTCTTAATAACGGCGTGGCGATGGTTCACCAGGAACTGAACCAGGCGCTCAAACGCAATGTTATGGACAACATCTGGCTGGGACGCTATCCGATGATCGGCGGCGTCATGGTCAACGAGGGCAAGATGTATAACGATACCAAGGCCGTCTTCGACGAGCTTGGCATAAACGTCGATCCGCGCCGCGTAATGAGTACCATGCCGGTATCCGAGCGGCAGATGGTGGAAATTGCCAAGGCGGTCTCCTTTAATTCGAAAATAATCGTCTTCGACGAGCCGACGTCTTCCCTCACGGAAAAAGAGGTCGATCACCTCTTTGGCATTATAAACATGCTGAGGGACAGAGGGGTAGGCATCATCTATATATCTCACAAAATGGAGGAAATCCTGCGCATATCCGACGAGGTAACGATCATGCGCGACGGCAAGTACATAGCGACGAAGCCCGCGGGGGAGCTGACGATGGACGTCATCATCCGCCTGATGGTGGGCCGCGAGCTGACAAGCCGTTTCCCCGAAAAAACCAATGCGCCCGGCGCGACAGCGCTTGAGGTGGAGAACCTTTCGGGCATGTACAACCAGGTGCGGGGCGTTTCATTCAGCGCGCGCAAAGGCGAGATTCTCGGGCTGGCGGGACTCGACGGGTCGGGACGCACGCAGGTGCTTGAGCTGATCTTCGGGATACTGACGCGCAAGAGCGGCACGATTACGCTGAACGGCAAACGGATCCGCAACAGGAACTCCCGCGAGTCGATCCGCAACAGCTTCGGCCTGCTCACCGAGGAGCGCCGCGCGACGGGTATATTCAGCATACTCTCTGTCCTTGAGAACACCGTTATATCGAGCCTCCGGAAGCATCTGCTCTTTGGCTTCTACCTGAGCGCAGCGTCGATGAGAGAAGATACCCGGTGGTCGGTTGATTCGATGAAGATCAAGACGCCGGGTCAATCGACTCAGCTTCGCTCGCTCTCGGGCGGCAACCAGCAGAAGGTTATACTGGGCCGGTGGCTGCTGAACGACCCCGAGGTGCTGCTTCTGGACGAACCCACCCGCGGCATCGACGTCGGCGCGAAGTATGAGATTTACCAGCTTATGATCGACCTTGCCAGGCGCGGCAAGACCGTGCTGATGGTATCGAACGAAATGGGCGAGCTGCTCGGCGTCTGCGACAGGATTATCGTTATGTCCGGAGGCCGCCTGGCCGGCGAGGTGGACGCGCGTGATACCAATCAGGAAGAGATTATGACGCTGGCCGCGAAATACGTTTAGAGCTTGGGAGATAATACTAATCCCATGAAAGACGGATAAAAATTTAAGTGGGCTTAGTATAGAAGCTAGAAAAACAAGGAGGGGCGGATATGAATTTCGCCGCTGGCATTAAGAATCGCTACGAGACGTTCAGCGCTATGGACGCGCGGGACAAGGGGCGCGCGATCTCCGAACTGTTAGTCAACAACTCGCTTTACATACTGATCTTAGCTACGATCATCATTACGTGCGTCGTCAACCCGCTGTTTCTGTCGGTGGGTTCGATCGTAAATATCTTCAACCTTTCGGCGGCCAAGCTGCCGATCGCGTGCGGCATAGCCGGAGCCATCGTGCTGACGGGCACCGACCTTTCGGCGGGGCGCGTCGTCGGGCTTACGGCCTGTATGACTGCGGCGTCGCTGCAGGCCTCGTCGTACGCCAAGCGCATGTTCGGCTCCCTGCCTCTGATACCGATCCCGGTAGTTATCCTGATCGTTATTATCGTCGGCGCGGTCGTCGGCTGGGTCAACGGTTTCTGGGTGGCTAAATTCAAGTTGCATCCGTTTATCGTCACCCTCGCGACGCAGCTGATCGTATACGGCGCATTGCTGCTGTTCGTGCTGATCAACGGTCAGAACGGGCAGCCGATCAGCTCGCTCGACCAGTCCGTCAAAGATTTCGTGACGGGCAGCTTCATCAGCGTGCCGGGCGGCGCAAGGCCGGTGCCCATACCAAACTACGTGTGGATCGGCTTCATAGTGGTCGTCATAACATGGTTCCTGTGGAACAAGACGACGTTCGGCAAGAACATGTTCGCGGTCGGCTCGAACCAGGAAGCCGCGAACGTTTCGGGCGTCAACGTCAACCGAACGATAATCCTGGTACACACGCTGGCTGGCGCGATGTACGGTATCACCGGCTTCATCGAGGCGCCGCGTATCGGCTCGGGCACCTCGGCGACGGGCTTCAACTACGAGTGCGACGCGATCGCGGCCTGCGTTATCGGCGGCGTGTCGTTCGTCGGCGGCACGGGCAAGGTAAGCGGTATCGTCGTCGGCGTGTTCCTGCTCAATATAATCTTTGTGGCGCTCAACGCGCTGTCCGTCAATATGAACCTGCAGTACATCATCAAGGGACTCATCATTCTCGTGGCGTGCGCCATTGATATGCGAAAGTACCTCGTGCGCAAATAGGGCGGCCCGCCGAAATGCCGGGCGATTTGAAGAAGCCTTGCGTATAAAGATAAAGGCGAGAAGCGCGGCGGCGATTTGGAGCTATACTAATCTCCGTTTAAGGAAATAGAAAAGATTTTTCAAGTCCGCGCTTCCGCTTTGAAAATCTTTTCTATCAATCCAACGGAGATTAGTATTAGCGCTATTCTCAATTTAATCCTTAGATTGGATTTTTTGATGAGGCGCAGCCCGGGTGAAGGTCGCTTGAGTAACGCGCGGGACGAAAAATCCAATCTATCCCTTTTTTGAAAAAAGTATAGCGCCGCTATAATCAATGGCGCGGGAATTGTGTGCCTGAGGAAATTTGAGCGTTTTGCTTGACAAAAACTATTACATGAGGAGGGATCGGGTTGGAAAACGAGAGCAAACCCGCCGGGGAGTCCGCCACGCCAGCGCCGGAGTATAACCGTTTTGCCGGGGTGATCGCTTTCAAGGAACATATTTACAGCAAGGCAAAGATTTCGGTGCGTCAGCTGGATATACTGATCGTCGCCGCCGTCGCGGCGATTATCGTGTTGCTGATCGTAGGGATAGCGAGGTAGCCGAACGCCGCCGATTGCTGTAATTAATGAAATCCGCTCCGCATGCCGAAAAACATTATAGGTGATGGCGGCGATGCGAGATATTCGAGAAGGCGGGGAACAGACAGGAATAACAATGCGCGCGCTTTTGGAGCGCGGCCAGACTATGTCTTTCACAGTCGAGTCTGCGGACGGAGGAGCCGTGTTTTTCGCGTGCGACGATCCCGCGATCGCCTCGGTGGATGAACAAGGTGTAGTGACGGCGATGAGCGAAGGGCGCACGCGCGTGGTCGCCCGGAGCGGCGGCGTTTCGGCTCACGTCGGCATTGAGGTGCGCCCTTCTCTGGGAGACCTAATGAAACGGCTCACCCAGCTCGCAAAGGTGCATCCATACGCGCGCGGAGCGGACGACTTGGGCGCGCAGTGGCGCTGGAGCGAAAACATCATCCTCCCGGAAGGTTCCGTCGGAAAGGCTCTGAGGTTTCACCGCCCGATCGAGCGGTGCGCGGGCTTCGTTATCTCGATAAAAATCTCGCCGCCCGGCAAAGGCCGCGCCGATATAACCGAACAGTCCCTTGGCAAGGACTGGCGAGTATTCATTTATTCCGCGGACGCCGGCTGGCAGCGCGTGGGTTCGGCGCGCGCCGCAAACCGTCACGACGAATGGAGCGAGGCGTCACACGTATCGTTCGAGCCGCGTGTCGTCGAAATGGTGACGGCGCGCCCGCCGGAGACTCTTCGCGGGGCGTTTCGGGCGGCTTATCGTCTGCGCGATATATTAATGGAAGAAATACCGAATAAATCCTAGTTGCGAAGTCGCCCTTTCGGCGTATAATATAGATGACGTCATGTTGGGGGGCGTAGCATGAAGATTGTAAAGCATGTGTTGGTTCGTAAGGCGGCGACCGTTAAGATATACTGCAATAAGTGCGGCGGCGAGATTGAGCGCCGCGCCGACGGCATATTTGACGACCACCTCGGGATAGTCAAGCGCTGGGGATATTTATCCCCGACGGATGGCGAGACGCACAGTTTCGACATGTGCAGAAAATGTTACGACGAGATGCTGGGGGGGTTTTCGATCCCGCCCAGCGTTGAAAAAGGCGGATGACCCGCCTTTTTGTTTTACAATGGCCGGACGCTATAGAGGGTATACTAGTTTTGTTACTCCCCGTAAGGTATAAAAAGACCACTTAGGTAAGCGACTTGCTTTGGTGGCGGTGAATTTTTCGCTTGATATTTACAACCAGGCTCTCGGAAGAATGGAGCATACGAAAAGCCTGGGCTTGAATCGGCAGGTCGGCAATAATAAGCATAAACATGCGCTGATGAATATATTTATGCGTTGCGCGGCGCGATTGTAGAACTTGTATCGGATTGCGCGGCTTTTTTTTATTGAGGAACTTTTCGCGTTTTTTACCGCGTGCATACCTGCAATCAGGAAGCGTTATTGAGTCGTTAGTCCGGGTGTTTTGCTCGAAAAATATTTGAAACTTACGCCCAATTATGATAAACTTACGAAGAAGGAGCTTTGGGCGAGAACCCGAGAGACGCAGGCGTCAGCGCGTTGATAAGCGCGGCGGGCGTTTTTTGCCGATCACCAATCATACGGAACAAACGCGGGCGCCGGGGGAGCCGGCACTAATCACGGGTGGCGCCGCGGTGTTTGGTTCTGTCTTTGGCGTTACGCGTCTCGGGGCCGTCCGGTATTAAGCGCTATTAATTTGCGGAGAGGGTGCGTGATGAAAAGATTCAAAAAATTAGCCTCGTTGTTCTTTTCGTCTGTTATCGCGTTCAGTTGCGTGTCGTTTCCGGATCTGTTTTTGAGCGCGGCTCAGCAGGACCCGGTTACAGTGGCCGACGACGGGCGCAAAATCAGCTTTAACTCCGATTGGAAGTTCAAGTTAGCCAACAAGTATAACATCAGCGACACTTCGGTTGTGGCAAGCGCGCGGAATTATGACGACGGCGCGTGGGACACGGTCCAGCTGCCCCACGACTGGAGCATCTACCTGGATTATGAAAACAGCCTGCCGTCAGGCCAGACCGGCCTGACGCCCAGACCGGCGCAGGGTTCGCTCGCGGGCGGCGTCGGCTGGTACCGCAAGACGTTTACCGTTCCTTCGGATTTTAACGGAAAATCGATCAGCATTCGGTTTGACGGCGTGCAGATGATAAGCGAGATGTGGATCAACGGTCAGACGACAAACAATTGGAAGCAGTACTTGGGCTACGTCACGTTCGATTACGACATAACGTCATATCTGAACTATACCGGGTCGAACACGATCGCGGTCAAGGTGCAGAGCAGCAACAGCTCCGCCCGCTGGTACGCAGGCGCTGGTATCTACCGCAATGTTTGGCTGATCGTGACCGACAAGATACATATCCCCGCGAACGGAGTTTATGTCACCGCGCCGAAGGACGGCCTGACGCCGGCATACGCGCAGTACGCGCCGATTACGGATCCGACCGCCGCGCGGCTCGATATTTCGACAAAAGTGTCGAACGATACGGGCGCGGCGTCCGCCGTTTCCCTTAAGTCAACCGTTTACAACAAGGCCGGCGATATAGTGAGCGTCCAAACGGACGGCGTCAGCGTGCCCGCGAACGGGATAATCACCGTTTCGCAGACCGTTACTGTCCCAAATCCGAAACTCTGGTCGCTGGACGCTCCGAATCTGTACTGGGTAAGGACGGAGGTCCTGTCCGGCGGCTCGGTTATCGACACGTTCGATACGCGTTTCGGTATAAGGTACCTAGAGCTTAACGCCGACGCCGGATTGTATCTGAACGGCAGGTTTACCAAGATTTATGGCGTATGCGAACACAGCGACCTCGGTCCGCTGGGTATGGAGACATATCAGGCCGCCATCGACCGCCGGATCAGGAAGCTCAAGGCGATGGGCGCGAACGCCATCAGAACGGCTCACAACCCGGTTTCGCCCGAGTATATCGAGGCTTGCGACCGTTTGGGTATTCTCGTGATGGAAGAAGCTTTCGACCAGTGGACTCGGGCGAAGAACTCGGAAGACTATTCCCACTACTTCGCGAAATCGACCACGGACGGCACAACGGACGTATTCACGGTCAGCACCGGAAGCGCCAACATCACGATCAGCAACGCCAGCCTGACGTCCAACGCCGAACGCGACATCAAGGCGATGGTTGACAGGGATAAAAACTCCCCGGCGGTCTTCACGTGGAGCACCGGCAACGAGATTGACGATACGAAATACACTTACGCGCCGAATCTCCAAACCATGCTGCGCGGCTGGATCAGGGAGATCGACACGACCAGGCCGGTCACGGGCGTTCCGCCCTGGTGGGACGGCCCGGGCACAAATTTCAACAATTATATGGCGTCCATGGCCGCGGCGGACATCGGCGGGTTTAACTACGCCACCGATTATTACACGCGAGGGCACGCGGATTATCCGTCGCTTCCCCTGGTCGGCGCGGAGACCGTTTCCGCTTTCTATACCCGCGGCGTTTACAACATCTCCCAATACGGGTCGAACGCCAGAGGCAGCGCCGCGGGCGGGTACAGCTCCGAGTACCCGTTCGATACAAATTTCGATACGGCGAACAAGTCCTTTGTCGCTCACCGTGACACGTCTTTCATAATGGGCGAGTTCGTCTGGACGGGGCACGACTACCTCGGCGAGCCGACGCCGATGAGCTATCCCGCGAAGAGTTCCTTCTTTGGCATAATCGATACTTGCGGCTTCGAGAAAGACGCGTTTTATCTGTACAGAAGCATGTGGTCGGACGTCCCGACGGTGCGTCTGCTGCCGCAGAACTGGAACTGGACGCAGGGCACGCAAGTACCTATCGTGGTATACACGAACGCGCGAAGCGTCGAGGTGTTTCTGAACGGCGCGTCGATTGGAACGAAAACGTACAATAAGGCGACGGCCAACCCTGTTTACCTTGAGTTCGGGAGCGTCGCTTTCGCTCCCGGCGAGCTGAAAGCCGTCGCCAAAGACGCGGACGGCAATATCATAGCTACGGACACGGTCTATACGGCGGGTTCGGCGCAGTCCGTAGCTCTGTCGAACGACAGGGCTTTCATAGCGAACGACGGGCGCGACCTTGTCTATGTAGAGGCGACGATCGTTGACAGCGCCGGTATCATGGTGCCCGACGCCAATAATCTGATCACCTTTAACGTGACCGGCGGCAGAATCGTCGCGGTCGGCAACGGCGATCCGCGCGACACCGCGAGGCAGCGCGGCGTGAATACACGTAACGCGTTCAGCGGCAAGGCGCTTGTTATCGTGGCCGCCGATAAGGGCGGCGCGGTGCCCGTCGTGGTTACGGCGACAGCCGCGGTCACCGGCGGCGCTATCGGCTCTAACACCGTTACGGTAGGTACGGTTCCGCCGGAGGAGATCGGCGACGGCACGGGCATACTTGACTATGAGAAGCCCGAGACGACGGTCGGCATAGGCATGCAGCCCGCGCTGCCGGAAAGTATCCGGATCATCTTTGACAACGGGCTGATCGGCGTGGTTTCTGTCGGCGAATGGGATTTGAACGGCGTTGACCTTAACGCCGCCGGCGACTATATTGCCTACGGAACCGCCGGAAGCGTGTCCGGAGCGGTCGAAGCCATTATCCATGTCAGGAACATCAGCGCCGTCGATGATATTTATGTGACGACTATAGCCGGCGTGTATCCGCCGCTGCCCAAGTTCGTAACGATCCATTACACGGACGGCCAGGTCGGCGCCGCGCCGGTGACATGGGATCCCGTAGAAGAGACGCTCTACGCCGCCATCGGCAGCTTTGACGTACAGGGCAGGCTCGGGCCGTCGCTGACGATAACCGCTCACGTAACGGTCAAACAGGTCGTTTCCGTGCAGGATATCACGGTGTATACCACGGCGGGCAATCCGCCGGATATGCCTTCGGGCGTCCCGGTCAAGTTTAACGACGGCTCGACGGAGACGCTGGCCGTGGACTGGACACTGGCGCGGAGCGACTACGCGTACCCCGGAACGGCGCGGGTCTTTGGCAAGCTGCTCGGTTCCGGCATATCGGCCGAAGCCGTCGTTCACGTTCAGTCCGTAGTCTATTTGAGCGATCTTGGCTGGGTCAGCGCGTCGGGAACCGTGGTAAAGGACGCGACCGTCGGCGGCAACGCGCTGCGGGCCAGAGGCGTCTTTGGAGGCCCTCCGGCGGAGTATCAGAAAGGACTCGGAACGCTGGCTGATTCCGAGATTGTGTACGATATTTCCGGGTTGGGTTACGATGTTTTTCAGGCGTATGTCAGCCTGGGCCTGGACGACGGCGGGATGACCGGGCGCGGCGCGGTCGCTTTCGAGGTTTACCTTGACGGCGCGCTGTCGTTTGAAAGCGGCAGGATGGACAGGCAAAACGAAGCCGTTTTGGTCCGCCTTGACGTGACGGGGATATCGGAGCTTAAGATCGTGTCGAAAGCCGTCGGAACCGACGGCGCTCAGTATGACTTAGCCGACTGGTGCGACGCGAAGTTCTTCGCGGACAATATCGCCGTTGACACGGTTACGCTGCCGAAACAGCTCTATACAAACAACTTAAGTCAGATACCGTCGCTGCCGGATACGGCTCTGGCGGCGGCGCCGGGCGCGGGGACGGGCAGCTTTAAGATTGAGTGGCCGCCGCTTACCGCCGGTATGTTCGGTTCCGCGGGCGTACTGCCGGTATACGGCCGGCTTTTGGGCACGTCCAACGGCGTCGTGCTGGTGAAGATCATCACCGACTACAATTCCGCCAGAACCGCGTCGGATTTCGCCCAAAAGGTGGGTTTGTGGAGCGAGACGGAGACTTTTGACTTCCCGGGTATAGCGGTGGACGCGACAGCCAATTACACCGCGCTTACCAAGGTTCCGAGGCTTATCTACTCGGCGACGGCCAACATGATCGTTGAGAACGTCCAAAAATACGGTTTCGGATACGGCACCTACCCGAGCGCGAGCGGAAACAACAATCAGATTGTGTTCGCGACGCCGGGTCTCACGTATTTCCAGTTCCTGAACGTCGCTTCGACGACGGCGATATCAAACAGCGGCAATTTCACGTTCGCGACTTCGCCGGACGGCGCGGCGTGGACAACATTCACCGGTTTTACAAAGAGCGGCGTCCTCAACTCGGGCGGCGATGATTGGCCGCGGAGGACTTATACCTCAAACGCCGCTATACCGGCGGGGGTAAACTTCCTTCGCGTCACTTACCCGTCCGGCAATTCATGGCAGTTCAACATCGCCGGCGCCGAGTTCAGGGGCGGCGCTGATGACAGCAATTACGCCTGCGACTTGGCGTACTTCAAGCTGGCCGGCTATGACGGCGTCGTCAATCAGGACGCGCGAACCGTCAGCGTAGCCGTGCCCGGGAATCTTGACGTGACGAACATTACGCCGGAAGTCTTCGTGAGTCCGGGCGCGGCGTTCAGCCCGACCGGTCCCCAGGACTTCACGAGTCCGGCCGCCTATACCGTGTCGAACGGCGGCGCGTCAAAGACGTACACCGTCACCGTCAGCAGAGGCTTCCTGGTCAGCTTCAACCTGTACGGCGGAAATATCGGCGGCGACACGAGCGACATCGCCGTACTGGTCAGCAGCGGAGAGTCCGCCCAAGCGCCCGCCGCGTCCCCGGCAAGGTCCGGCTACATATTCAAAGGCTGGACGACGGACCGCGCGAGCGCCGCGCCGATGACGCCGGGTTCGGTCGCCATAACGCGGGATACGACATTCTACGCGATATGGGAGAAAGACGCCTGGATTGAGGTATCCGTGAACGCCGACGCGGGCATGAAGACGTGGCAGGGCGAAAAGAACTCCAACTATGGCGGCGACGCGGCCATGCTGGTGCGGCAGTACACCAATACCACAACCTACGGCTATTTCGGCGAGAGCTTTAACGGCTCCAGCACCTCGAACAATACCGAAGGCAATATCGATTTCAAGACTGCTTTGGTCGGGTTTGATATTGGGCAGTTTAAGGGCTTGTCCGTGAAAAGCGCCCAACTGGTGTTGTGGTACGCGGGTTATGAGAACTCTAAGGACGCTTTGGGCGGCAATATTACGTTCAGAGCCGCCAGAGCCGATCCGGACTGGATAGAGAATCAGGTCACTTGGAGAACAAGGCCCACTATATACGCGACGCCGAGGGCGGATTCAAACACGATCACGGCTGGGACGGCGGCCGGCTCAACCAGTCAAGCGGTCGAGTTCGATGTTACCAGTTTGTACAATTCCGCGCCCGCCGGAGAGGATCAGCTGAGCTTCGCGGTCAGCGTAAACAATTCGTCCCGCGACTTTATACTGACGAGCAAGGAAGGCTCGGGCGCGAATCCGGAAAGAGCTCCGAGGCTGAGGGTCGAACTCGATCTTCCGTCGGATTACATGATCACGTACGACCTTAACGGCGGCAGCGGAAGCGCCCCGATTCAACCGGCGCTCGGTTCCGGCAAGACGTTTGCCGCGTCGCGCGCGCTGGGTCTGACCGGACCCGCGGGCAAGCTGTTTAAGGAATGGAACACGAAAGCGGACGGCTCCGGTACGAGCTACAACCCGGGCGACGTCGTGACAATGTCCGCGTCAAACCTGACGCTGTACGCGATTTGGGTTGAGGCGAGGGGTATTATTGTCTCATACGAAACGTTCCTCGACAGAGTTGGGATCGTAATCGTAAGAGCGCTTGAACCGGCCAAGGCTGTACTTGTGATTGCCGCTTACGGCGATAACGGCGAGCTGACGTCAATCAGCCGCTACCTGCCCGACGCGGACGGCGGACAGGAGCAGGATATCGTAACCGGCTTCGACTATTCCGGAGCCGCGAGCGTGCGCGCGTTCTTATGGGATGATGACTTCATACCGATGGCCGAGTCCAAGGCGGTATTACAATAAATGGCTTTGATAAGAGGCGTCGGGTTTTCGCGATGCCGCTGACATTAAGAAGAACAGAAAACACGCGGGATTTCTTATGACCCCGCGTGTTTTTTGCTACGGAGCGGTAATTTTCGCGGGACAGAATTTTGCGTGAACCAAGCAAAATTCGGCAGGCGAAATTCGATCGTGGAATTGACAAACTTTTTCAGATAAGCGATCATACAGTCACCTCCGAAACGTCACTG
>JAISCI010000004.1 GCA_031265685.1 Clostridiales bacterium
GAAGAAGTTTTTTTGCAAATCCAGCATACCAGCACCCTCATTTCTATCCATTTCACTTACATTACCATTATCGAATTGTAATGTCAATTGCTTTTTTCACTGAGCTTTCGGAAGAACCCGATTCGGCCTGGCAGTTACAACATACAATAACGTTTGAGCCGCGAATTAAGCGCAGCGGCGAAATTCTGGTCAGTACGCTACTGTGAGTACACAAAACCTATTTTCAAAGAAAAGAGAACAAAAACCCGCTGCTGACGATGATCCGAGGCAGCGGGAGCCGCGATGTCACGGTAATAATTCAGAGAGTGAGTGAAAAAGCCATTTTCAAGGACAGAAAGCGGCGTTGTCCGGAACACCTATAACCCAGATAGGGTTTACTGCTCTTTTCCTTGAAAATAAGCTATTTATGTCATTATAGTCATATATTATTATATATTAAGTTCCGCCGGGCGTTCGGTGGCATGGGCGGCGGCCTTGCGACGGCTATGGCGGCTGCTATAAGGCGGCTTGGGCAGCGCGTACTGTCGGCAGCGTTTTTTACGTACGCAGTAATACACGGAGTATCGATAATTCGGCAGTCACACTGCGGCATGGGCGTGATATGGCTGGGAGTAACTGTAACGCAACTTTCTGTTTCGCTGACGCCTTTGCTGCTAATTATACCTGCTGAAATTTCATCTGACTGTTCATTTTTCGACACCAGTGTATACAGATTCGCCCGCTGACCGCCGTTCTCACGGAATTGTGCCTGACGCGTGACGAGTCCATCTGCTTCCAGTTCGTCGATGGCGAGACGCGCGCCTGCCACAGATAGCCCGCAAGCTTTCGCGGTAGTTCTATGCGACGGGTACGCTACGTCGCGCCCGGATGCCAAGCGGCAGAAATACAAATACACGAGCCGCGCCTTGGCGGTCAAGCAACCGCCGAAAACCGCGTCATACGTCAGAAAGTAAGTATTTACGCGCTCTTTCATAATCGTATAAGTGTTCGCGCGTCTGCCGCGATCGGGTCGCGCCTCGCCGCGAATCGCGATCAGTCCTGCCGATTCAAGCTCCGCGAGTGCCTTTTTCACCGTAGTGACGCACATCCCCGCCGCCGCGCCGATAGTCTTGTGCGACGGAAAACACTTCCCCTCGCGGTCGATCATCTTACATAAATAGGCATAGACGAGCTTCGCGTTGCCCGAGATAGGCGCGTCAAAAACAATGCTGTATGTATAGAAAGTATTGGGTTTCATAGTCTCCCCCTGATATATAGGAAAGGGGCGGTCGCCCACCCCTAACCCTGATTAGTAGCCCGTTTTTGGCAATGGTACGCTTTTCGGAACGTAAATTATCGTCAGCCATGTCGAATTGCCAACGACCCATTCCTTTCCATATTTGCCGCCTACGTCAACTTTGTTGGCAAATTGGAAACCGTTTTGCAGACCTGTCAGTACTTTGACATAGACTTGTGGTGTTTCAACTTGGCAGAATCCGGCTTTTACCGTGCCGAAAATCAGCGTGAAACTCGTCACAAACTCGTCCTTTTTGAGACCCAGAGAAGCCGCGGAACAATCCACAACGTTGTTGCGGGTAGTCGAGAGATTATCCGCAATAATCCGCGTATCGCCTTTGTTTGTGGTGACGAGGATTTTGTACTTCAAAGCCTGATTATAACTGCCTGTAACGATTTTCGTCAGCCGGACGGCGCTCACAGGCAGCGAGTCCCGCCAGTAAAAATCTGTTAACGCAACCGTTGACGTGTTGCGGACTTCTTTCACGTCGTAGCGGATTTCGGTGCCCGGCATAGCCTCGACGTTGCCGGTTTTGCGGATATAGACGCCTGTATTCGCGCTGAAATTCAAAAATTCAGACTTCACAATCTGTTTGGGGAACTCCAGCGTTATGTCGAGTGTCTTGTCGGACAGCTTGTAATTCGCGGATGCCTGAACCTCGCGGACGAGGTAGCGCCCCAACGGCAACGGCTTCGACACGCCGCGCCCGTCCGCTCCCGTCATGAAACGGTCAACGAGGTTGCCCGTTTTGTAGTCCGAGACCTCGAAAACCGCGTCGGCCAGCGGCGTTCCGGCGTCGAAACCGTTCACCTCGTTCGCGTCGGCGGACTTCTTGGTAATCTGGATTTGAGCCAAATATGGCTCGTTTTCCCATTTTATCTCTGTATATTCACCGGACTTGAATATTACCGTCCGCGGAATATCGTCCGGGTAGTAGCCCTGCGCTGGGCGTGTTTCCCGGATCGTGTAGCGCCCTTCCGTCAAAATGCCGGAAAAATCGATGATTCCGTCGTTATTTGTGTAGAAATTGCCGACAACATTGCCATTCGCGTCGAAAAGCATGAATTCGACGTTATATATCGGCTTTTTGCTGACGCTGTCAATTTTGACCAATCGCAGACCCGCTTTCTGGCGATTCGCGACTTGCAGCGTCGCGACTTTGCCAGGCGCGACCGTCACGGCGTGGACTTCGGCGTCGATTTCGTAGCCGTCAAGCGCCTTGCGCTCGGTCACGTGGTATTCTCCGGATTCCAAGCCGTTGATGAGGATTCGGCCTTGCGCGTCCGTCGTATAACTGCCTGTCACGTCGCCGCTTGGACTGGTTGTGCGATTCGAGCTATTAGCGGCTGTTCCGGCTTGGTTGCCGTCGAGTATCGAACCGGCGACAAACTGACCATCAGCGCGACGAACGTCGAACACCACGCCTTGGAGCGGTGCGCCTGTCCGCGCGTCTGTCTTGACAATCAGCAAGCCTGACATCGGCGTGTTGAACACTTCCAGCAGCGTCGTTTTACCGGACTGAACGAGGACGCTTCTCGGCTCGGCATCAAGAAAATAGCCATTTGCCGACTGCGTTTCGGTAACGATGTAGTACCCGTCGGCGAGATTCGGGACGTAGATTTGACCGATTCTGTCAGTCACGAATGTGTACTGACGGAAGTTGTTTTCGACCTTTTCGCCGTCCATACGGCTGATGGAAAATTCCGCGCCCGCAATCGGCTCGCTCGTCACGTTGTTCAGCTTGAGAATTTTCAGTCCGGCCAGCGGATTGTCAGCAAACGTCACAATCGTAGGAATATTCGGTTTAATCTGGACAGTCTGCGGCGGCGCGTCCAGCGAATACCCCGACGGCGCTTTGGCTTCCGCGACGATGTAGTAATCCGGAGCGAGATTCGGAATATTCGCAAAACCGTTCGCGTCGGTCGTGTACGTATCGCCGATGCGCTCGCTGTTCTGCTTCGACACCGTGAAAACGGCGCCGGCAAGGGGTTTCCCGCTCATCGCGTCGATCTTTTTGATTTGCAGTGACGCCAGCCGCTCGTCCATGAAAATGACGCGCAGGAACTCGCCGTGCGTCACCTCGACGTCCTTAGGCGCTTCGCTGATGAGATAGCCGGACGGAGCCGTCGTTTCCGCCACTTTATACCAGTTTGGCGCGAGGTCATCGACGATAATCACGCCGTTCGCGTCCGTCGTGTACTCGCCGACGACTTTACCATTTTTCTCATAAACGGTAAATTTCGCGCCGGAAAGCGGCTCGCCCGTAACGGCGTCCTGCTTGATGATCTGCAAGCCGCTCAATCGGCGGTTTGTGACGGTCACGACGGTCGGCGCGTCGGTTTTGACCTCAGTTGTTATGGACATATTATCCAACAGATACCCCTGCGGCGCGGTCAGTTCGCGGATCACGTAAAAATCCGGCGCAAGCGTCGGTATGGAAATTATTCCCGTACCATCCGTGACGTACTCGCCGACGCGCTCGCCATTCTGCCGCTCGACGGTGAACCGCGCCCCGGCCAGCGGTTCGTTGGTCTTCTCGTCGCGCTTGACGATTTCGAGCGCGGCCAGCCGTTTATTTGCAAATGTTACAACGGTTGGCGTGACCGGCTTGACCTCAACAGTCTTCGGCGTTTCGTCAAGCAGATAGCCGTCCGGCGAACGCTGTTCACGCACGATGTACCACCCCGGATCAATGGCGGAAATTGTAAAAATACCGTCGTGGTCAGTGGTGTATTCGCCGGCGAACCGCCCGTCCTGACGCTCGACGCGGAACGCCGCGCCTGCCAGCGGAGCGCCGGTCTTGTCGTCGATTTTTTTCACGATCAGCGACGCCAGCGGCTTGTTCTCGAACGTAACTTTCAAAAACTGGTTGTGCGTGATTTCGACGTCGCGCGGCGTATCGTCAATCCGGTATCCGCTGGGAGCTTTTACCTCCGCAATTTTCAGCCACCCCGGTTCGAAGCCGGACAGGATGATCAGGCCGTCGCTGTCGGTGTCGAACGTGCCGATGGCCTCGCCGTTTGCGCGGTAGACCGTGAATCGGGCGTCTTTAAGCGGCTGCTTCGTCTCGCTGTCGATCTTCACGATTTGTAGAGACGATTTCGGCTTGTTGGAAAATTCCAACGTATATGTTTTACCATAGTCAACCGCTATGGTTTGCGTCTGGTTTTCGAGGATAAAGCCATCCGGAGCGTTCGTTTCGCGGACGATATACGAATTTTTCGGAAGATTCGGAATAGTTATTATTCCGTTCGCGTCCGTCGCGAAAAATCCGTCGCCCGTGCCCACTACGCCGCCCGAGCCGGTCGTTACGTAAAATTCCGCGTCTGCCAACGGTTCGCGCGTCGCGGCGTTGTACTTCTTGATGACAATTGCTGCCAGCGGCTGGTCGGCGAACGTCAAGGTATACGTCTTGCCGTCCGCGCCGACGTCAATCGTTTGCGGCGCGTGGTCGATGGCGTAGCCGTCCGGAGCGGAAATTTCTGTCACAACGTACCCGGCCGGCCTCAGGTTCGGGACTAGAAACTCGCCGTTTACGTCGGTGACGAACTCGCCGCCGGAATTTCCGGCGACCGCGCCGCTTGAATCCGTCACTTTGAATCTCGCGCCCATGAGCGGCTCGCGGGTCAGCGCGTCCAGTTTCCTCACGAGTAGGCTGCTAAAGGGATAATTGGAAAATGATACCTTATACGTCTTGCCGTCTGTGCCGATTTGGACGGTCTGCGGCATTCCGCTTATCGCGTAATTGGGCGGAGCTTCCCGCTCAGAAATGACATACGCGCCCGGCTTCAGGTTCGGTATCAGGATTTCGCCGTTCTCGTCGGTAACGAACTCGCCGTTTGTGCTGCCCGCGACAGCGCCAGAACCGTCCGTTACTCGGAACCTCGCGTTGGCGAGGGGCTTGTTCGTCAGCGCGTCCACTTTTGTAATGAGCAAACTTCCATACGGAATATTCGCGAACGCGAACTCCAGAATCGTCGTGCCGTCGGCTTTCAGAAAGCCATTTTGCGGACTATTCTCGGAAATCAGATAATTCGGAGGCGCCTGAACTTCCCGAACAGAGTAGTATCCCGGCTCAAGTCCGGTAATTACGATAATTCCGGAATTGTCCGTGACATAGCGGCCAATCGCCGTGCCCGGAACGCCGCTCACCTGCTCGTCGGCGCGGTACAGCTCAAACGCCGCGCCCGCCAGCAGCTTGCCCGTAACGGCGTCAGTCTTCTTGACAATAATGGAATTTAACGGAAAGTTGTAGGTGAGCTGGCCGTCCGCGCTAGTCGCGTAATCGCTTCCGCTTGTGGCGGCCAACTCCCGCGTCGCGGCGACGCCCGTCTCCTCGGCGGAGTAGGCGTTCTGCCCCGCCGACAAATACAGCCGCGTCACGGGATTGCTTGCCAGCGAAAATCCTGATGCGGCATGAATCTCTGTCAAAACATACCACCCGACGTTGACTTGTGACAGTATAATTTTACCATCGGCGTCCGTCCGGAACGTGCCGAGCGTCGCCACGCCGCCGTCCGCTTGTTCGTAGTCCACGCGGAAAACGGCGTCGGCGATAGGGAGGTTCGTCAGGCCGTTCAGCTTGGTAAAAATCAGCGTCGGTCGGCGCACGTCATCGAATTTCAGCGTCTTGGTCACGCCCCATTCGAGCGCTATTTCCTTGCTCTCGTCGTACAAAAGGTACCCGTTCGGCGGCATAAATTCCTCGGCGCGGTACACTGCCTCGTCGAGATTCTCGATCAGGATTTCGCCGCTCGCGTCCGTTTTGTACTCGCTGACGGTCGCGTCCTCAACTTTCGTGACGCGGAGCTCCGCGTTTGCCAACGGTTCGCCCGTGATCGCGTCCACTTTGAGTATGCGAAGCTTCGGACGCGCCCTGTTGGTAAATATTACCTGTTTCGCGTCGCCGGGAAGAAGCTCGACATCCTTGTGCTGACTGTCGAGCAGATAGCCGCTTGGCGCGACTATTTCCTCAATACTGAATATTCCGGGATTTAAGCCAGTCAGGACAATTTTGCCGTCCGCGCCGGTCACTTCCTCGCGGATGGTAGCGCCTTCGGTTTCCACAATTCGGAATTTTGCGCCGAAAAGCGGTTCCTTGGTTTCCTCGTCGAGTTTGAGGATGGTCAATTCCGGCTTCTTGATGTTGGTAAAAATTAGCTGTTTGGTCTTTCCCCACTCCAGCAGCACATCGCGCTGGCAGTTTGCGTCAGCAACATAACCGTCCGGAGCTTTGACCTCTTTGACGGAATATACCGACTCGTCCAAATTTTCGAGCAATATACGCCCGTTGGCGCCCGTTACAAGCTCCGCGATGGTCTCGCCCTCGGCCTTGCCGATATGGAAAACCGCGCCGGGGAGCGGATTTCCGGCTTCGTCAACTTTGACAATTTCCAGTTTCGGGCAGGGGCGATTGTCGAATTTAACCGTAATCTCGTCGTTCGGGCCGACCGCGAAGTCCTTATGTTCGGTAGAAATCAGATAGCCCCACGGCGCGGCGATTTCGGAAAACCGATACGTTCCGGGGTTGACCGTGAGCGCCCACTTGCCCGACGCGTCCAGCATGAACTCGGTTCGCCACGCGCCGTCAAGCCGTTCCAGACGGAATTCCGCGCCGCCGATCAGCTCGCCGGACTGCTCGTCGTATTTTTCGATGGTAACGATTGGCTTTTCGTCGTTTCGGGCGGTATATTTGTTGGCTTTGTCGTTATCAATCTGAATATTCACAATAGTCGGATCGAGAATCAGCGGTTCGGGAACAAAAATTTCCCGCACCGTGTAACTCCCGGCCGAGATATTGTTCGCGACGGCTTTGCCATCCGCAAGGGTCGTCAGCGTCCACTCTTTTCCAGTCGCGAGCTGTTTCAGCGTGAAAACCGCTCCCGCGACGGGTTTGTTCGTCTTGGCGTCGATTTTCGTGACCTCAAGCGACGTGTGCGGCTGATTATCAAAGGTAACTTCTGACAATTGGCCCCAGCGGATCGGCACGACCAGCACAACATCGCTCGGCTCGTAGTCAGAACCGGCGTTCGTTTCGGACAATTCATAATTGTCCTGCGGCAAATCATCGAGCGTAATGATACCGTCCGCGTCGGTCTTGCGCGTGATGTCAAGACCTGTCAGCGGATTGCGGATTCGAAGCCAAATATTGGCGACAGGCTGACCTGTTACCGCGTCAATTTTCGTAATTTTCAGTTTTCCGTAAGGATTATTCCTAAAAACTACTTGAGGATAGACCGTCGCGGTCGCGGAAGCCTCGACTTCGACGACGCGGGAGTACGTCGCGTCGGGCGACATATCGTAGTTCGGCGGCGGGGAAATCTCGGTGATCAAATATTTTCCAGTAGGCAGACCGCTGGCGGTAACCGTGCCGTTGCCAACCGTCACGGTCGCGCCGTTCGCGACAGAGGGAATCGCCGCATCCGCGCTTGCCTGAACTTGGAAGAATATGTGGCGGTTGCCATCGTCCAGCCCCTGCACCTCGAAAACGGCTCCCGGAGCCAATTCTCCGGTCACGTTATCGTATTTCAAAACGCGCAGCCCGCCAACGCTCGGCGATTCGATGGGGGAAGCGGTCGGTTCGGTGGTCGGAGGGATCTCGGCAGCGGCGCTGTATGGAAAATCTATGGAAAATTCGACCGTTTGCTCGGGAATCGAGACCTCATATCTCTGGTAATTTTCTACATCATTGGCGTCAGATGGAACCCCGAACAGGATCACGTCGCTGGCAATGGTAAATTCGGCTTTCACCGAAAAGCTTCCGTTTGTACCTGCCGCAATCGACGCTTTGGGTACCTTTATCTTGATCGGCGTACGATTCGGCACGCCGTCAGTCGGGATTGGCGCGTCAGCCGCGTCGGTTATGATGGTTCCGGCGGGCGCGTTGTCAGATAATGTTAACCTGATTCTCGTGCTCTCGGCCAAATCGTAGGTGCTCGACAGAACGGTCGTTGTTTTGACTAAATATTCGCCATCATCAAAAACTTCCGACGAATCAGTCGTGCCATAAAACGCCGCAAGCGGCATATCCTCGGTGGCGTTTTTCGCGAGGTCGATCAAATATTTGGCAAACGCTACGGTCTGCGCGTCACCGCTCCATAAATTGTCATTTGGATACTGTGACGCGGTTTGGTCAGCAACAGCTCGGACAGCGGCTTTGGTCGCGGCGTAAATCTGGAGATCGGTCAGTCCTGGAAACCGCGCTATAATGTCGTCTTTGGACATATAGGGCACGGAATTGTGGAGAACCGTAGCAACTCTCGGAGAATTGTTCGTCCCCGCGATGGTCACGGGATACTCCTTGTTCGGGTGTCCCGCCGCGCCGGGAAGCACCGGATCGACGCAGAACGCCGGATATTCCTTGCCATTGTATTCCATAACGGCCTCAATCCCGATGTCGCGGCCGTCGTAATTCAGCGTACTCGTGGAAATCGTGGCGCGGGCGCGGACGGTCGCGACGGTGTTGGTAGCCTCGGCAAGGGTCGCCGTCGGCGTCAGAATCGCGAGAATCGCGACAAAAGCAAGAATTGCCGCCATCTTCTTTAATAACATAATTTTACCTCCTTAAATGATTTCCCGAGCCTGGACGCACAGGCGCAGAGCCGGAATATTTTCCACGCAAGTCAGCAAAGTCAGAATATTCTCGGCGCTGTAACCGAGCTTCGAGTCGTCCGTCTCGCTGATTTTTTCGATGTTGAAAACGGCGTAAATACGCGATCCGTAGGGCGTGGTATAGGTCAGCTTGTCGCCGATTGACAGATTTTTGGCGAAGCCGAACATTTCTCCCGCTCCGCGATTGTGTCCCACGAGGCAAATATTTCCATCCCAGGCAGACGTTGACGCGAAATGCCCCGCGCCTTTCGCGAGATTGCCGAGGGTTGCGCCCTCGTAGACCGGGATCAACTTACCAGTTTTATCCACTTTAAGCTTGCCGATTGTACCGTCGCCAAAGTACAGCGCTTCGGTGTTGACTACGGACGTTGATTCCACTAGTCCGTACGTGTTTGGCGAGACAACGGATTCAATCGCTTCACCAAAGAACCCCGCGAAGAGGGGCGCCGCGCCTTGGAATCCTCGAGGTTCACCGAGGATTTCAGCGGCGTTTTCGCGAAGCGAAAATTCCGAGCTTCCCGCGCCCGAACTTGACGCGAAAAACAACACATTGTAATGGAAGAAACTCGTCGGGTCGGTCGCGATTTCGCCGCCGAAAACGCCGTAAACAGGCGGGTTCAGGGCCGCGTCTTTGTTTCGGCGCTCGTTGGCGGACAGAGGATCGGGCGCGGCGGGTTCGTCGTAGGTCGTGGCCTTGGCGAACACATCGGCGCTTGATGGGCCGCTCGCGAATTCATAGTTTTGCGCGAACGCGGTGGTGATCATTCCTAGTAACATGACGATTGTCAATGCTGCGGTTGACAGTTTTTTCAAGCAAATGCCTCCCATATTAAAAGTCTACCTCAAACTGGTATTCGCCGCCGTCTCCGTCGATGATGTGCTGGAAACTTTTGTCTCCGTAGTTGACACTGACGGTTCTGCCGCTCAGCGATTTCGCCACCAGCCGATCCAACACGAGGATAAAACTGCCCGACGCTACCCGATCCGCGAATGGCGTCAGGTTGATGACGGGATTGCGCCGCGAAATTCGTGTTTTTCCGATTTGCGTGTATTTTCCGTCTTTCAGGTTATGGACTTTGACGTTACGCCGCAGGAAGAAAAACACGACGCCGCCTAAAAGACCCGCGCCCGCCGTCGCTCCGGCAACGACGGGAACGGGGTTGCTAGCGCTTTGCTGAACGGGCGTCGGAGTCGGTGCCGGCGTTGCGGTCGGTTCGGGCGTCGGCGTCGCGATAAGCGTCCCCGCGAAGTACGCCGTGTAGATGATAGTCTTTACATTCTTGGAAATAATTCCTTTATATTCGGCGGTCGCGACGTAGCCTGTCACGACTGTTTTGCTCGCTGTCGCTGAATATTCGGCAATAGCGATATAGCTGCCCGATAATTCCGAATAGTCAACCGTCGCCAGGCTGTCCGAACGCCATGACACGCTCTGGAGCGTCAGCGTCCGCCCGTTTTTGACAATCGCTTTCGGAATCAGCGACGGGTCATTGTACGTCAAACCTGAATATTCTCGCGTTTCCGACACGGTATAGCTCTCGTTGCGCGTGCCCGCCGATTCGACGTCAATGGTTGAAATATCCAGCGCAAGAACGCCTGCATAGCCATCTTCGTATTCGTAGTCCAGCGTCGGAGCGAGTTGCTTCATGATGGCGTCCGCGTTTTTTGTGTCGGCGTTGATTGTGACGGCTTCCGTATGTTCACGTTCATCCGTGGAATATATTTCATTTTCTGCCACATCAGAGCATTCGTATAAGAAGCTGTCCAGCTCAAAAGACTCGCGGGGTATCCTGTCCGCCGATTCGTTTTCCGCGAGTTCGTATGTCTTCACGATCCAGCGGACGCCGTTTTCCTCGATACCCTGCACGTCGGTCGGCTGCGGAATCGGCACGGTCGTTGGCGGCGCCGTTGACGCCGTCGGCATTGCGGGCAATTGGCCGTTGTGCAGGGCGTCAACCGTGGACGCGAACGCCGTCATGCCACCGCAAATGACGACCACCGCCGCAGTCAGCGTCGGGATCGCGCGTTGCAAAAAACGTTTCATTCCCATTCCTCCGATTCTTCCATATTTTGCTCAAATTCAGTCAACTTGTCATCCGCCCAATCCGGGAGCTTTTCGCGGTCGGCGATCCCCAAAAAATCCGAGCGGTCGAAACGCGCTTTCTCGCCGTCATAAAGGCACGCCGCGTAAACCGCCCGCCCTCTGGCAGTTGGGCTAAGGCCAAAGCCGGATTCTGCCAGCCACAGCTGATTTTCCGGCTCCATCGCCCAAGGCGCGAGCGCGGACGGCTTCAGCGCCAGCAGTTGACCGGTATAATCCGCGCGATCACTGCCTTTTAGACACGAACGCTCATCAAGCATTGGCGGCATACCGTCAATCGCCGCCTGAATTTTTTCCTGAGCCATGCCCATCGAGAATACGGGAAGTCCCAGCCGCGCTGCCGCCCTGATCTCGCCACGCATACCCTCGGAAAAATTTTCGCCCGCCACCCACAATTCCCCACATTTTGACATTAGCGCAAGCCCCAGCTTACGCGCCCAGCCGCGCTCGGCGGGGTCGTTTTCGCCAAAATACGCGAAGTTGACAAGCGGCGTTACCGGCACGATAAACTGTCCACCTAACCTACCAAACTGATATGCTTCGGCACAGGCGGCGAGCGCGGACTGTCTGCCGCGCTCCATTTCTTCCGGCGTTTCGGCGTCATAAGCCGAACAAATGTAAACAAGTTTCAAAATTCATCCCCCTCTAATTTCCCAAGAACAGCTTCGTCGCGGTTTCAAAAAATAAGTCCCTTAGCGGCTTGTTGATCAGCGTAGTCAGCCCGACGCTGGAGAGCGCCGTCGCTGTCAGATACAAAATAGCTGCAAACAGTTTCGCGAAGAAACTGATTACAGCCGTTCCCGTATTTTTACGTATCATCGTGGGGCGCTCGCGCTTTTCGCGTTGGTAATCCTCGTAAAACCCACGTTTTGCCATGATCAACCCCTTTTCCAGAAATTTGTCCTTGTCGGAGATTTAATCGCCGGAATCTTATCAACAGTCAGAAAATCCTGAAATATGTTTTTATACATTTCAAGATTAACGCCCCCCGCGAACGGATATGGCACGTATTCCGCGAAATACGTCCGCAGGCCGCCCATCAATTCGCGGATGCTCCGAGCTTCGCTGGGCGGCGCGTGGTTCAGGATGAAGTGAACGTCGCGGCACTTGTCAACGGCGTCGAAAACGGCGGTGTAGGCTGGCATTTCCCACGCCTTCGCGCCGCCGACGATGATTTTGACGTCCTTTGTCAAAAACGATGCGGCCTCGGCCTCCGCGAACCGTCCGAGATCGAACACATAGAAATCATATCCGGACGCTATGACTTCCGACATTTTGAAGTCGAAATACATGTCCACGCACTCAAACTGCAGCAGGTGCTTGCGCTCGTTGGCGTTGACCGGATACGTGCGCGCAAGATACAGAATATTCCGACGCTTGTTCGCCTCGAGGTAACACGCCTTGAAGCCTACACTTGACAGAAATTTGGCAATCAGCAGCGACTGGTGCGTCGCGCCCATATGCGGCTCGGTCGCGCAAACCGCCACAGTCACAAATGGGCGATGTTTCCTGAAATCGCGGTTGGCGGTGATTTTCTCGCGGGGCGGCGGTTCAGGCTCGGCGGTGGGCGGCGCCGGTTTTTCCTCTTTGGGCTTGTCCGTCAAATCCGGTTTCTCTATGCGATACGCGGACGCTTCTTCCTTAGAAAAGCCCGTAGTCAGGCACTTCTTCAAGCCGCCGTCGCCGAGGTCGGTCACGACGTCGTAAACGCCCAAGCTGAAAAGCCGCGCGAACAGCGGACTTTCGGGCGGTTCCTTGTCGGCGATCACGACGACGCGGGCATCCGGGTACATCGACCTGAACGACGCGACGGCCTCGATAACCTCGTCGGTCGTGTTTTTCAGCGCGGACAGGTCGATAACGAATCGGCTGACATGCGAGAAGTCCGAGCCGCCGCCGATTACCAGCCTTTTCAAATCCGTCTGGCGTATTATGGCAACCATCATGTACATCCTGCCGCAGAGGTCGTCGAGCAAGCCCGGGCGCAGTTCGGATACATAATTAACCATCCGCAGTCATCACCGCCATAACCTCGCGAATGTCGCGTCCGTCGATTTCGTCCCCGATGGCGTCCCAGTCGGGCGCGCGCGTCCGCGCGAAAAGCTCGACGCGTGGCAAGTCGCCCATCAGCTCGACAATCTTGTCCCGCACAATGTCCGGCTTTTTGGAATGTTCCTCAATCGGCGCTATGATAAGCTGGCTGATTCCCTTATTTTGGCGCGTCGGATGGCCGCGCGTCGCCAGCAGACAAACCTCGGCGTTGCCGCGGGTCCAAAAACCCATGCCCAGAAAATAACTGCCGGCTCGCTTGTTTTTCTTAATCCAGACGAACGCGACTGTCTTATACTGGAAACCCCAAGCGCCGATCACCCGCATGGCGGCTGGCAGTTGAGGAAAAGTTGACCAAATGAACAGAACGGCGTCTTTGGCCGCAAGTCCGGCTACGGGCAGGGCGCAGAGTTCCTCGACGCTCATTGTCCGGTAATGCTTCTCCGCCGCGCCTGGCAGCCGTTTTTGTGCGTAGCGCCATGGCGGATCTGTCAAAATATAGCAATATTTACCAATCAGCAATAGCCCCCCTAAACACTTCGCTTTTCGGAATGGAAACAGGCGGCGGCGCGGATTCCATTGAGCACTCCGATATTGCTGTCACGTTCGTGATGATTCTGATTGTGTTGATTATTCAAAACCTCCCATAATATGGCGCTTTATTCCAGTATCCAAAACGGCCCGCCCGCGCCGGCGTCCTTGCGAGCCTCGTCCAAGATTGTGGGTAAATCCCATTCCTGCTCACTGCGTGAGCGGCTGGACGGGTCGGCGACAAGGATTTTTCCGTCGCTCGTCACGCCGCGAAGCACAATGAAATGCCCGTTTTTGGTAAAATGCCCTTTCGACATGATCGCGACAATCAGCTTGCCGGACGCCAGCGCGTTCACAATCTTCTGTGGGTCGGATGACGAAGCGTAATCGACAGCCAGCCCGAAATGCCGCGCGCCGTCGGGGATCAAGCTGTGATAGCTTCCGCTGCCCTCGCACTTGTAGCCGTTAGCGTATGCCCAACGTGACATTTGCAACGGATCGACAATCGCTCCGGACAGCGACGATACCGCCATCGCCAGCGCGGTCGGACCGCAGCCCGCCGCGCCGATTGTGTCAAGGCCGTATGGCTCGTTTTTCCAGCGGGCGTCAGCTTGATTGTAATAAACTACGTCGGTCACGCCGTCCGCGAAGACGATATCTGATAATTCGGAATCTCCGCTATCTTCGTACTCCAACGGGTCAAGGAATTGATCGTAGCCGTGATCGGCGCGGGCTACCTGAACCGCGTCGAGGTTGTCCCCTTCAAAAAAGCCACCGAGCGCCGCCAGCGGCATTGTCAGAATATAGAAGAATAGACTGATCAGCAAGATAATTGCCGCGAGCGGCGCGATTGCGATGATTGCGACTTTACGCCGCGCATCTTCGTCGGTCAGCACGGCGAACGCGGCTTTTGCCGCCATTTTCAGGGTCGCCGGGTCTATGGCCATGCCGTTACCTCCCGCCGCCGCGCCCCATGTAACGCAGCTTGTAATCCGCGATGTCAAAACGAACCAACATACGCTTGGCGCCGGCGAAGAAAAGCGCGTAACCGCGCCGTTTGCCCCACAAGTGTTCCTGCTCAGTTTCAGTCAAGTTGTACAGCTCGGCTGTTTCGGAAAGATTCTTTCCGTCACAACCCATCAGAATTTTATAGGCAGGAATATCCATCAGAGCCTGACCGTACATCTTGACGGCGGGGTCGAGGAAATCCACGACGGAATGAGAAATAATCACAAGTCCGGCTTCGTATTTGCGCGCGCGTTTCGCGACGTTCCGCAGAAAAATCAGGCTTTGCGGCACGTTCGGATCGACAAGCAGATACGCCTCGTCACAGACGAGCAGTACCTTTTCTGAGCGATTCCGCGACATTTGTTCCCACGCCCATGTCAAGATGTTGTAATATTGTGACTTTTTGATAACGTCCGAGGTGTTCTGCAAGTCGAACGTGTCAAGGCAGATGAAACGGCTTTTGGGATTGACGGTCGTGTGACCGTTCCACAGGAAGCTGTCTGAGCCTTCGGCAAGTTCGCGAACGATTATGGATAAGTATTCCAGATCACTTCTGTCGGCGGCGGCTTCGATACGTTTTTTCAGTAGCGCGTAAAGGTCGCTGAATGTCGGAAAGTCTTTCGGCTTCAAAGTCGTCACGTCTGTATCCCAAGTTATTCCAAAACAAGCATAAAGCTGCTCCAACGCTTGTTTGAGAATCGCTTTCTGGATCTCGGTCATGTCGGGCGTGTAGAGTTTTATGAACACTTCGAATGTTTTGAAATGCAGCGCCATTGCGCCCATTCCCGTGTCATCGCCGTAGAGTCTATCGTTTTCGCCGTCTTCGTCAATGGGCGCGGGCCGAATTTGCAACGGGTTAATCAGCCCGCCTGAACCGCCGCCGCAGTTGATCCAGTCGCCGCCCAGTTTGTGGCACATTTCCTTCATTTCGCGTTCGGGATCAACGCAGATGATGGTAGTGCCGCTCATGAATTCTGACAAAATCAGGCTTTTGGCGGCGGTAGACTTGCCGACGCCCGCCACGCCAAGTATGACAAAATTTGTATTGGTGCGGTCGCTGCCTCGAAGCCACGGGTCGAGTACGACCAGCCCGCCCTGCGCGTCTTTCGCGAAATAATATCCGTCTCGGTCGGAAAAACCCGAGGACGCGAACGGCATACCGCCCATGAACGTGCTGAGAGGCACATTTCGACGGGTGATATTGCGAATTATTTCTGGCATGACGTGGTACGGCGCGATTGCCTGAAACGCTTCCTTTTGGAGGTTCGCAAGGACGCGTATCCGGCAGCGCAGGGCGGCGGACGCGCTTTCAATGGCGCGGCAGATTTTGTCAAGCGTGGCCTTGTCTTTCGCCACGGGCATTACAAGATTTGACATATAGCCAACCGTCTCGCCGTTCTGATCGATCTGGCGCATAAGATTTTCGGCGTCGTCAGCTGACTTCTCGGCCCGCTGACGGGCCAGGGCGTCGCGGGAGCTTTCGGCGACGCCACGGTAACTTGTGACGCTCCGCGACAGATGTTCGATCAGCGCGGAGTTGTCGCACGGCTCAAAAATCTGGCAGGACACCGCCCGAGGAATATTGGAGATTTTCGCCAGCCAGCCCGCATCGATAGTCTGGGGATATTTGGTTATCGCGTAGATCTTTGCGACATTCTCGCCGATGTAAATCTTGTTGCGCTGAAATTCCAGACCGCCCATCGGCGTGATGGTATTCAGCAACGCGTTGTTGATCTGAATCTGCTCACTATTCAGATGAATCACCCCATTTCGTCAACATCGGAATCGCGGGCGTTATATCGTCGTCATCCAGATGGGCATAATTGGGATTCGCGAACAGATTCAAAAGCCGGACGACCGGGCCTTGTCCGCAAAGTTCCGCCTCTATTTCACAGCCCGAAAGCCGGTTTTCAAGCTCGCGCGCCCGGCGCAGTAACTCCTTTTCACCGTCATCCCCGGCGTGTTCCCAGATTATGAGATAAAATTGCCGCTCGGTTACTTCGCCGGTCAGCGCAAACGCCGACACTTCTCGGATTTCGTGGTTCAATAAATCTTTCCGCGCGGCGTCAGTCGCTTCGGCGAGCAAACTCGTCAATCGTGCCGACAGCCCCGAAATATCCACGGGCCGTGAGATTGACAGAAATTTGAAGCCTTTGCGTTCCGACGAAAACTCCGCCGAAAAAGTCCGAATTTTCTTTTCTTTCTCTTTCGGCGAGAGCAGGTCAAGGCTGATCGGCTGAATCCGCAGGAACGCGAACAACAGCCCGTCCTTGCTGTAGAGTATCGGGCCGCGCGCGTCCTTGACGTTCACAAACTCGTTCGCCGTCAGGGTTTTGCGGAGTTTTTCGTCGTTTTTGGACGAGTTTCTTCCTATTATGTAGGGCAATTTCACGCATCGCCACCCCATTCATCGGCATAATAGTATGAATATTGCCGCTGTTCACGCAAGAAGCTCAATACGCACTTCGTCTGATCGACGACGGACAGATTATTCTCGCCCTTCGCCAGCGCCATCACCGACGCGGCAATTGTTACCAATACGATCAGCGCGGACGTGACCATTCCGCCGCCGGCCGCGTGAACGACGACGGCAACGATTCCGCTGATGAGCGCGGCGGCGACAGTCGGCGCGAGTTCGGCCAAGCCGAATCCGTCGAAAAACTCGAACCGCGTCTTGATGTTAACGGGGATGTAAAGATTGGAAGTTTCCATGGGTCACCTCATATTGTTTCAGGTTAGATAGTAACATTTGTTTTTAAGAAGGTAATTTTCGCGTGGACCATGCGAAAATTCATAGCGATAGCGCGTTCGTGCGGCTCTGAAGTTTGCTTGATTCACGCAAACTTCTTAGGCGCGAACCTTAAAAACAAATGTCAACCTTAATTCTGAAACAGTATCACGAGTAATAATAGACAAAAATATCCTTCAAAACGAACGCCGATTCGGCAATTATGTAGAACACAACCGTATTGCGGAGCCGTTTCTTGAATTGCGGCGACTCTTCCTCGGCGGTTGACAATCGGATTAGGCAGAAAATGGCGCGAAAGACTGCCCCGGCGCGGATCAGCGCCAGAACCGCCACGGAAATTTCATCGATATATGTCATTTTTTGACCGCCACCTTCGCCATCTGATACAGTCGTGACGCGTGGTAAATTGTGTTAACGACGCTTCCGCCCGCGCCGCCTGCCTGTAGCATGAATTCCTGTAAGAATTTGGGTGTTTTCATCGCGACGAACGCGACGCCCAGCGCGTAAAACAAGTTGCCGAGCGTCGCGATCGTGAACGACAGCTTGACGAGCGCGATCTGAATCAGCACCGTCGCGGCGTTCATGAAAAATTTCTTTACGTAAGGCGCGAAAACGCCTTTGTCGTTGTCGATCAGGCCGACGCACGCGATGGGCACGCCGACGCGCATGACAAACATTTCCACTCCGCGCATCATAAACTGTATCCACAGAATTAAATAGCAGACTATTAGAATCAGCGCGGTCAGCGCCATGAAAATACTTCCGGAAATCAGGTTGACGATTGTGTCAACAACGCTCTGCTGGGCGTAAAGATCGCCGATAACGCCGATGGTCTGGTCGATCATACTGGAAGTTACTGTCACGAGCGCGTCATAGAGAATTGAGAAACACAGCGCAACCGCCATCGCCCGCAGGAAATTTGTTACAAGCGACAACGGATCAAGATCGGGATCGCCGTCGCTCCAGCCGATGTACACATTGAAGCCCTTGTACAGAAATTTCAGAACAATCAGACTGACCCCGAATCCGAAAAATAGGCTGAACAGCGGCGAAAAGTCGAGGTTCGCGCCGAATCCCGATGTGTTTACAAATTGTTCCATGTAAAACGCCATCGGGATCAGACCGTTCAGCATGGCATCGATGATGAACTGGGCGCCGACAATAATCGCCACAATCAGTCCGACAAGTATCCATTCCAAAGGTCATCGCTTCCTTTACTGGTAGTAACCGACAATCAGATTAATGGTTAGCGCGGCCGCCACGACGCCGATACAGCAGATAATCGCCGTGGAAATCCGCGAATTCCACTTTTTGGTATCCATTTCATCGGCAATTGTCTTGCGTATAAGGTAATAAATGACAGCCACCACCGTCACCAGCGGCGCGACGATCATCAGCCACGCCGTCGCGTCCTGGATGAGTTGCTCGGTGCCCGTCGCCAGCTTCGACTGGCCAATGTCAACCGCCGCGAAGACGACCGTCGCTCGCGCCGCCGCGCAAATGGCGCAGATTGCGGCGAAAACCCACTTTTTTGCCTCGCTGATCGCGTTTTTCATAAAAGTTCAGCCCTTTCGACGTCTTTTTGACGGATTAATTGCCCGGTTCTGAATTTCTCGAACATTCCATCCAGCCCTTTCCCTGCCAAAGCCAAATCGCGCGCGGTCATCTCCACAGGGAACGGTCTGGCCGGAATCACGCGGATGCCGTCGTCGATCATCTCGTCGCGCTCCAAAATTCTGCCGCTGTGTTCACCGAAGTCGCTTGACGTTCGCGTTTTCTTGGCATATTTGTCCCAAATCCCCCAAAGTTTGATTGGTTCAGGCTTGCGGTACTCGCGGCTTTTTTCGCGCAATTCGCGCAGTTTGCGGTTGTGTTCGGGATCGCCCATACCCAGCGCGGTGTTGAAATTCCATTCAGATAAGTCGGGCAATTTCATAATCGCCGAAAAATGGCCGCTGTACATCACAAGCGCGTATGGCCGCTCGATCCGCAAAATTTCATCCTCGGTCAGCAGCGGGCGTGAAATCAGGTTGAACGAATTGGAAATATTTCCATTCGATCCGCCGCCCGGCGAATACGAGCTTGATCGCGAGTAGCTCGACGTGGTATAATTACCCAAGCGTTTGGAAATCTGGCTCGCTGTTTCAACATTAGCCGTTTTCAAATATATCCAACAATGGCAATTATCTAGAATTGTCTGGCACTGTTCGCGCCCGTATTTCTGCTCAATCTGGCTGATGGACTGGATGAATAGGTTGAACCGGCATCCGCGCCCGCCGCCGACCGTCAGAAGATTCGAAAAAGCCGGGATCTCCACAAAATTGCCAAATTCGTCCAGCAAGAAGTTGACGCGGACTTTCAGCCGCCCTCCGCGCTCATCGGCGGCTTCGGTCAGCGCGACATATTGCTGGTATACTAACAGCGACGCCAAGCTGTAAAATGTTACCTTTTCGTCCGGCAGGATTATGAAAATCGCGCGTTTGCGGCTGCCCGTGTCGGCAAGCCGGAAATCGCTGGCCGAAGTTTGCGAATAAACGCTCTCGTTCGTGAACAGGCGCAACGTCGCCAGCGCCGCCGTAAAAAAACTGCCTCGCGTGCGGCTTGGCGCTATCTGCGCGACGCCGAACAATCCCTTGGCCGGGTGTTCGTCAGGCATGTCTTGCAAATATTTGTCAAGCAATATACCGTCGCCCTCAGCGCGGCACATATGCAGTATAAAATGGTAAACATTGGTGAGATTCTGAAATTCGGAACGCTCGCGGTTGTCGAAAACGACGCTCATAATCGCGCCCGCGATGATGGCGGCCTGCCCGTCGTTCCAAATTTTCTCACCTTTCTCGTCCTGCGGAACGAGCGCCGAGGTCACGTCCCACGTCAGATCGACTGCCTTCGCGTTATCGCCGCGATTTACGGCGTCGATTACGGGCTGGAGAAAATTGTAACGGCTGGATTTCAGCGGCGATTTGAAATCAAGAAGAACGACTTCGTAATCGAGCCGTTTCAGGAACGGGGCGCAGTACGCCGCCAATTCGCCCTTGGGATCATTTACCAAAAGTGATTCCCCTGCCAGCGCGGTGTGCGCAATGCTTTGAAGCACGATACAGCGGCTTTTGCCGGAGCGCGTCGCGCCAATGGTTAGCGAATGAACGTCATCGGAAAGATAATAAATATTCTCAATATTGCCACGTTTCTCACGGCCAACCACCAGACCGCCCGAAATGCCGTTATTGTCACGTTTCTTGCGGTTTTTCGGTGGAAATCCGCAGAGTTTCTTCATTATAATGCATCACCTCTCCGTCTTTTTGTCCAGCGTCCAACAGCGCCGCGAATGTCGGTTCGCTTGGGTCGAGCCGGAAAACCGCGAACGCCTTGCCGCGCTCGGACTTTTTCAGCCAGCGAGCCGTTCCGTGCTGGCCTTGCCCGATTGCGACGGGCGTTTGGATCTCGCCCGCGATGGGCGACGTGTCGCTCTCGAATGTCTCGCGGCGGTTCATCAGCGTGACCGCGCCCGCTCCCGATATGACAATTAGTCCTACCAACAGAAGCAACTGACGGTGGCGGCTGTCGTCGGCAACGCTAGTTGCGATCCTCGCGGGATGAAACGCGGAAATATCGTCCGCTCCTTGCCCGGTCAGCAACAGGTTCAGGTATCCCGTGAAGAAAAATCCAACGGTTAGCCCGATGGCCGTCAACAGCGCGAATATTCCGAATTTTAGCTTCGTTTTCTTCATATGTCGTCTCCCGACCATAACTGGATGTACTCAAGTTCGGTTAGCAGGCCGTCGAAATCCTCGGCGGAGCCTAGCATTTCAGCTAGCGACGCTACGTCGCGGTAAGAGACTTTGTACTCTTTTGACAAACGTCTCAAATAATCCCACCTGTTTTTATAGCCTAACCGCTGGTAGGGAGACTTTGTTTCAGTCCGTTTTTTGAACAAGCTAATCACTACCTTCCCCAGTCACAACTACCTGTGTTTTCCAATTGCATCGCCTGTTCCTTTCTCGCCTGTTTTGACAGCTCTCCCGCGCGGTACGCGACCGTGCGCTCTCCGGAATCGGCGGAGCGGGCGAGTACGCTGAACAGCTCCGTTACAAGCCCCTCAATCATATCCCTCCGATAGGATTGGTCACGCTCCAATTGGTTCAGCCTCTTGACCGTCCGCAAAACGACGTTGCCGAGGCGCGCCGTCATGTCATCGTAGGCGGCGCGGGCGGCTTTTTCGTGGACTTCGGGTTTGTCTGTGTAAAATTTTGACAAGTCCATCGCAGCCTGAACGTATCGCTTAAACTCGCGATCGCAATCGGCGTTGCGCTCGAGTACGATGGTGATAAACTCGCGGATCGCGTCCTTGACGTCCGACGGCATGAGTTTGAAATATAAACGTCCGGTTTTTGGAACGATTTCCGAAAGTTCGAGCAATTCAGATAGAATCGCCCGCGTGTCGGCGGTGTTGAAGCGGCTGTAAATCAGCCGACCGTCCGCGAGATCGCCGTCGAGTTTCAGACGTTCAATCGCCGCCGCATGCTCACCCGGCGTCATGTCGGCGAGGGTTTCGACGAAATTGCCAAAAAAGCCGCCAATGTTGTCGAGAGCGGCTTTGCGGGCTTCGTTCTTCAATTCTTGCAATTCGGACATTTCCTCGCCAAAAACATACTTGACAAGCCCGGCGCGGATGTCCGCCGACACCTTCGGACGGACGAACGCGTCCTTTTTGATGGTCTGCTCGGTGTCCCAAAATTGGATATGCATGTGCGGATGGCCCTTATCGCGGTGAAAAGCGGCGACGTATTCCAGATTATGTATAGGAATGCCGATTTTCTCGGCCATATCGGGCATCCGTGCCCGCACAAGCTCGCGCCATTTCACCGGATCGTTGTAGCCAAGCCGCATAGCGTCGTCCTCGGCCAGCGAGGCGACCGCGCGGTACGTGATCGTGCCGTCGCGGGTCTTGGATTCTATATAGCGCGAAAGTTCAGAAATGCTTGAAATTTCCTCGGCTTTGCGCCCGTCAACAACGCCGAACAGTCCGTGTTTCAGCCCTTCGTTCAGCACAACGCCTTTGCGTCGGCCAATATATTCCATGTGCGCCTTGTTGCGCTGGGGCGCGTCGCGGGTTCGCGGACCAATCACGCGGAGCTTGTAGATTACGGTACTCAATCCGCCACCGTCCCCGCCGTCGGAATTTCGGAATCGAGCGTCAGCAGACGATAAGTTTTGGAAAGCCGCTCCAGCAGTGCTTTCCGATGCGGCACCTGATATTGTAATATTTCCCAGATCAAATTTTTGTCCGGGAATACGTCGTCTGATTTCTTCATATCCAACTTTTGGGCGAATTCCGGGTGCGCTTTCTTAAAATCAGCGCTCAATCGCTTCCGAAGTATGTTCAGCCTGATTATGGAAAACGCCGCCGCTGCCTGATAGTCCACGTCGGACAGAAACTCGCCGCGCTCGCCGAACCGCCGCATGGTTTCGCCTAGCGTTTCGCAGCAAGCGAGCATATCGCGGACTATATCGATGTTTTTCTGAGTATTTTCCATATTGTCCTCCAGTCTACAATTCCGGTTCCATTTCCTGTTCATTATTGATCTCCGGCTCAATCACGCGGTCGATCTTGTCCACGACGATCTTGATCGCGGCCTCGTTGCTACCGTCCAACCGTTCGCCGGCGTCAAGCGTCAGATATTCTGACAAACTTGATCGGATTACAGCAAGTTCTTTCTCGCTAAACAATCGCTCGCGGTCAATCAATCCGGCGCGGGCGGCGAAGTCCTGTTTGGCGGCGGCGTAATCGTCGTAGTAATTCCCGACCTCGCGCTCGCCGCCGATACCATGCCGCCATGTCACGAAGTCTATGCTCTCGTTCGGCATACGCCGCGCCGCCAGTTCACAATTATTGTAAACCAGCAGCGTCCGCGTGTTAGAGTCCTTTTCGTCGGGCACAGCGGTTTGGTACGCTCGCATGTACTCGTTTACCTCGTCGCGGAGTTCGCAGACCCGCTGGGCAAGGCGTTCATCGCTGCGATGGTAAATAATGTCGCCGTTCTTCGCCATTTTGACTGCGCCGGTGTTCTCGCCGGAAATCAGCGCCGCGCCGTTCGCGTCAAATTGGATTTTGCTCCCATCCACCTCTATACGCCGGATAAACTCCTTCATTCTCTCGTTATCCAAAAGATTCACCCTTTACTGATTATTCTGGTCAAACTCGCGGAAAGCTGCGTCGAGACTGGCGTCGCGCATATTCAGATACGCGGCCGCATTGTGCTTGCACTCGGTCATCAGTTCCTCGTAGCTTGTCCTGTCCCGGAGCGGCGCGAATATATGGACTATTTTGGAATTGAAGTAACAAAATGATACCGTCATCATGCCGATCCGCATAAGCAGCTTGGCAAGTCGATTGATCTGCGGTTTGAGCATAATTTCCAGTTCTTCGCGGATCTGGCGACGGATAAAGTCGATGTCCTGCGAGGTTTTGTCCACGTTCATGCCGTCGCTGATGTACTTGCGAATCAGCTCGCTGACAGGTTTTCCCTGAACGGCGGCGATCTGCCGTAGAGCTTCGTAGGTTTTCGGCGACAAGTCGATGGAGCGTTTGACGCTTGTTGCCATAATATTTCTCCTTTCCTTAAAAATACAAAGGTTCCGAAAATAACCTCATATTGCCGCTCGTAACCCGTTGCAGGCTCCGCCTGCAAGCCGTTTTCGCGGCGGGCGGAACCCGCCTATTCCTGCCCGTATACTGAAGTTAGCGCGGCATACCATCCGACCGCGTTTTATTATCAGCGAGAACGGCACGGGCTGTCGGCACTGCGGGTGGACTGCGCGGCGAAAAGACGTTAAACTGAGCGCGGTTAGAAAATCGGCGTTATTCCTGCTGGGTTTCCATAACGGAACTACCCGTTGAGGGACTGCTAATTCATACCGCGCAAGGTTTACGTTTAAGCTGGTAGAGTCCGGCTCCGTCCGGTTACTCACATCACATGCGGGCTTGTTTCTTGCAAAGGGCGGTATGACTGCTTCTAACCGGCAAAAACTGGAGGATGAGCATATGGACAACCGCCCTGTGGCCGGTGTTGACGTCAGCAAATATTTCAGCGATATGTGCGTGCTTTCGCCAAACAATGAGATTATCGGTGAGCTGCACTTTGCGCACGATTTCGAGGGCATGACGAAGGCAAAAGCCGTGTTGGAATCCGCCGAAAAGAAACACGGCGTTCGTCCGGTAGTCGTGATGGAATCGACGTCGCACTATCATCGGCTGCTTTTCTATTTTCTGACAAGCAATGGGTTTGACGCCATTGTCATAAATCCCTTGCAGTCTCACGCTATGAAGAATATCAACATCCGCAAGGTCAAAAGTGACCGAGCCGACGCGTACAGGATCGCGCTGCTGTACCGCCTTAAGAAACTGCGTCTGACCAACGCGCCCATCGACACCTTGTTCGACATCCGAAACCTGACGCGTCGGCACAGCGACCTTATAAAAACGCGAACCATGTATTCCAACAGGATCACCGCTGATATCGACCAGATATTTCCAAGCTTCCACAAGGCCTTCAGCTCCATATCATCGCCTACGACGTTGGCCATGCTGGAAAATATCCGTCGCCGAAAGCGGTATTAAACGCGAATATTGAGGAACTTCGCGCCCTGATCAAAAAATTCTCACGGCGCGGAGTGGATTACGCAGCTAAAAAGGCCGAGCTGCTCGTCGAACTCGCCCGGCGCGACGAAAAAATCAACATACCGAGCGGCAGCGGATTGCTGCTGATTCAGGTGAATCTGGCGATAATTCAGTCTATAAACCAAAATCTGAAGATTCTGGAGAGCGAGATCAGCCGTCTTGTCGGAAGCGACGCCGCGATACAGGAAAACGCTGCGCTGCTGGATTCCATACCCGGCATATCGGCCTTCGGAGCGGCTGTTATACTAGCGGAGATAGGCGATTTTTCAGCTTTCAATAAGCCGTCCGAGCTTACGGCTTACTTCGGTCTTGACCCGTCCGTCAAGCAGTCGGGTATGTTTAAGGGCACGAAGAATAAAATATCGAAACGCGGCTGCCGATACGCGAGACAACTCCTGAACATGGTCGCCGTCTGCAACATATCGAAGAATTCCGCTAAACGGGCAAACAATCCCGTCCTGGAAGCTTATTACCGCAGAAAAACGGGGTCAAAGCCGCATAAAGTCGTGCTTTGCGCCGTCATGAACAAGATGGTTCACATAATCTTCGCGGTGCTTAGGGACAAAAAGCCGTTTGAGCTTCGCCAGCCGGAGGCTCACGCCCAATGGCTGAGAGAGAAGAACAAAAGAGCGGCATAGCTTGCTTCGGCGGCCATTATACGCGCAAAAACTCCGCTTGTCGTCAAGGGTAGGGTGGAGATTTTTTCGCGCGCTCTTTGCGCGAAAAAATACTACCCGACCTTGACGACATTTGGTGAAGTATAATGGATTAAGGCTCAATTGGGCGCACTTTGCCCAATTGAGCCTTAACTGCGCTCTTTCGTATTGGAGCTGTTTTTCATAAAAAACACTTGACTTTGCTTAGCTGGTCCGTAATAGCCCAGTCCCTTCAGTCCCCTGCCCCAGAGTTTGGGTTTTGAGCTTTCAAGCATTTATTTACAGGAAGGGAATACCAACACACCTCGGACACCACGGCTCCTTGCCCCAAAACTATTCCTCCATTTCCCAGTTGTTGTCCTGTTCGGCGGCGCGGGTTTGGGCATACTCTTGCCTCAAAGCGTCAAAGTCGATATTTTCAGAAAACTCCGGCCGCAAGACCCCGGCGAAGTCCGAACATTTCAGGTCAACAACCATGCCGGTTATGAGGTTTCTGGCGTTGAAGCGATGGTCGGGATCGCCGCCGAGCGTAATTGTCTGATCGCCGCTCAAATCCTCCGGCATCCAGAGCGAGTTTTCCGGGCTTCTAAAATCCGGTTTTACGGCGTCCATACGCAGGGCAAGTATGTTATAATCCACTGGCATCAATTGGCTATTTTTGATTATATCGCGCTCGCCGAATATCGGCAGAGCGCGGAGCGTTTCGATATGCCGCGCGTTGCGCCAGCGCCGCGCAAACGTATACTCCGATTCCGACAAATCGGATTTTTCTGGAAAAACGCCGTCTCTGCCGAAATGATCTCGAAAACTGACGCTTTCGCCACGCAAGTGGATGTACCCGTCGGAGAAAAGCTCCCGCAACGTATAAATTGCGGTGTTGTCCCATTTTCGCGCCGCCTCCGTACGCTCGGCCAACGCTTGCGCCTGGTCGTGCTGACCAGCTTCGCTAAGTTTCCCGACCAACTGCCACGCGTACTCAATTTCCTCGCGGATGGTCGGCGGTTCCATGCCGAACGGCTTGCCGACGTCACGGGCTGTTATGGAAATAGTATCCAACGAGCCGTACAAATAGGATAGTTCGCTTTTGGCTTCTTGCGTTTTGTCCGCGCTCTGCTCGATCTCAGCGTTTTGCAGCGCGACGTTCTTGATGATACGCATTTGGCATTTTATCTCGGACGCCTGCTCGTTGAGATAATCTTCCAAATTAAGCGGCGAAGCGTCCCAAGTGACGCCGCATTGCCGGGCGCACGACTGGAAACGTGTTTCGTCGTCCGTGTCGCGCATGAGCCACGCCGCGCGACGGGCCTCAAACTGGTTTTCGGCGTCAACGCGATACGCCGAATCGTCGAAACGCCCGTCGCGCTCATTGTAGAAAGAAAAATGTACACGATATGTTTTCATTTTGGAATCCCCCAAGGTAATTTTCGCGTGATGGAATTTTGCGTGAGTCATGCAAAATTCGTTCATGCGAAAATTCATTTTGCGTTATCGTTCAAAACCTTGCGCGTTAACACGTTCGCGCAAATTCAGCAAATCTTCGTTGAAATCCTTATGCTCAGGCGATTCGCGCATGACCGAATACCCCCTCGCGGAGTATTCGTCGGCCAGTTTCGCGCTTGCGCGGACGCCCGCCGGATCGTTGTCCAGACACGCGGCAATCATCGAAATATTCGGATTTTCAGCAAGAAACCTGTCCAGCCCCAGAAAACTCGTGCCGCCCAGCGAAACGCGGTACCCGTCGCGCCAATCCTCGCCATTTATCTTACAAATTGTGGCGTGACTGATCGCGTCGATGGCGCTCTCGAAGACATATGCTCTGTAAGAATCCGGATGCCCGCGCAAGCTAAACGAGTAACTCTTGTCCGACCCGTCCAGATCGCGCTTGAACGCCCTGCCGCTTTTTGACAGCGCTCCGCGCAGGAAAGCGTTTCGCGGCCTACCGTCTTTGTCAAAAGCGACGAAAACGGCGTTGTGATAGTCGGCTGATTCATAAATCTTTCCGGATTTTACAAGTCCGCGCGCGATTTCGGCGTCAAGCCCACGAAAATGGCATAAATACGCCATCACGCGATTGTTGTTCCGAAACGGCGCCGGAAGCGTGAGCGATTCGCCCGGCAACCTAGCGGACGGTTCACGCAGACGCGCGTCGGACACGGCGTATGTCCCGCGCCCCGCCGCAAGCTGTTTAATCGCCGCGATTGCCGCCGCTAATTCGTCTGAATAGCCGAAATCATTCAACAATATTTGCTTGTACAGCTCGATTGACGAATTTCCGTGCAGACCGCGCGAGTTCCAATACCAACGCCCGTCGTCGCGGATGATCAGGCTGTCGTGGAGCTTTCCCTGCCGGCAATGCCCGGCGCGGGTCAGCTCGTATCCTATTGACGTCAAAAACGCCGCGATGTCGGCTTCTTTCGCGGCGGCGTATTCTTCGGGCGTGTAAAATTCTTTAGCGACCATCAATCGTTGTCACCCCTTTCCAAATCGTCGCAATTTTCATCCTCGTCGCTCAAATCAAACAGCGACAACTGCGTATTCCCGCGCGATTGAAGCTCGCGGATTCTCTCCGCGCAGGACGCGAACGATGACAAATAACCCTCGGCGCGTTCATGACGCCGCATGGTTACAAGATCATCCTCGCGGATCGCTTTTTCAAGCCCCGCCGCGTACCCGATAACATTCCTGACGAATAGCTTCTTTTCATCTTTTGGATTTAATCCCTCAATTTTCCGGCATATAAACCGAAAGTCAGGATCGGCGAGGTATGCCGCTAGCGACGCTTTGGCGTGTTCACGGATTTCGTCTGAGCGAGCCATATAATTGCGGTCAACTTCCGGGGGCGCGTCCCGGTAATATATCTCGGGGTATTTCGCTTCCGGCATGGTTTCCTCGATCATGCGCTTGTAATACAAAATATGGTTATGAAGCAACTCCAAGTTGACGCCGTCAGGCCAAATGGGATCAGAGCAGCCTTTTTTATAGATATGTTCCCACCGCTCAAACTCGCTGGCCAACGCCGCCGCGTAATCTTCCGACTGTTTCCTTTTAGCCATCTATCCCTCCCAATCCTCCCCATTTTCGTCGTCCAATCCCAAAATGTCCTCTGGTTGGGCGTTTTCGTCAACCACCATCGCCGCGTCGTCGGACTTGTCCACGTCAAGCTGTGAATTGACGCTCTCAAGTTCCGAAATCGCCAATTGCAGCGCTTCACCTCGCTCAAACGGCCGAGCGAGTTGTTCTTTCGCGGATTCAATCTGGCGGTGAGTTTCCTCGACAGCCAGCCGTCGCGCCGCGAGCGCGTGTTCCAGATTTTTCAAACTATTCTCAATTCTCATAATGCAGCCAAGCTCGTTGTCGGAAAGCTCGACGGTGTGCGACGCCGCTCCTTTCAATGTAATTTTCACGGCGTCCGTCAGCATAGTTCGCTCGTGCGGAATAATCTCGAAACCGCGAAAAATGCCGATTGTCCTGTCGGCGTATTGACCCGACGCCAACGCTTTCAGCAGCGTTTCTCCCGCTTCTTTACGTTCGGCAAACTCGTGTTTGCCAAGCCGCATGTGAAAATCCCCGGCGTCGGCGTCGCGTCGCGCTATATCATCTTCCAAATTTTTGATTTCGCCGTCGAGCCGCGCCAGTCTTGCCGGAAAACGCGTCAGTACAGAATCTTCCAGGCTATATCGGTCGGCGCGGTACTGTGATTCCAGAATCCGCAGTCGCTGGACTTCCATGTCAAGCTCCATTTTACGGCGGATCAGCGGGTTGCCCGTCGCGATGGCCTTGACCTCGGCGTAATTCAGAACAACCTCGTCAATATCTTCCATTTCGCGCGACGGATTCTTGCCGCTCATGACCTGCCCGATGAACCGCGCTTTGGCCTCGACAATTCCCCAGAGAAAGGCGTCGAAACTGCTTTTGGTGATATATTGGTAAATTCTGACTTCTGAATTCTGATTGCCCTGCCGGACAATGCGCCCTTCGCGCTGCTGCAGGTCGGCAGGACGGTATGGGCAATCAAGATGATGAAGCGCGATCAGTTTTGACTGGCAATTTGTGCCGGCACCCATTTTCATGGTCGAGCCGAGAATGACGCGAATATCCCCGCGCCGGACGGCGGCGAACATTTTTTCCTTCTGCTCGTCGGTCTTGGCGTCGTGGATAAACGCGACTTCCCCCGGCTTTATGCCAAGATGGATAAGTTTGGCTTTTATGTCGTCGTAGACGGAAAATGACTTTCCATCTTTTGGCGTGGACAAGTCCGAAAAAATCATTTGCGCCGAACGTTGTGATTCCGTTTCTTGGTAAATATCAAATACATTTCGGACGCAGGCGTTGACCTTGCTGTCAGGGTAGTCCGTCGCAGTCGGGTCGATACAGCGCATGTCGAGGGCGGCGTTGCGCCCGTCGTTCGTGATACATAACATGTTGTCAACATCCGGCGTGACTTCGCGGCGGTGGATCCGTTCCGAACGAGCAACCAACTCGTCGGTATATTTGCGCAATTCCGGCGACGGTTCGACGGAAACCGTTATCGGCTTGCCGCTCAGGACTTTCGGCACGGGAAGATTCAGCATTTCGGCGGTTTGGATGTCAGCTATTTTGTGAAAGAGCGCCATCAGATCGCTAAGATTCACGAACTTAGCGAATCGTTCCTTAACTCGAAACCCTTGACCGCTGGGCGCGAGTTCCAGCGCGGACACGACCTCGCCGAACGTTGCGCCCCAGTTGTCGAAGTGATTCAGGCCGAGCCGTTCCAGCTCGTCCCGCTGCAAATAGGATTGCATTACATACAATTCCACCATGCTATTACTCAACGGCGTTCCTGTCGCATAACAGGCCCCGCGCGAGCCGCCGTTTTGCTCGTTTACATAGCGCGTTTTCATGTCCATGTCGGTGGACTTTTTGGCGCGGGCGCGGGAAATGCCCGCCACCCTATCCATCTTGGTGAACACGAACCTGTTTTTGTAATAGTGCGCCTCGTCCGTAAAAATGGCGTCAATACCCAACTCCTCGAAGGTCACAAGGTTATCGCGCGGGCCTGTTCGTAGGCGCAACAACTCGCTCTCGACGCGTTTTCGAGCCATTTGAAGCTCTTTTACCGTGACGCGCGAACTGTCCTCGTCTTTGGCCTCGACAATCGCTTCTTCAATTTCATCGAGGTCGCTCTCAAGCTGCTTCTCCTGCCGCTCCCGTGACATGGGAATTTTTTCAAAGCTGGAGTGGCCGATAATCACCGCGTCCCATTCCCCGGTGGCGATCCGGGCGCAGAAGCGCCGACGCCGCTCTTTGGCGAAGTCGCGCTTGGTCGCGGCGAGAATGTTGGCGGTCGGGTATAGCCGCTGAAATTCGTTCGCCCATTGGCCGACGAGATGGTTCGGCACGACGAAAATCGGCTTCCGCGCCAGACCCAATCTTTTCATCTCCATAGCGGCGGCAGCCATCGTGTAGGTCTTGCCCGCTCCGACGACGTGCGCCAGTAGTGTGTTGCCGCCATACAAAATTCTGGCAATTGCGTCAACTTGGTGCTTGCGCAGCGTTATATCCGGCGACATCCCCGGAAACGTCAGGTGCGAGCCGTCATACTGCCGCGAACGTTCCGAATTGAACAAATTGTTGTAAATCGCGCACAAATTCGCTCGGCGGTCAGGGACGTCAAAAATCCAGCGCCGGAATTCCTCTTTCAGCTTCGTCTGCCGCTCGCGGATCGCGACGGTTTCCTTGTGGTTGAGGACTGTGCGCTCCTTCCCGCTGTCGTCCTCAACCGTGTCGGTAATCCGGGCGTTTTTCTGATTCAGCGTCAACTCGAACAACGTGTAGGCGTCCATGCGCGAGGTGCCGTAGGTTCGCGTCGCCTCGATGGACGATTGGCGGCTGCGCGGCTTTTCGACCGTCCATTGGCCCGTTCGCTGAGAATAATGCACTTGAACATTACCGGCGTCATACGACGGCGGGCGCAGTTTTTCCAGAATAAACCGACGATAGTAATCCGTGCTTATCCAATGCGCGCCGATTCGAGCGCTGATCTCGTGGGCCTCAAGCGGTTTCGGCTGAACCGCGCGGAGGGCTTCGACGTTTATGGCAAAAGCTGGATTATCCCGCGCCGCGCGGAATTTTGCTTGGTTCACGCAAAATTCCTCGGCGGCGGCGAGCTTATCCTTGACGCGCCCGGAAAGATACTCGTCGGCGGTCTCCCAGCCGACAAATAGGTTATCCTCCCTGTCCGGGTCGTCAAACGCGGGATTCTTGAAGACGACGCCACGCAGGCTGTCAATAACTTCCCCCGGCGTTTTGCCGCACAAACCCGCCATAAAGCCGATGTCCACGAAGCCGCGCTCGTTGAGGCAGACCGGAAGCGCTTCCATCGGCGTGCCGACGTGGGTAATCTTTTTGATCGGCGAAATGGTTCGTTTGCTGAAAATGGCGGCCTTGCGCGGCCTTGCGCGGTTTTTCGTCGTCGTCGGTTTCCTCGATTGCCGCGAGCAGCGGATAGTCCGCGTCGTCGCCGAAAAGCGACGAATTGTAACGCGAGTTGAGCGCGCCGAACTTTTTGTAAAATTTGTCATATCCTGCGTTCAGTTCGCGCTGTAGTTTGGCCAAATCCTCGTCGCTGATGCCCTCCAGCTGCGATGTCAGAATATGGCGCGTCAGCGAGCGCATTTCAATCATTGCGGCGACGCGCTCAGTAGCGGCTTTCGCGAAAGTACACGGCGCCATCGCGGAATCGACGCGCTGGTATATTTTTCCGTCAATGACCGCGTGGCAGTAATTCTTGACGCTCGGGTCGGCGGGGATGGCCGGCTCGAAATTTTCTTCACCAAAATCAGACAAATCGCCGGATTCTTCGTATGAGTTTCTGGATAGAAACTCAACGGTCTCGTATAGAGCCGAACGCAAGTCGCGCCCGTCCGGGTTCAGCGTCGTTTCCGTCTCGCCGCCGTACATGCTGCTGTCGAACGCCATTGTCCCCAACATCATATGTGGATTCTTGATGTAATACTCATTCATCGGTACGCCGTCGTCGGTTTTGCCGATGTGAATCCAGCTCGCACCGGCAGAAAGCCGGACGCCCGAAGGGCGGCTTTCGCGAAGCGAAAGTGCTGACCCCTCGTCGGACGCGTCAACCAATCGGTCGCGCTTTTTCAGGAAAATAATGTCGGTAGTTACCTCGGTTCCGGCGTTCCGTTTGAACGCGGTGTTCGGTAGGCGGATTGCTCCCAGAAACTCGGCGCGTTCGGCCAAATAGCGCCGGACGGACGCGTTAGCCTTGTCCATAGTGCCTTTGCTCGTAACGAACGCGATCACGCCGCCCGGCCTGACTTTATCCAGAGCCTTGCCGAAAAAATAATCATGTATCAAAAAACCATATTTGTCGAAGCGCGGATCGCTCACTTTGTAAGCGCCGAACGGCACATTGCTGACAGCGCAATCGAAGAAATTGTCTTGCAATTCGGCGTTTTCAAAACCGCGAACCTGAATGTCGGCATTCGGGTAAAGCTGACGCGCGATCCGACCCGTCACCGAATCCAGCTCAACGCCGTACAAACGGCTTGCCAACGCCATTTCCTCCGGCATACAACCGTAAAAATTGCCGACGCCCAAGGCCGGCTCGAGTACGTTTCCGCCGCTAAAGCCAAAACGTTCCAGAGCGGCGTAAATGCCGCCGATTACCTCCGGCGTGGTGTAGTGGGCGTTCAGCGTCGACGCGGCTGCGGCGCGGTATTCTTTTTCCGACAATAATTCTTTCAGTTCGGAATATTCACGCCGCCAATCGGCGTTTTGCGTGTCGAACGTCTGCGGGATGCCGCCCCATCCGGCGTAAAGCGCGAGAACGCGCTGCTCGTCGGGAGTGGCGTAACGGCCCTCGGCCTCAATCGTTTTCAACAGGCGGATCGCTTCGATATTGCGTTTGTATTTGGTTTTCGCGCCGCCACCGCCGATGTCGATGTCGTCGGTTATGCGGAAGTTCGGCGGTTTCGGGGTTGACGGCGGAACGGCTATCGGCGGCGGTTCCGGCGCTTTGTCGGTATCGCCGTCATCGCCGTTATCGTCACCGAATAAATCCTCGACATCCGATTTATCCTCGGCAAGATATTCGTTTTGGATAAAATCCGCTATTTCCTCGACGGCGCCGATTTTGCCAGTGCGCTCCTGAAATTCCGTGATGCCTGTGGAAACAAGCTCGTCAGAAACCGTCCAGCCCATCGAGCTGAGATGGCTCGCTATCGGTCCCGTCAGCGGATCGCCGGGTTCGTCTTCCGGTTGAGGGATATTTACCTTTTTAAGGATAATCTCGCCGGGGAAAAACACGCCGCTGTGACGATCAGAATGGCTCGTTGCAGGCGTTTGCGACTCTAAATCAAACAGCGACTGCTGTCCGTCGGCGACGCGGCGCGATTTGCGCTTCGGCGTTCGCGGCGGCGGGGTCTGGTTCAGCTCGACAGGTTTTGCTATTACATATGTTTCGATAATCGGATTGTTCAGACGATCCAGAATAAACTCGATACTCTCTTTGCGGAAAATTGGGAAGCCGGCGCCATTTTGGAAAGTAACGTCGCGCAGGGAAACGCTGCCAAACTCGGGATTGATGCTGTCAACGGCGAAGCGACGTCCGTCGATGGTCAGTTCCGCGCCGATGTGGAGCAGCGACGGCTCTTGTTTCACGGTCGCGGTCGGTACAGTTCTTACTTGGTCGTTCGAGCTGTAAAGAACCGCCATTCCGCCATTTTCACCCTCTCGCCGCGCCTGCGCCGAAAGAGTTTCTTCATTAATATAGGGCGCAGATTCCGCGTCTGGGTCGGCGACTTGTCTGCTGTAAGTGTTTTCAAAAACGTAGTCCTGAAGCTGTTCCTTAAAACCCGGCTCGTCGGCGTAAGCGCGAAGCAAGTCAATCTCGCCGACGCCGATTCCCGCGACGACGACGCGATTAACAGCGGCATTACATTCTGTTCTCGTGTTCTGCTCGTCGCTGTTGGCGCGGGCGTTGCGGTACGCTTCGTCGCGCAAAACTCGGCTGACAACCTGCGGCGCGTACCGGTTGAATATATCGTGAGCGGTCTGCGGATTGTTGGCGTTGTACAAAATCTCGGATTCCGCAGCAATTCCGCCATTTTCGGCCTTTCGCCGCGCCTGCGCCGAAAGAGTTTCTTCATTAATATAGGGCGCAGATTCAGCGTCTGTGTCCGCCAAATGAAAAATCGGAGAGCGTTCGCCCTCCGATTCCGATGCTACCTGCGCCTGTAAACTATTTCCTTCAGTACGATCTCCTCCGCTTGGTCGCGGAGCATCGTGTTGTACCGCGCCGACGCCATGAAGTCGCCGGTCGGCCTCGGCGTTTTCGCCCGAAGCTGCTCTTGCAGCGTCCACATCATTTCCATCGCTTCCCTGTCCACCTCCGCGCACACGTCCCGCAGCGTCGCCGACAGCATCAGGCTGTCGTACCTGCCGGGGTGGTTTTCCCGCAGGAACTTCCCGAACAGACGGCCGTATTTGCCCATCGGCGGCGGCATCTCCCGATTCGGGTCGTTCTCCATCGCCTCGATTTCCTCCACGGTCATCGCCAGCGCCGCCATCGATTCCTCGGTCGTGTATTTCCCGGGTTCCAGCATTTTCCGTCATCCTCTCATTGTTCCGCTCTCTGCGGACAGTTTCGGCGATCATTATCAACACGCTTCGGCTGATCCGGCCAGCGGTCGCGCCGACACGGGTCAGCGCGTCGAGCGTGCTGAAATCGCTCAGATACATGAACGCCTTCGCGTCGTCGTCGTAAAGTCCTTGCGCTAGACCGAGCCGTTCGCAAATCAGGTAGCCGACGGTGTCCACAACGGTATCGCGGTATTCGACGAACAAGCTGTCGTCGTCGAGCCGTTCCAGCAGACTGCCGCGAGCGTCGAGCCGTAGACCGTCCGTCATGTCGGCGCAGGTTTCGCGGGCGTACTCCTCGACCGCCCATTTCAGATTCTTGCGGTGGTCACCAGTGGGCAGCGGCACGCCGAAGCGGGTTTGAAGCTCCGTTACGACCGCTTCAATGTATTTTTCCGGCAACGTCCATCGGCGCGGGATCCCACGTTCTTCGCCGTATGTGTCGCTGATGTCGAAAACGTAGCGAATATCCGTGTCACGCTCAAAACCGCCCAAAATCGGCGTGCCTTTCACGCCGCGATGGACACGTCGACCCACTTTATTCCAGTGTTCGATCTCGCCGCAAGCGGTGGCGTCCGGCGTCTGCTCGTACAGCAACAGCGCCTCGGCGAAACGATATTTGTAAAATTTGGCGTAAAACCGCAGGAACTCCCGCCATCCGTCTTTACTGCCCTGAACGCGCTGCGAGGCGTTGTCAGCCAGAGATTTCAGATGGGAGAGCTTCTCCCGCCGCGTCATTGCCCGAAAGTCCTTCGTGGGTCAGCCCTCCCTTCGTTTTGTAGTAAAATTCCAGTGCGGCGATAATCGTTTCCTCAATCTCGTCCGGTTTCGTAGCCGCGCCGAAGTAGCGCGATATGATTTTCGGCTTGAGCTTGAACGGTTCCTGCCGTACGGACTTCGGCTTTTTCTTTCCTGCCAATATTTGTTCGGCCTCTTTGTGGTCGAGTCGATTCTTCGCAGAAGCGGCGCGTAGCGCACTGGCTTTCTTCATGTCCAACTTATAGTTGCCAGAATCTAGTATGTCGTCAACTACGCGCTGTTCGTTATCAGATAAGTACGAAAGCGAAACAGCGGCGTTGACAGAGAAGCATCCGTTGTCCAGACGCTCTTTAAGAGCGGGGTTCAGTTTGTTCACGCGGAGATATACCACAATAGTATTGCTGTTCAAACCGTAATCGCTTGCTGTCTTATCACGGGCGTTTAACTTCTGTTGGAATCCAACATAAGTCTCGGAATCCGCATTATTACTAGCTTTGAACATGTTTTCAATCTCCACGATTAGATCCGTCCGCTTTCCTTGTTTTTTGATTGCGTCATAATGCGCTGAAATCGCGGCGGCCCGCTCCGAGTGTGTCAGGTCGGCGAACGAGCGCTGTCTCATGTTTGTTTCTGTTACAATGAGCAGCGCTTCGTCGTCGGCCAGTCCGTCGCGGATTATGCACGGGATCGTTTCAAGCCCCGCCGCCCGAGACGCCTCGACGCGGTTATGCCCCGAAAGAATCTCGTAGTTAAATTCTCCCTGCGGGCGAATGATTATCGGCACAAGCACGCCGTTAGCGCGGACGCTCTGGGCCATGTCCTCGAAACGCTGGCCGCTGTAGAGTTTGAACGGGTGCGATTCGAACGGGCGAAGCTTCGCGAGGGCGATGTTGTAAACCGGGTCGCCCTGCGGCTTGGCAAGTGGATCTGTGGCTCGAAAGATGTCGCGCATATTTTTCAGCTGAAACGTTGCCTCAGCCATTGGCGATCAGCTCCTTCGCGAACGCGGCGTAGCTTTCCGCGATACGGCCTTTGGGGTCGGCGTCGAAAATCGAGCGGCCTTGCGCCTGAGATTCCGTGACGCGGACGGATACCGGGATTTTCGTGTCGAATACGCGAAAGTAATCGCCGTAAGCCGTCTTGACGATGTTCATCGTTTCGCGGTGGAAGTTCAGACGGCTGTCAAACATTGTCATCAACGCGCCCTCGATAGCTAGACCGGGGTTGAGGTTCTCTTTCACGCTGGCAATGGTTGACAGTAGAAGCTCAAGCCCCTTCGCGCTGAAAAATTGCGGTTGCATGGGGATGAGAACGCGGTCGGCGGCGTTCAGGGCGTTGATGGTTACGAAGTTCAGAGACGGCATACAGTCCAGAATTATGTAATCATAGTCGTCTCTGATATAGCCGATCAGCTTTTTCAGGACGTTTTCACGGCTCATCGTGTTGATGAGTATGTTTTCGATACTGGACAGCTCAATGCTTGACGGGATGAAATCCATGCCCTGAGCGTGAAGTATGTATTCACGCTTTTCGAGCAATTCACATTTATCAAGCCGCCCGCCGGAGTTAATGATCTCGGCCATGATGTGCGGCAGTGTGACGGGCAGCTCGTCCGGCTGCGGATAGCCGAGCGCCATCGTCGCGTTAGCTTGCGGATCTACGTCCACGATGATGACACGGCGGCCCATCTGCGCCAGAGACGCGCCGAGATTCAGGGAAAGCGTTGTTTTCCCGACGCCACCTTTTTGGTTACTGACAGCATAAGTTAAATTCATTACTGACCGTCTCCTCCTTTGCGGTTAATATTACCTTAGAAATCGTCCGGCCAACGGCGCGGTAGTTTGCCCGCTAAACCGGACAGTTTCCAAGGCGATAAAAATAGGGATAAATCAATGAAACCCACTGTTTATGCGGTTTCACTCATTTAGCCCTATTATATCACAAGCCTTGATAGCGATGAAGCGCACCCCGTAGGCGGGCAGTATCCGGCGCAGGTAACGCCCCGTTTCGATATATTCACGACCGAAACGGCTAAGGTCGCGGGTTATGACGCAGTTGATTTTGCCGCTCTCGATGTCCTCCATCATCTCTTTGAACGCGGGTCTATCGAACAGAAGTCCGGTAAATCCATCGTCGATTTTCTCGCTCATCGCGTCGATGTCCGGGTGTCCTTTCAGCCAGTCGTCAATAAACTTGCGCTGGTTGGATATGCTGTCCGACTCGCTCTTTTCAACGCGGTTGCCGTTTTTGTCGCGCTTGTCGTCAGCGTCCGAGAGGCGGATGTATTTGACGGCGCTGTATTTGATTTCGCTCATATCGTTTCACTCCTTCACGGTTTTTCTTACCGCGTCACTCTACACCCGCCAAGCCTTTTATACGAGTTTGCGGGGAGTCCGTCCCGCAAACTCGTCAGGTCATTAGCCGCCCAAGGCAATCATCGAATCCGGGGCCGTCCTTGGAATACTTCGCCGTAATCGCGAAGTCGTTGCATATATAATGGTAGGGGTCGTTGTTCATCTGGCGAACGTATTCAATAACGCGTTCGCGTCTGGGCAGGGATTTATCCACTCGCACCTTGCTGATGTCCGCCAATCCCTCGCGGTTAATTGTATTCGTCATAACGCTTTCCTCCTTGCCGCCTTGAACTTTTCCCATGTTGGAAAACTGTAGCACCTCACTACACTCTTGCAAACACGCCATTCCTTCATCGAAATCCCGTCATTACGCCATTTAATAGCGTATCAGATGTTATTATTTTGAATTAAAAGGTATTATTTTA
>JAISCI010000024.1 GCA_031265685.1 Clostridiales bacterium
AGAAACAGTTTATGCAATGTCCGCAATCGGAAAATTTATCTACAATTCTTACAGCATTATTTTGCTTAAAGATGCCGTAAATACAGGATTTCAATATTGCGCAACCAAACTACCGATTGTATACATTTGGTTGCGCAATATTTTGACAATAAAAGGATGTCAATTCAATATGTACATGTGTTAATAATTCATCAATCTTTTGTTACAAAACTACACTTTCTAAACGTCGAAGTTTACAAAACTCTCCGAGGGGCTGTTTCAAGCAAAATGTATAAATATACGCTTTATACATCTCCACTGTATATGTTAAAATGTCCGCAATCGAGTTTCAGAATGGCTGTATTGCGGGATCCTTCGGGATTCTTCGCTTTTTTTCACTTTCCGTCAGTTTGCGTTCTTCGGGACGTTTTACAGTCAGGTGTAATATGCTAGCAGCGATTGCGCTGTCCGTGAATTGCGTTGATCACAATATGCGCTGACGCGAGTTCATCGGTCTGTCTCTGTTTGTCGAAAAGCATCTGAAATTCGCTTTTGTCGCCATTGTATCGTTAATTATGATTATATTGACGACCATAAATTCAAAAGCGCGCCCCGCCGTCCAACTGGACGGCGGGGCGCGCCGTTTCTAGTACTGGTGATCGATGCCCAAGTATTTCTTCTCCAGAGCCGCGTAGCGCGATTCGTCGATGGTGATGAATCCGCCGTGGCGGGCCGTGCCGTTTATAGCGTCCTTGCCGTCCTTCATGAACGTATTGATGTTCGTCTGATTCGCGCCGTTACCGGCGGCAATTTCAGTGAACGCCGCCGCGGTCTGTCCAGCGGTAACGTCGTCGGTTGTGCTGACGCTCGCCGAATAGTATGGTGTTCCATCGTTGAAGTTATGGTCGGCGGTAAGAACCCACCCCGCCGTTCCCGTATTGCCGATCAGCTGAAACGCTTCGGGTCCCTCCGCGCCGCCCGTACCGTAGGCGATAACAGGGTACCCCGTCTCGCTCCAACTGGTGGCGCTCGTTTGCGGGCCGACGCGGTAGATCGTCCCCGTATCCTTGCGGTAGAACATCACGTAATACGTCGAGTTTCCGACTTTATAGCTGATGATGCTCGCGTCCATCGTCTGTCCGCCGTAGGGATTGTTGGAACTGGTCAGATTGCCCTCGTAAGAATACAGGTACTGCGGCTGACCCTCGAACGTTTTGAAGTCGCGCGTGAACCAGTACGCGATCACGTTGCCGTTATTTGTCTGATACGTTCCCGTACCATTCTGGTTGTTGCGGTTAAGCGTGAAGTACATCATGTAAGCGCCCGCCGATTTGTCCGGGTTAACGTGGTCGGCTACCCAAACCGCTTCCGGAGCCCACGCGATGCCCGAACCCTTCGTGAACGGATAATCGGCTATGTCCGCGACACGGATTCGCGTCGCGACGCTCCAGCTAATCAGGTCGTCCGATTCCCACGTGTATATCGCGCGGTTTTGGTAGTTTGAGGACCGCCCTTCGATATCGTTCACGTCGTTCGCGTTGCTTACGCCGACTTGCAGGTCGGTCGCCATCATGTAGTACTTAAGGCTGCCATCCGGGGCCTGCCCCTTAATAATGAAAGGATCGCGGATGTGGCCCGAACCGATGGTCGGCGTAAAGTCGTTATCAACGCTGGACACCGCGCCCAGATCCGTCCACTGCGCGCCATCCCGCGAAAAGCCCAGCCGCATAACCTCGCCCGCGTTATTGCCGTAAAAATACGCGAACAGATACCCGTAGTCAGCCGGCTTCACGACGTTCAGGACGAACGCCTTCGACATCGTGACCGTGCCTTTCGTCACTGTCACCGTCATCGTCACGGAGTGGCTGATCCCGTCGGTTACGGCGTTCTCGCCGTTGTCCTTCATAACGGACGCGTCGCTGCTTGACCACACGATCGCCGCGCCGGACGCGCTTGTCGTCAGAGCCGCGTCGTAGGCGAAGTTCTGGTAGTCGCCGTCCAGCGTGATATTATCCAGCACCGCCGTCGCCGCCAGATAGTCCGTTCTGTTCACAACGTCGTAGGTGAACGCCTTGGTGACGGTCCGCTCTCCGTTCGTGATAATCGCGACGAGATCGACGACCGCCGACTGCCCTGGCGCGGCAAGGATATAACCCGTAGTCGTGAGCGACGCCGGATCCGTGGACTTCCACGCGATAACCGATCCGCCCGCGCCCGCCGCGGGGAGCGTCAGGTTAGCGCCCAGACTGCCCGCGTCCGGAGAGGGCGTGAGGGCGAGCGCCGCCCAATCGGAAGTCAGCGCGTCCGGAACCGCCGCGTTCGCGAACAAGGCGGGAGCGGCGATCGGCGCGTATTGATCGTCCCACAGGTAAAGGGCGGCGCTGGCGCCCGACGGAACGTCAGCCGGAAGCGTCAGCGACACGTCGATCTTTCCCGTTGAGCCGCCGTCCACGGAGAACGTCCGCGAGTTGATCATAACGAGCCGCCCGCCGTTATACAGCGCGATGATCGCTCGTCCCGCCGCGGCATCCGCGCCGGGGTAGCTGTTGGTGAAATACGTCGTCGCGGTCAGCGTCTGATTGGCCGCCAGATCCGCGCGGTTCCAGACGGTATTGACGTAGTAATCGTCGGCGGGGTCGGGATCGCCCAGATCCGGCGGGATGTAGTCGCCCGTTTTGGCGATGTTCAGCCACGCCAGCGTCGGGTCGTGGTAAGACTCGTCGGATGTGTCCGTCGATATAACTACGCTGACGACCATCCCCTCCGGAACGTCGAACGACAGTTCGTGCTGGAAGTTCGAGGTCGAGCTGACAAATACGTCCGTAATCGAGGCCGACTGCGCCAGTACGCCGTCCTCGTCGTCATATACGGTGACGAAATACCCGCGCGTGTAGTTCGCGGTCTGCCCCCAGAATTCGGGGTGATTGGTCGTCAGGTTGTATGAACCCCGGTCCAGCGTCAGATCGTACTTGATGTCGCCGTCGTATAGATCGTTGGCCGCAAACGCCCAGTACCCGCCTCGGTTCTTGTCGTTGTCGGCGGCCAGGCGAGTGTTCGTCTTAATAGACACGTCGCCCCAATACTGCTGGTCCACGTCGCTGCCCTGGTCGGTGCCGATCGCGTGCGTGTAGCCCCAGCCCTTGGACGCATTCCACGCCGCGTCGGGCGCGTCGTTCCTCAGGCCGGCGGCCAGCGCCGCGATCGCGCCGTAGCTGTGGGACGCGCCGGAATACGTCAGCGACTCCCCGTTCTTATTGGTGTAGCTCTGTCCGTTGAAGCCCGCGAGTATGTAGTAAACCGTATCGCGCGGGATAACCTCGACCTGCGCCGTAACCTGCGCCGAAAGCCCGCCGTACGACGCGGTGCCCGTCACGGTATAGTTCTCCCACAGATGCCCGGCGAAGGAAACGTTTCCCCAGTCGATCGCCGCGTCCTGGTTCGTGTACGCCTCGTTGTCCTTATACCCGCTTACCTTGACGGTCGCCGGCAGAACGCTTGCCGAACTGTCGGGGTACGCCGCCAGCTGCGGGATCGCCGCCGCCGATATGCTGTCGGGATTGACGTCGAGAACGGCGTTGTTATCGCTGATCTCGATCCACGAAACGCCGACCGCTCCGGTGTTTTGCGTGAACCGGATAATGATATATCCGTCTTCATCCAGCCTGACGGTCGCCGTCTTCTGACCCGTCGAGGCGTTTTGCGTGACGACTGTTCCCGCCGTCGTGTTGTTATACGGCGTTATCGTCACGTTGTCGTTGGCGCCGTACTTGCTGTTGTTTACATAGTACGCGACGGTATAAGTCCCGTAGGGTATATTGTTGAACCGGTACTCAAAGTAGTAGTTGTTACTCTGCTTGTGCATCAGAGACATTTTCTTGTCCATTGAGTAGGACACCGTGCCGCTTTCCGTACTGGGTGAAACGTAACCGCTGCCGCCGTTGATCCAGCCCCAGCTGCCGATTGTGGCGTACGCTCCGTCCGAGTAGTTGTTCTTCAGCTGAGAGCCGACCAGCGCCTTGGCCGCGTCGTACACGTCGGAGCCGACGCTGATATCCTGCTGCGTGGCGCTGTTCCATGTATAGTAACGCCCGACGGTAGAATTGCCGTAAGTCCCCGCGTTGATGAAATAAACCAGCCCCACGGGCACTACCTCTACCTTTGCACTGACGTTCAGGGTATTCGACGCTCCCGCGTATGACGCGGTGCCCGTTACGGTCAGCGTTTCATATACTGTATACGTCGCGGCGTTCCATGTAACGTTCGCCGTGACCTCCGTGCCGATACTCGTCGCCGCCTGGACTGTTGACGGCAGAGCGCCCGCCCCGACCGCCGGATACGTCGCGTAGACCGCCTCAAGCCCGCCCGCGACCGAAGTCAGCGTCAGATCCTCGACGATAACCGTCACGACGTACTGTTTGGATTTCGTACCCAGCGCGTTAGCCACCATGTACGTCACAGGGTTCGTGAAGTCCTGCGGGCCGGTTTTGTCAACAGTTCCCTCGCTTGTGGTGATAACCGGCGTAACGCTCGTCACCGAGCCGAACGTCGGAGGCAGCGTTACGGTGATCGTGCCCGCCGACTGGTTGATAACGCCGTCGTACGCCCCGAATTTGAACGTAGTGATCATCGGCTGGTCAACGTCGTAGTCCTTCGAGACTTCGATCCAGCTGAGCATCGGCGCCTGGTTCTGATTGGACGCGCTGACCGTCAGCGTGCCCGTCGCGGCGCCAGATGTGATGACGTCGCTGAACTCGACTATCGCGCGCGTGACGTTCGAGCCGCCGAGAACGAACGCCGGAGCGAGCGTGTACGTCGCGCCGCCCACCTCGAGGGTTACGGTTATCGTGCGGTTGTTGTTCGCCCACGGCGTTTTGAAGCCCAGCGCGCCCTTATAGGCGTATTTCTCCGGGAACGGAATCTGATACGTGAATGAGGACGTATTAGAATCCGCCGCGCCGCGCAGCTGCGTGTCGTATTTATCGGAATACTGATTGAATCCCGACTTGGCCAGCGGCGATCCGGCGTAGCCGAACCCGCCCGAAGCGGCCTGGTCGGACTTGCCGTTCAAAAGCTGCGCCCCCAGCAGAGCCTTTACCTGCGTATACGCGGCGGATCCGGCGGCCGAATTGGCCAGGACACCGTCCGTGCCGAGGTTTGCGAAGATGATCGTTTCGGGATCGACGACCTCGCAGCGCGCGTACACGTCACAGGTGTATGTATTCCCGCCCGCGGCGTATGACGCGGCGCCGCGGATAACGGCGTTCTCGTAGCGCAGGCCGGAAACGTCAATAGGATCCCACGTTACGTCCGCGTCTACGGACGAGCCGGCGCTGCCCGTGGAGTACGTCACGCTCACTGTCTGGGGGAGCCGGCCCAGGATTGCCGCCCATGAATCGCTTGTCACGGCGGCGATTTGCGGTATGTCCGCGTCGGCCTCGCTGGCGCGTATCGAGCCGTACTGCGCCGAGCCGCCGATAACATAGACGCCGTCAAGATTATCGCCCGAGGAGAATAAGTTGCTCGGGAACGTCAGCCTGATCGTGTGCTCCCCGTTGGTCAGCCCCGTCACCTCGAAAAACGTGCCGCGGTTATAGGAAGCGTGCGACGCTTTGGCCGTGGCCGTTCCGCCGTCAACCTGATACGTCAGGTTGTTTGTGTTGGAATGCGGGCCGATGAGCGCGAAGCCCGTGCCGTCGATCGTAAACGTCGCTGTGGCGTTGGCCGCGCCGTTCCAGGAACTGGTGCGGTGGTGGTTATTGTTGCTGTCGCCTTCCACGACGCGGTGCGTCCACGTGCCGGAGTACGTTATCGCGTCCGCCGCGTCGTCGATAAACTTTGTGGCGTAAGGGACTTGCCCGTCGATCTTCTCGACCTTGACGTTGTCATAAGAATGCGTATCCCAGCCGGACGCGGCGAGGATACACCGCCCGAACAGGCTGGGGCTGCTTGTGTCGGTGAACGAGTCCACCTGAGTATTGCCCACGTAGTACGTTATCGTCGCGCCGTTCGCGACAATTCTCAGGTTGTACGTGCCGGCGGCGGTGACGCTGCCCGTATTGCGCTGGTTATCGCTGTTATTGGAAGAATCGTACGTCGTCCACGTGCCGCTTCTGGTTATGGATATCCTGTAGCCGCTTCCGCCCTGTCCCTGCCCGACTTGATTGCGGACGCCCAGAACGGCGGCGCCGCTCGAAGCCGGCGTTACGTCCACGCTGGCGGTGTAGTTCATCCATCTGTGGTCGCCGAACCTTGTCACGGGGGTATTGGGGTTCCATTGCCCCACGCTCTCCGTATTCATCTGTTTCAGCACGCCGCCCTCGACCTGGAACGCTCCGGAACCGTCCACCATGTAACGCGGTTCGTTTCCGCGCGACTCAAGGTACGGGACGTAGCGGACGCCCGCGCCGTTATTGATCGTGATCGGCACCATCGGCTCGTCGGCGTACTCGAAGTCGTCGAAGTACAGAATGTCGTCGCTGGTGTCGAAGCCGCGCCCCGTCGCGCCGGAATCCAGCGGAAGCGATTCGGGGTCGGCGGGCAGGAGGTCCGGCGCCGTATCCAGCGTCGTCACGGTAACGCATGAGAACGCCGGCACGCTGATATTGGCGATGCTCGAACCCGAGATTGCCGTGCCGCCGCTGTTCTGCGGCTGCATATAGCCGTCCTTCGTCGTGCGCCAGATGTAGTATCTGGAACCCGCCGGCAGGCTCATGTTGCTGAAATTGATCGTGTACGTGTTCTCCGTCGCCGAGTTGTTGACGATAACGGTCGTAAACGCGCTCTTATCCGGCGCGGCGAACGTGGCGTTGCTCTGACCGTTGCCTTCGTTGCTGGAATGCCCGCCGGACGGGCGCTGCGTGTTTGTGGAAGCTGACGGAACGAACATCCAGACGTCTTTGCCGTTGGAGTTGTTTGTCCATCCCACCGTGGTGAAGTCGGTGAAATGCTTGAGCATATACATCGACTCGTCATAGTGGATATACCCCGCCCACGGTTCGTCCGCCTCGATATATTGCTTGTAGTCATACTGCGTCGAATGGTAAAACGCGGCGATCGCGGGCTGGAATATGGCGTGAGTCTTATACTCGTTGACGAGCATGGACAGCCATGTATCCACCGCGGAGAGCGGCGTGCTTTTGCCGCCGATGGAACCCGCGCCGTACGTCGGGCTGGTCTGATTCTCCTGGTACTCGGTACGCGAGAACGACGCGGAAGCCTCGGAATACCAAGCTTCTTTGCTGTAGCCTGTCACAAGCCCGCGAACCGTCGATTCGTTGTTGCCGCGAGAATAGTGCGAGCCGATAGCGTCCACCGCGTCGCGTATCCCGGACGGGCTGTTGCTGTTCATCGAGTTCGCGATGGCTATCGGGCTTCCCGAACCGTTGTTCTCGTCGGAGGCCACGATTTTGATGTTGTGGTACGCGTCTTTCGCGGCCTGATCGAAGAACGCCGGGAAATCGGCCTCGTTCACCAGTTTGTTCTTGAACCAGAGTATCAGCGCCGTGGCCGGAGTTCCGGTTTCATTAGTGTCCGGATCTATGTAATCCCATATGTAGCCGTATTTTTCATAGCAGTCGAAAATCGTCTGCCGGTACCAGTTGTAGAACGAGTCGGTCTGCCCCGCCGCCACGCCCTGCGGCACGTTCCATCTAAGGCCGCTGACCTTGACGTTCGGATTGACCCTCTTCGCGTCCGCCGCCAGCACAAGTCCTGGCGAGCGCGACGCGTCCGCGAACGTTTCCGACCCGCGCATCGTGGCCGCGTCCGCGCCGGTCGAGTTGTTGCCGTCGTTGCCCATCTCGATCTTGACGTGCGTCATGATCGGATGGTCGCCGCCGAACAGCGTTTCTATAAGCTCCCAGTATTTATCCGGGTGTTCCGATTTGTAATCCAGCAGCAGGTTGCTTGTGGAATTGCCGGAAAGCACGCCGAAACCCTTAAACGTCAGGCCGTCGCCGTAGGTTTTGGCGGTGTCGACGTTGCTGCCGTTCAGCGTCACCGTGTAACTTGCCGCCTGCGCCTCCGGCAGCGGCGCGACCACGCCGCTTATTACCGTCACCGAAGCGACGACCGTCACGAACGCCAACGCCATGCTGAGGCACTTCTTCACGAGCTTTAACGATCCGCTCATTTGATTGCGCAGCTCCTTTCCAAAATCTTTGAAATCGTCAGTGTTTTTGGCCCGGTTCGGGCCGCTCGTCATTCGCCGGGCGCCAATACCGCGCGGACGCCCGAAACATACCAATCGCGGTCACAACTGAATTTTGCTTAGACGAACTCCGCGTGAATAACTTTCGCCAAACGAAATTCTATCACGCGATAACGCTGTGCAAATCGTCCGCGCCAAATTCCGGCTCCGCAAAAATTCGTTCCCCCCAGGCCGCGACAGGCACATGCCGAACCCAATCAGCGGATACCGACCGGATTCTTCGGCTAGACTATAAACTAACCAAACTATATTATATCTTATTCCAACCCTCAGCGTCAACACACAACGTGTGTATTATCGGGACTTATGTTAAAACTAACGGCTTTATTTCGCTTTTAATTATATCACCGCGCCGGAAAGCGCCATGGGTTCGCGCCTGATACTGTTTCAGGCTGGACAAGTGACATTTGTTTTCAATATGAATACAAGGCCTTCATTTGCGAGCCTTCATTTCCCGTTATATCCCGGTTTATCTCACTTACAAGCTGACCGGATGTTTGTTGTTTTTGTGTTAACGCGAAAAATCCCGCCGGGCGCCGCAAAATATCCCGAAGAGTAACAACTGAAAAGGAACAAAAAACAAACGCTCCATCCGCCGCGATTCCGGCTATGGCGCGCCGTCTCCCCATTTTTGTTTTTCAGCGCGGGGGATAGGTTTGTCCGCTTGACAAAGACGATGGAATTGAGAATAGTATGAATTAACATAATTCAGCGGCTACCTTATCCCCGTGCTCCCGAATCCGCCCTCGCCCCGGACGCTTCCCGGCAGTTCGTCCGCCCAGCAAAGCTCGGCGCGTTCCACGCGGTTAACCGTCATCTGAGCGACGCGATCCGCGCGGTGTATCACGAACGGCTCGAAGCCCAGGTTAATCAGAATCGCGCGCACCTCTCCGCGATAGTCCGCGTCGATGGTGCCAATCCCGTTGGCGCACGCTACGCCATGACGGAGCGCGAGGCCGCTGCGCGCGCGTATCTGCGCCTCAAAGCCTTCCGGCAGGGCTATCCGAAAACCCAGCGGCACGGCGGCTATCCGCCCGGGATCAAGCGTCAGCGGCTCGCGCACATTAGCGTATACATCCATGGCCGCCGCGCGTTCGGTAATATACGCGGGCGCGGGGATGTCCTCCGCGCCCGAGACCCGGCTTATCAGAACCGTCATGCCGCACCCCCGCCATTTATTGAGACGGCCGGACGCTTCACAGATTACTTCCGTTAAAGCCCCAGAACTCCGTTTCCGAGTACTTTACGTAAATTCGCGACGGCGGCGCGCCCGTCTGTTCCGATACGGCGCGCGTTATCGCGGCGGTAAGCCTGCCGCTCGCCGCCGGATCAATCCGCCCGAACGCCGCCACCTCGATCATCGCGGCGGGACCGTCCTCGCCCGCCAGCCACAGGTCGTACCCATCGTCGATGCCGACCATGAGCCAGCGCTCGCTCTTGCCCGGCAGCAGCGAGATGGCCTCGCCGAAAGCCGCCTTGAGAGCCGCCTTTTTATCCGCGCCAAGCGGCGCGCTCAATTTAGCTTCGATGTATGGCATACAATCATCCCTTCCAATTATTTGTGATCTAGACTCCTGTACTGTATCGCTTCGGAAAGGTGCACGACAGTGATACGCTCCGCGCGGCTCAGATCGGCGATCGTCCGCGCGACTTTCAGTATCTTGTGATACGCCCGCGCCGAAAACCCCATCACGTCAAACGCGCGGCGCATCATTCTCCGGCATTCCTCGTCCAGCGCGCAATATTTCTCTATCTGCGCCGCCGACAACTGCGCGTTGAAACGGATGCCTTCCTCGCGGTAACGCTCGAGCTGGGCCGCCAGCGCGTTGGAGATCCGCGCCTTTATGTTTTTGGACGATTCCGCCGCGGCGGACACAGACAGATCCCCGTAATCGACGCGAGGCACCTCCACTTGAATGTCGATGCGGTCGAGCAGAGGTCCGGATACCTTTCCCCGGTATTTGGCGATAAGCGTCTGCGAGCATTTGCATTTCTTCGGCTCACCGTAATATCCGCACGGACACGGGTTCATCGAGCTGACCAGCATGAAGTCCGACGGATATGTAATGGTGCCGTTTACGCGGGAGATCGTAACGGAGCCGTCCTCAAGCGGCTGACGCATTACTTCCAGCACGTTGCGCTGAAATTCCGGCAGTTCGTCCAGAAACAACACGCCGTTGTGCGCCATACTGATCTCGCCGGGCGTGGGCGTTCTGCCGCCCCCGACCAGCGCGGCGTAGCTCACGGTATGGTGCGGCGAACGGAACGGCCTTCGCGTTATCAGCGCGTTCTTGGACTGGAGCCGCCCGCTGACGCTGTAAATCTTAGTTACTTCCATCGACTCGTCAAAGCTTAAGTCGGGGAGGATCGTCGGGATACGCTTCGCCAGCATCGTCTTGCCGGCGCCGGGCGGGCCTATCATCAGGACGTTGTGCCGGCCGGCCGCCGCGACCTCCAGCGCGCGCTTCACGTTCTCCTGCCCTTTTACGTCGGAGAAGTCCAGCGTCTGTTCGTCCGGCGATTGCTGAAACACGCGCCGTACGTCCGCGCGCACGGGCACAATCGGCTCTCCGCGCAGGAACGCCGCGAGACGCGCCAGACTCTTTATCGGGACGACGGTCACGCCGTCGCCGACGAGCGCGGCTTCCTCCGCGTTCTCCTCTGGGACGCACAGCACCTTTACGCCGGATTGCGCGGCTTCGTGCGCCATGGGCAGCACGCCCGAGACGGGCGCCACATCCCCCGAGAGGGACAGCTCGCCCGTGATAAAAACGCCGTTCAGCGCCGAGCGGCGGAAAGCTCCGCAGCAAGCCAAAATACCGACGGCTATCGGCAGATCGAAGGAGGGGCCTTCTTTCCGGGTATCGGCCGGCGCCAGGTTGACGACTATTCGCTTGATCGGGAACGCCATGTCGGAGTTGGCGATGGCGGCGCGGACACGCTCCCGCGATTCCTTGACGGCCGAATCGGGCAGACCGACGACGTCGAACGCGGGCATCCCGCCGGACAGATCGACCTCCACCGAGACGGGACAGCCCGTCACCCCGATGACCGCCCCCGAACGGACTATCGACGTCACGCGGGAGGATCCCCTTCCGCCGCTTCGGGTTCGGCTTTCGCCGCCTGAGCCTCGGCGGCCTTTTGCTGTTTCTCATCCAGGGACAGCGCGCGGTACCACGCGCCAAAGCCGCTGGAAACCGCGGCGTCCACGGTGTAGATAACCACGTATATCCACGCGGTGTAATTATAATAAAGCAACACCGCCGGCAGACTGATAACGCCGACCAGCAGCGGGAAAAGCGCGTGGAACCCCCTCATGCCGCCGTATATAACCGAGACTATGAAACAGACGACCGGAAGCGCCAGCACGATGTACCGCTCTATCTCCGTCGCCTGCTTGAGCATGGGATCCTCGAACATCCAAGCCACCGGCGGCAATCCGTAAAACGCCGCGCCGACGATAATCAAAAACGGCAGCATTCCGACTATATTTTTCAATAGATTGTGAAACATCGCGAAATCCCCTCCCGAAGTTCTGTATAGATTATACAATATCGGCGCGGATATGTCAAATTATATTCCGCTCGGCGCCATGGCGGCGGTCTCCGGCGCGAGAGGGGATAGAGGGAGCGGAATGCCGTAAATTATATCATTTCGCCCCTTCAGTACATGAAATCATTGAAAATATACATGGCTTTAGTGATCCGTATATGTTATTATATATGCCTTTCTCCGAACAGACCCCCTTATCCCCGCGCAGAGCGTTTATGAAGCGAACGGACCGCCCCGCTCAAGAGACGGGCCGTTCGTCACGCCCCAAAATGATATTCCATATAATTCCGCAGAAACCCCTCGTACAGAGAACCCCACGCAATCGAACCGCGGTAGAACAACAGCCGACCGTTCGACAGATCGAACACGGCGGGATATTCAAACGCGCTGTAATGCTTACTCGGACGGGCGCTCGCGAACGCCGCCGCGTCGGGCGATACGCGCTCGCTGGCCGCCACCGCGCAACTCACTACACCGTTCTGCCAGCCGCGCGGCAGTCCGGGGCTTGTTTTTATCGCCGTTTTCAGGCAGTCCTCGGAATACGCCCGCAGCCACGCCGCGTCCACCGCCGGAGCGTACGTCACGAACGACGTTATCTTGAGTTTCGTGAGCAGCCACTCGACCTTAAAAAACTCCTCATATGCGGTGAGATAACCGCGCTCCTCCCGCGTGATCCGCGCTGGCGGCAATTTTCCGCGCACGACGCTTTTATATTGCTCGAATGTCACAGAGACTCATCCTCTCCTTACCCGCCGAGCAGCCACCTGAACGCCCCGTCTCTCGCGGCGGTCACGTCGTGGTCGGCGCCGAGCGGGTTCGGGACGCTCTTCAGCCTGGCCCACAGGCACAGACAGTTAAGCCGGTATGTCAGGTCGGCCATATCGAGTACGCGGCGGAGCGGCAACGTCGCGGTTTCTTCGGGAGCGGGCAGATCCGCGCGGAGCGACGTTATATCGCAAGGCTCGGAACCGACGTCGGGCATATCGAGCATACCGATCGACCAAAACAGCGCCGCGGCGGCGTCCGCCGCCCAGACGCCCCGTAGCGCCTCGCCCATATCGGGTATGTCGCTGTGCAGAAACCGCGTCTCATCCTCCGTCAGACAGTCGGAGACGCCCTGCCCGGACAGCCGCCTAAGCGCCCGCTCGCGGGCTTTCTCCAGATCCGCCCCGCCCGAAATCTCGTAACAGTAACGCGAAAAAACCGCCAGCGCTAGGGCTCGCTTCGCCACGGTACCGTCGTCGCGCCTCGACGCCCGCATAGCGTCCGGCAACACGGGCAGGGCAAGCGCAAGCGCCGACGCGCGCGGGTCGCCGCCCTCAAACCTCGCGGCGGAAGCCAGCCGTCTGGCAGTGTTTTCCTCCGTCTCGGGCACGTCATATACGAATACCTCACGACCGCCGGCGCGGACGGCGGATATAACGGTCTTCCCTGGGACATATCCGCCCAGCGCCGACGCGACCGCCGCGAACCCGTCCACGAACGGCTCGGTATCCCCCGCCGACAACGTTACGACGGCGTTGAAATAGGCTGATTGCGCCGCGAACAGCGCCCCCGCATCCGGCGGCGTAAGCGCGGCGGCCTCGGGTGAATTTGCCCTGAGACCGGCAAATTCCTTAGCAAAGCGATCCTTGTCGGACGCCTCAAACAAAACGCCGACGAGCGCGCCTTCCCCCGCGAACAACCTGTCGCGCCTTATCCGGATCGCCCCGGCCTTCGTCCTGTCCACGCGCCAGCCGTCGCCGAAAGCGCCGCGGACCGATTCCTCGATCCGCTTGGCGCCGGCGGCGGAAACATACATTTTAATTTCGCTCATTGATCTCACTCATCACTGAATTCGGGGGCTTCCCTAGTATTCTTCCGGAACAGCTTGTCTATGTTCAGCTTGCCGAGCAGACTCGGCGCCAAGTCGATCAGCTTGTTGAGACTGTTCTGATTCTTGATGTTGACAAGCGAAACGTTGCCGTCCACGATAACGAGGACAGCCGAAGGCGAGATATATCCGCCCATTCCGCCGCCGCCCATGCTTTTTTTAGCCGGTTCCTTCTCTTTCGTTCCGTCGCTGTCGCTTATGCCCACGCCCACGCCGAACGAAACGTCGATCAGCGGCACGATGATGACGCCGCCCTGGATAACCGGATCGCCCACGACCGTCTTGGTCGAGACAAAACCCCGCATCTTGTCGAACAACGCATCGATGTTCTTGTTGAGATCCGCGCTCATTTGGAAACACCCTCTCTTAGTATTCGTTATTGCCGCGCCAATTCTTTTCTTACATTCAGCACGCCGCCGGCTATCCTCAGGAACGGTCGCGACAGGCAGAACGCCGCCAGCGGCCATACAAAACGCCAAAGCGCGATTGTTCCGGCGGCCCGAGCGTCGAATTCCACATTTTCGCCGCCGAAGTCCGCCTCGAAACTGACCGGGAACGGCGAGAAAGCGTTGTATATGTATACAGCGCCGAGCAGCCATCCGGTCCGCGCGGGGTCGCCGAAGCCGGCGCGCGCGCGGGTTAACTCCAAACGCTTCGGGATAACCGCCTTACCGAGACGTTTCAGCGTCAGCCATAGTTTTTCCAGGAGCGTGAGTTTCATGCCAAAATCACGCCAGACAGCTCCATACGCCTGGACCATCCCGAAGCCGGCGCGAAGCTTACCGAATATTCCGGCTTTTTCCGGTTTTTCCGGATCGTCCGATTTTCCTGCCTTTTCTTGTTTTCTGGTTTTTTTCGCTTTTCCCTCTCCAAGCCGAAGCTTGATCCGAACGAACAGCAGACGTATGACCGCGCTGTCGCCGGTGATCCGGACGCCGACCAGCCCGAACAGCCACGTCGCGCGCATATCCAGCCGGAGGCGATCAGCCTTGCTCACTCGCAGCCTGTATCTGAAAGGGCAGAAAAGAACCAGCAGAATAAACGCGGCGGCGACCGTCAGTATCCAACCGGCGATCCGCGCTATAACGATAAGTATTGTCAGCGCGGCGCTCATTCCTCCGCCCCTCCTCTCATTGAGGTCCGTCACTCCGAAAGCTTGCTGATCCCGATGTCGATCCGAGCCAGCGTCTCGTCCTTGCCGAGCAACTCGCACAGCTCGCTCGCCCCGCACGGGGATGTAGGCTTGCCCGAGAGCGCCGTCCGCGCCGGCCACAGCAGCTGCGAGTTCTTGCGGCCCATAACCGCCGCCAGTTCTGTCAGCAATCGGTACACCGTGTCATTATCAAACGGCTCCGCCCCGGCGAGGGCTTCCCTCGCGGCCAGCAGGGACGAGCGGGAGACGGCGGCGTCGGTCTTCGACTTTTTGTGCGTATACAGCGACGCGTCGTAGTCCGGCAGCGCGTCGATAAAATCCACCAGCGCGGGTATATCCGAGATGAAATTGATTCGGGTGCGGCACATTTCCGCGATTTTGCGCAAATCCGCCGGGCGCGCGACCGATTCTTTCAGCGACGGCAGCGCCATCCCGAAGAATTCTTCGGGATCCATACGCTTGAAATACTCGCCGTTCATCCATGTAAGCTTGTTCATGTCGAACACCGACGGCGACTTCGACAGCCCTTTAATTGAAAACGCGCCGGCCAGCTCGCTAAGCGTGAAGAACTCGCGGTCGTCTCCGGGAGACCAGCCGAGCAGCGCCACAAAGTTGACGATGGCGCGCGGCAGGTACCCCATCGCGACCAAATCCTCGAAAGACGCGTCTCCGCGCCGCTTGGAGAGCTTCTCCCCGTCCGCGTTAAGCACGAGCGGCAAATGTACGTACACGGGCGGCTCCCATCCGAGGGCGGCGTAGAGCAGGCTGTATTTGGGCGTGCTGGAGAGATATTCCGATCCGCGGACGACATGCGTTATCCCCATCAGATGATCGTCCACGACGTTCGCGAAGTTGTACGTCGGCATACCGTCGCGCTTGATCAGCACCTGATCGTCCAATTCGGCGTTGTCCACGGTTATCCCGCCGAACACGGCGTCCGCGAACGACGTCCGTCCCGGCGGGATGCGCTGACGGATCACCCACGGCTCTCCCGCGCGGAGCCGGCTCTCCGCTTCCGCGCGCGGCACGCGGGAACACGCGCCGTCGTACTTCTCGTAGCCGCCGCGCTCTTTCGGCTCGCAGAAGCAATAGTACGCGCCGCCGGTCTCAACGAGACGTTTCGCGTACTCGGCGTATATGCCCCGGCGCTCGCTCTGATAGTACGGGCCTTCATCATATGTTACGCCCGCGAGCGCCAGCGATTTAAGGATAACATCGACGGAGCCGGGCACGAGCCGCGCCTGGTCGGTGTCCTCAATACGCAGGATGAAATCGCCGCCGCCGCTCTTCGCCAGCAAATACTCGAAAATAGCGGTGCGAAGATTCCCTATATGCATATATCCGGTCGGGCTTGGGGCGAAGCGCGTCCGGGGACGCGTGGTTTCTGTCATTTTGTTCTTCCCTTCGACCGCCGCGGTTCACGCCCGATACCCTTCACCAGGCTCGGCGAACGGTTCGGACGGGCGGCCATGTTTGTCGTATGTCAATCCATAATACTGACTGTCGGAATTTACCGGGTTCAGGGTAAACTCTCCGAAATTTACTGGATTCAGGGTAAATTCCTTCGAATTTACCGGGTTCTGGGCAAATTCCGCGGAACGGGACGCTTCCGCGAACGCTCCCCGTATGTCCCCCAGTATGCGGGCCGCCTCGCAGACCGGCGCCGGATCGTCCGTCGCCATAGATTTTTGCAGTATATTCTCGCAATACAGATACAACCCGCGAAGCGTCTCGGATATTTCGCGCCGTCCGTCCAGCGAGGCGATAAGATGATCCAGAAACCGCAGCGCGCTGCCGACGTCCTCCCGGAAGTCGGTCCATTCGCCGCTCCCGGCGCTTATCGCCGCGAACCGGAGATAATCCAGTATTATATCAAAATTTACGAGATTAAGCAGCGCGGGTTCGCCGGAAACGGAAATTATTTTGCCGCGCAGACTGTCAATCACAGTTTTATCCGCCTTCATGGCGATCCCCCTTTTTTTCAAGGAATTTGCCGGGTTCAGGGCAAATTCATATGAACTATATTCTAACTCACTAAAAGTAAAATATCAACATGAATTTTCGCTGAACCATGTTCGCTTGACAAGCGCTGTATAATGTTAATCAAAAAACCGCCGCCTATTATATTTGTAAGCCCGCGCTTTCAACATGAATTTTCGCGGGTTCGAATCATTATCGCGTGGTTCAATCGATAATGCGATGCGAAAATTGCCTTTTTCTCAAGACAGACTTCCCAGCCCTAAAGTAGGATAATATATACTGCAAACGCT
>JAISCI010000082.1 GCA_031265685.1 Clostridiales bacterium
TTTAACTCGTTGTATTGAGTTATTATAGCTCTTTTGGGAGGCCATTGACCAGTTCCGCTGGTGGGTTTTTCAATTATATCTCCGCTGCTTTTTGGTTGGGTTTTAGTCTAGCATATACAACACGCGCTAGTTAACATCAAACCGCCTTCCGCCGAAGCCGGAATCTTCGGCGGAAGGCCTGTTCTCTTGGATGTTATTAGTAGTTTATGAAGCGAACGTGACGCGTCAAACAGAGTTATATCTAGCGGCGCTCTGCCCCGCGACAAGACCTTCGCCGATAGCCTTGGAAAGTTGATACGGCTTGCCCGCGGCGTCTCCGCAAGCGAAAACGCCGGGTATGCTCGTCTCCATCGAGCGGCCCACGGCAATGGCTCCGCTCGGATCGACGGCCAAGCCGAAAATAAAGCCGGACACTGGCACGACGGGGCGGATGAAGAAAACGGCGTCCACGGCTATCTGCGACGATCCGACCTCGACCTTTTCTACATACTCCCCTCCGGATACCCCGGACACGTCCCCCGGAACAAACTCGACGTTCGATCTCTCCCCGGGCAGACCTTTCCCGATCTTATCGACGTAATACACGCGCCGGCACATCCTCGCGAGAAGCTCGGCGTCCTCGCGCGCCTCGTCCGTCTCCGCGACTATCGCCACGTCCCGTCCGCGATAGAGCGCGCCGTCACACGTCGCGCAATAGCTCACGCCTTTGCCGACGAACCGCTCCTCGCCCGGCACGGTTTTCGCCGCTCCGCCGCCGGAAGCGATAACGACCGTCTTCGCCTGGAAGAACTCGCTGCCCATAATAATCCCGAATGATACGCCGCCCGTAATAATCTGGCTGACGCGCCCGCGCTCGAAGGCGACGCCCGCCGCCTCGGCTTCGGCGATATATTCGCGGAGCAGTTCGCCGCCGGGGCGTCCGCCCGCGCCGAGATGGTTGAGCAGCGCCGGGGCGCGGTACAGCGCGCTCGTCGCGGGATCGCGCCCGTAGACGACGGCGCTCGCCCCCCGCGCCCTCGCGTTAACCGCCGCCGAAAGTCCGGCTGGTCCGGAACCTATGATCGCAACATCCGTCATGATTAGCCTCCAATCTCTTGTTTTGAAACAGATGCTCTGATTTTCATAGAATTACTCCGTTCTTCTGGTGTAAGCAATAAACATAGCGGTATATCGACAGCAAGCCGGACAATCGCTATACTTAACAAGGCTTTTATTTGCCCGCGAGATAAGGCGCTGCTGGAGAAGGGCCTTCGCGGCGGGCAGGGTTTTGCGCAAAAGCGCGCGGTATTGCCATTCGCTTTTGTTTGCCTTAGAGAAAACAAAGGAGAGTATATAGCTTCAATACGACCTCATTTAAGGGCTGAATGAAGACTTTCTCCCTTGTATAAAGTGAATTTTGCCTGAACCCGCAAAATTCCTTAAATGCAATTAGGTTCTTAAGGAACCCATAAACCTTGAAAACTAACCTATCCTCCTTGGGCATAAGGCTCGTGCTTGATAGACTGACGCCTCTTTCCGATAGGCAGGCTGCGAATGAGTTCCACCCCAAACAGCAAAAGACGCGCTGTTCGGGGACCCTGGGTTGGATGTCGACGGCATATGCTCGCGCTTCGTATCTCCCACAAGGTTGCGGCGCCTATTGGCTAAGAGTATAACGCTCGCCCAAATCCTAACGATTAAGGTAATTCGATGTTTTATCTCGGCATCGATGCCGGAAGTTTGCTTGGTTCGAATGATTTTCGCTTGGACGAAGTTTGCATCGCATTTTCGCTTGGATGAATTTCGCGTGATTCGAAGCATTATCGCTTGATGGAATTTTGCGGGTTTAGGCAAAATTCGTTCAAACGATAATGCGATGCGAAATTCTGTCACGCGAAAATGCTTCGAACCGCGCAAACTTCTGTCACGCAAAATTCATCGGCACAGTTTCCTGCAAGCTGTGTTACATAATTTCGTCGTCCTTAGCAAGAACCGTCCCTTTGAACGGCGTAATCCTCAACGCCGTTTAACTGCCGCAGGGCTTTTTGTCGTTGCGTCCGATCATCTATCACAACCCCTTTGCTCCTGAAAATTTTTACGGGCAAACGCTCATGATTTGCAGCGCGGCCTCGCTTTTTCCCAAACCGTCCGAATTTCGGGGAAGTACTCGTCAAGAACGGCGGTTATGGCGTTTCAACGGCGTTGCGGCGTTTCATCGCGTTGACGCGGACACTCGACGACACGCGCGGCTTGGCGTAAACGCCGCTCGGCAGGTACGGGTCGAAGAAACGCCCGCTTTGGACGATACGAGCGAAGGCAATTTTGCGTGAATCGAAGCGTTATCGCTTGATGGAATTTTGTGGGTTCAGGCAAAATTCGTTCAAACGATAATGCGATGCAAAATTCTGTCACGTATTTCATGTGATAACGGATTGACGCCGACACCCCTGTATCCCGCCTTACTCAGGTAATTCGCGAGCGTTTTTCAAATAATGTTCTGTCGGCACCGTGCCGATTGTCACGCCGTCGAAAGGCCACAGGAAAACATTTTCATCGCTGCTGCAAATCCCGCGGATTCGCGCTATAATATTTTCAAAGCCTTGGCGGACGCTATTAAACGAAAGCGCATTGACGATCTCGGCGAGTATGATTCCGCTTCTTCCAAATATATCTAATATTTCCATTATCTTTGCCGCGGCAATTCACAAACCACGCCCAGTGAACAGACTTGGCGATGTCAGCGCCGAATATCAGCCTCGCACCGTTATTTCATTAAGCCCTTGGTTTAAGCTGTTTTCCATCTGTCAGAGCATCCTCTGCTATTGGTTTATGTGCGTTTGGGATAGCACACATTCATTATAGCAGAGGATTTTCTTTGTTGCAAATCCCATTCGCTTGCGTTATATGTTTTGCCGCCCGCCTTGACGCATTGCGATTAGCGCAATCCCGCCATAGCTCGTCCAGTCGGGATATGCGGTGTTGTAAGTTGACCAGTACGTATTGGCATAATCTACCGCATCCGTTCTGCTGTAGTTGTTAGCCAGCGCCGCAAGTTTTACGGAAGAAGCAGGGAAACTCTGACTGATAAGCGCGTATTTCGCCTCATCTATGTACCAGTCAACCAAATCGATATTTACGCCATCAATTTCCGATATTTCCTGATAGTGATCTTCAAGAAAACTTCTGTTGTACGCAAGGCTGCCCGCGTTACCGCACAAGCCGTTTATCAAACCGATTATATAATCGACTTTGGCCAAGTACATCTCATATACGTCAGGCTTGCTGTCGGATATAGAAATAGGCGCGGAAAATGTTTGAGAGTCGGGAGCGGAATATTTCTCATAAGTGTCTGTTGCGTTCTCTTGGCATATTACATCACCCCCATACATTGTATAGCATAGTATCGGCATGGAATGATGTGATATGTGGTTTTAGTACAGGAAATAATTCATATTATTTATATATGGTACAAGAAATGAGTATTGACTTTTCAAAATCTTATATTATAATCTAATTGAACGCTCACTTAAATATATGAGGTGTGATGATGAAAGAAAAATCGCAAGAGAAAAAAAGCGGCATATTGAAAGCGACACTTGAACTTATCGCCGAGCAAGGATTTCACGGCACATCTGTTTCGCAGATTGCGGATAAAGCTAACGTGAATGTGGGTTCACTTTACTATCATTTCACGAACAAGGATGATATTTTGAACGCACTCTATCTTGATTGTAAAAAACGTATAACTCAGTATGCTTTTCAATGTTACTCAGCGAACAACACTGTTGACAAACGACTAAAGATTTTGATAAGAAACATTATTCGCTTTTTCAGCGAGAACCAACAAGAATTATCTTTTATTGAACAATTTGAAAATTCTCCATACTATTCTAACATTATCCTTACAGAAGAATATGCGAACATAATGAAACCATATCTGGATATGTTCGCCCAACTAAAAACGCAATGTTTGATTAAAGATTTGCCAACCGGGATATTGCAAAATCTTTTATCTGATTCAGTAGTTTCGCTTACGAAATACTGTATGAATCACGCCGACGCTTTGGAAGAATCCATATTGTCGATGGCGATAGAGGCTATATGGGATATGGTGAAAAAATAGGAGGATAGGGGAGGACATATGGAACTGGTGGAACTGGGTAAAAGCGGTGTGATGGTTCCCGCTATGGGTGTAGGAACCATGCTATGGACGCCCGGAGGTTCAATTTCGGAAAAAACCATAATGGAAACCTATGGGGCTTGCATAGATAACGGATTGAACTTTTTTGACACCGCCGAAATTTACGGCAATGGTTCATCGGAGCGGGCACTTGGCAAGTGCATAAAGCAGGACGGTCGCCCTGTACTCATTGCTACTAAGTTTGCTCCGCCATCGCCAGTGAATCCGCTCACACAAAAGCGCAACACAGTCTCAAAAGATTCGCCAAAGGCTTTGTTGGAGGCACTTGACGGCAGTTTAAGGCGATTGGGCGTTGACCGCATTGACTTGTACCAAATCCATATGCCCCCGTCCAAAAACACAATCGCTGATTATATGGACGTTATTACAGAAGCGGTAAGGGCGGGCAAGGTGCGATCTGTTGGCGTGTGCAACTTCAATGAAATCCAGATACGAGAAGCGCACTCCGCTCTCGCAAAACACGGCATTCCGCTCGCCACCGCTATGGTAGGGTATAACCTTCTGCGTCGTTGGCCGGAAACAAACGGCACGTTCGTGGCTTGCAAGGAACTCTGCGTATCCGTAATTCCTTACGCACCATTGGCCGAGGGCGTTCTGACGGGCAAATACCGCGCCAAGGATAAGCGCGTGCCATTCGGCTATAAGGTTGCGTTATATTTCGGGCATCTGAATATTACGAAAGACCGCCAAGATTCAAAATCTCTCATACGGCGGATACTTTCAAAGCCTTTAGAGTTGGACGGCAAGCGGCTTGAGCCGCTGTTCCGAGCAATGGACGCAATCGCCGCCGCCCGCGGAAAAACGCTCGCTCAGGTGGCAATTAACTGGCTTTTAACAAATGAAGATGTAAATGTCATACCGATACCGGGAATGAAGAATATACGGCAAGTAAGTGACAATTTAGGTGCATTGAGTTGGAAGTTGACAAAAGAAGAACGCAACTGCATTGATATGGCAGAAATGGAATCTCCCAGTTAAAGGAGCAACAGAAAATGGTTATATGTATTGATGAATAGGATACGTCGCCACATTAGTAAGTTATCAACAGATAGATGTATCGGGAGGCGTCTGCGCCATGTATAAAGAGGACGTGATTTATTGTTTAGGCGGCGTAATTAAGTCTGCTCGATTAGAAAGGCATTTGACGCAAAAAGAGTCAGCCGAGCGTTTATCAATTATGCCGCATTACTTGCTGTCTATTGAAAACAAGCGCAAGCTACCAAGTTGTGATCTGCTTTTTCGGATTATCCATGAGCTTGAAATCTCTGCCGACACGATTTTTTACCTGGAATATGGGCGCGATAATGCACTACTCAAAAAACTGGAAATCTGTTGAACAAAAGCGACGAACAGGATATAGCCGTGATTTTAGCGACATTACAGTCACTATTGCAAACAAAGACTTCAACGGGAGGTGAAACTTATGCTACGCTTCATGAATAAGCAAGACCTATATATGCGTAGCGTATCATAAATACGCCGACGACAAAATCTAATTTACAATTGCTGAACTTGCATAAATTGTTTCTCCATTTGTGCCTGCGGTATGGCCGCAAAAAAAACCGCCCTCGGCGGTTTTTTCTTTACAGCCTCTCCGTATACGAAACGATCCTCTCACCGTAATCCTCCGCCAGAGCGCCGCGCATATAGTCGATCATCGCGCCGACCAGCGCGGCGGCTTCCGCCTTTGTCAGGCTTGCCGCCGGGTTCAGGCGGCCGTCGGCGTCGGGCGCTGTCAGGCCGATACGGTAAGCGGCGTAAATCTCGCGCTTAGCCCAGTCCGATATGTCCGCGTCGTCGGCGAAGGGCGTCAGCGGCGCGGATGCGGGCGCCACGCCCGACAGCCCCAGCGCGCGCACAGCGATAGCGATAGCTTCCTCGCGGCTGATGGCGTAATCGGCGTAGAACCGCCCGCTGCCGCGCCCGACGGCCAGACCCGCTTTATACGCCGCCATGATGTACGGATAATCAGGCCGCTCGAGCGTAACGTCCGGGAATACGGGCTGGTCGGCGGGCGACTTCTTCGCGCGGGCGGACGTCTTTGCCGCGGGCTGTTCGACGGGCAGTTTTATCGCCTTGACCAGCATGGTCGTGTACAAGGCTCGCGTTATGGCCTGCGACGGTACATAATGTTTCGGGTCGCCGTCCAGCACGCCCAGCGCGAACAGCTTCGATATGTCAGACTCCGCGGCGTGCCCGGTCAGGAACGACAGGTCGGGGGCGGGCAGCTGCTCAAACTCGCTGTAAACGTCGATGTTGACGCCGCCCTCGTTCGGCAGGGCGAACAGCGCGGCGGGCTTATCGAGCAGGGTGTACCGCAGCGACGATACGCCCGAGAACAGCTCGCGGTAGTTTCCGGCAAAGCTGATCGCCCTCGGCTCGTTCGCCGACCAGTCGATCTTTTTGGACGATGAGACGGACGGGCGGAGCTGATAGCTAATCGCCGCCGCCGGACCCTGCAGACGGCATGACAATCGCCCGGCTTCGGCGGAGGACCACGCGCAGTCGTACCCGTAGTACGATCCGGACATATCCACGGTGGAATCCTCGGAGCCGGACCGATAGACGATTCTCGCGGAGACGTCGGCTTTCCAGTAATCGACGCCGGGCGTCTCGTCGGTTAGGGAGCTGACGTCGAAATGGCTGAGTTTCGGCATTACGGTATACGTCTTATCGCCCGCCGTCGCCGTCTCCTTCCAGCTGGAGACGGTGAAGCCGCGTATTACCTGCGAACCCTCGCGCCGCCAGTTGACGGTCAGGACAAGGCTCCGGGAGATATTCGCGTCGTCGTCACCGTCCGCCGCCACTGTGTACGTAATTTTGTACGTACCCGAAGCGGCGGACGTAACGCCGCCCGAAGGTTTGACGGTGAGCAACCCCGAAAAGGAACGCGGCTCGCCGTCAAGGAAGATGATCTCCTTGTAGGCGGAGATGACCGCCGCGTTCTTCTTCTCCTCGGCCGGGGCGGTCGTCTTTGCCAGACGGCCGCCCTCGCTGATGCCGCCGAAGAATCCGGAGCCGCCCGGAGCCGCCTGGCAGACGGCTACCGTCGCGGCCAGCGCCGCCAGCGTTGTAATCAGGTATATGATCAATCTGCGCGTTTCGATCATCCTTTCTGAATTTTGCCTGAACCCGCAAAATTCATCGCCGCGCGAAGCGCGGAGGGTTCTTAGGGCGAAGCCCTAAGCGGGGGAGCGGGGGCGGCGCCCCCGCGGACTTAAGTCAAGGTTTGGACCTGCGCTATTTATCTACCGTAATAATATACCCGGTTATCTCCGCGTTAGGCCTGACCGGCGCCTGCAGCGCGTCCGTCATGACCGTGACCAAATCGCCCGGGGCGATCTCGCCGGATTTGGCGGCGTTTGCCGGCGCCGCAACCGTTATGACAGCTCCGCCGCCGCCGACGGCCGTCCACTTGCCCGTCGTCTTGTCGCGCCAGTACGCGTCCTTGAGCGAGAGCGTCCCGTCCCGCGCGGAGTAGACCGTGCCCTTCACCGCTTCCGGCGCGTGCGGCGCCTCGATCACGAAAGCCGCGCGCGCGCCCTCCGCGACGACGGCATACGCCTTGTCCAGGGCGGAAGCGTCCGTATAGCCTATGAAGCCGAATATATCTGACGCGCCGTCCGCCGTCAGGAACACGGTGTTATGGTCGATCTCGAACACGCGCGCCACGGGCGTGTAACTCCACACGCCGTTCGAGAGGACGCTCATCGACTGAACCGTGAAGCTTCGTCCCTCGTCCACGCTCAGCACGCGCCCCCGAGCTACCATCGTATCACCCCAGCCGCTCTCGCCCGTTATCAGGACCACCGCCGCGCCTCCGTCGTTGAGAGAGATACGCGCGTAGTCCGAGGGCAGGATGTCCGCCGCGCTGACCAGCCTGCCGTTTTTGACGACGAGCGAACCTTCCCCGGCGGCTATCGGGTTCTCGCGGCTGAGAATCCCGAAAGCCCCGCTCGCGGCGGTGTACAGCACGCTGTCCGGGGCGAGCGGTTCGTCGCGGCCGAGACGGATTGTCACCTTCGCGGCGGTTTCGCCGGCGTAGCCCGTTTCGGTGGCGACATACGCCAGCCCCCCGCCGCGCCCGTAGAAGCGTACTGCCTCCGAAGCGGCGATGCGCCTGTCGTTCAGGTAGAATTCCGTTGATTTCGCCAGTTTCACGTCGGAGAGAACGGCGTAGCTTCCCCAGCCTGTTTTTGACAGCGTGTACGCGTGGGCCACGGTCAGAGTCTCCTGTATCGCGTCCACGCCGGACAGCTCTCCCTTGATGATCCGCGCGACGGTATGCTCCGCGCCCTCGAGCGCGATCTCCCGGACGGACTCGAGTACCGATCCCGGCGAGACGACCGCTTGAACGACGAGCAGCCGCGCGTATTCGCCGACCGTTATCGCCTGGGGCGTGACGGGTTTGCCGTCGCGGCTGATGTATACGCCGTCCGGGATATCGAACGCGGCGACGCCCCCGCCGTCCAGCGCCAGCGTTACGGACAGCGTATCGCCCTTGTCGGCGAAGCTGCGGATCCTGCCGTATTTGACGACGAAGTCCGCCGCCGCGCTGATTTCCGTGATCAACTCGGGGTCGGACGCGTCCGGCGTCATGAATACTACGTCGCCCGGCTCGATCTCGGATATATCGGCGGAGGACGGGTCGAACCCGCCCCCCGGGAACATCCGCGTAATGTATCCCATCGCGTCGGGATCCTCGAAATAGCGGCGCTTGCTCACGGTTATGGCGCCGGCGTAATAGCGTTTTGTCACGTAACCGCCGCCCTGAACGGCGACGGTTATATAGCCGTATTCCGGATTGTTCTCGACTACCACGCCTCGCAATTCGGACTTAATCTCCGCGTCGCCGATATACAGGACGTCCGTCACGACGCCGCTCACGAGACTGAGCGAGAGCCGCGCGCCGTAAGGCATGCCGTAAAACAGCGGCATTACGCCTTCGGCCACGCTGTACCAGTATATCTTTCCCGCCGAATCCCGCAGCGCCACTGACAGGCCCGCCTTGTCCACGCTCGTCAGAAACCCGGACACGCCGGACTTCGTAAGCCCGCGCGTAACGCTGACATACAGCAGTTCCCCGGCCGCGTTTACGACATAGCTTATCTCGTCGCCCTCGGAGAGCCGCGCCAGGCCGCCGACCGAGCCGTTCTTATACACGGGCGCGTCGGCGGGAGGGGCGAAGCGTATCGCGTCGAGCCTGCCGTCGGACGCGCGGACGAGGATATCCCGCCAAGCCTGACCGGCGCCCGTCGTCGTGTACTGGCTGTCGGCCGCGGCGGCGACGGTGCCCGACTTACGCGTCAGCGCGGCCGCCGCGAAGTAAAACCTCTCGAGATTCGCCAGCGTCTGCGCGGCCTCGGCCCGAGTGAACGCAGCCTTCGGGCGGAAGTATCCGCCGGTGGCGGTCATTACGCCGTTCGCCGCCATGATCTCGACGGATTCGGCGTAGGCCGCGCCGATTTCGCCCGCGTCCCGGAAGTTAAGCGACGCAAGCAGTCCCGAAACCGGCGGGAAGGCGTTTTTGGACAGCGTCCGCAGCGAGCGAGCGAAAACGTCCGCCGCGAACTCGCGCGTGGCGGGAGCGGCAGGGGCAATACCGGAGGAAATCAGCCCGGATTCTTCCGCGATCGCGATGTATCCGGCGTACCACGCGGTATTCAGGTTCGCGCCGGTCTCGGCCGCTCGGGCCATGGCTTCAGTTTCCAGACCCGTCAGCCGGACGGCGAACGCGGCGGTTTCGGCGTTAGACACGACCGCCCCGGGCGCGAAGTTATCGCCGGTCAATCCCTTAAATAGACCCAGCGCGGCGCTCCGGGCAATGGGTTCCGCCGCCCAGTGCCCCGAGACGTCCGCGAACGAGGCCCACGCGATGGCGGCCTTGCCGTCTTGCCGCGCGGCGTAGGCCGCCCGGGGTGTGTCCGAGAAGACGGCGGCGTCCGTCTGCGCGGATATGGTGTTTATTGAAAAGGCCAGCGTCGCCGCCGCCGTCAGAAAGCATAAGGATTTTTTCATTGCGCGCCCTCCGCGGTTGATTTGCTTAATTGTATTTCGGCGGGATCGGGGGAGCCGTTAATACCAATCCCGGTTAAATCAGCGGACGAGATTTTTCAAAGCGGCGCGCGGACGCGCTGGATTTTACGCGCATTTTACAGTCAGCCGGAACGGACTTTACAATCACGTGCTACAATAATCCCGTAACCAAAACAAGAAGAAAACTTCAGGAGGGCTAATCATGAAAATCAGAAAATTAGCGTCAATCGCGGCGGCGCTCGCCGCGGTATCGGGGCTGGCGGCCTGCGGAGGCGGAAGCGGCGCCATAACGGTCGTCACGCGCGAGGAAGGTTCCGGCACGCGCAGCGCGTTTGTGGAGCTGTTCGGCGTGCACGACGCGGACGCGAACGATATTATCGCCGCGACGGCGGAGCAGACAAACAGCACGTCCGTTATGATCGAATCCGTCAAGAGCGGCGCGAACACGATCGGGTACATATCGCTGGGGACGCTGAACAGCGACGTAAAGGCGCTGGCGATTGACGGCGTCGCGGCCACTACTGACAACGTAAAGAACGGCAGCTACGCAATCAAGCGCCCCTTCCTTATCGCGAGCAAAGGCGAGCTTAGCCCCGCCGCGCGGGACTTTGTCAGCTATATTAATAGCGCGGACGGCCAGTCCGTGATAGAGACCAACGGATATATCAGCGTCGGAAACGCCGGCGCCTATTCCGGTTCCGGCTCCGGCAAGATCGTCGTCGCGGGCTCGTCGTCGGTGTCCCCGCTCATGGAGAAACTGAAGGAAGCCTACATCGCGGTCAACCCGGGCGCGGACATCGAGATACAGACGCATGACTCGTCCACGGGCATGAACAACACGATCGACGGTATCTGCGACATAGGCATGGCCAGCCGCGAGCTGAAAGAAAGCGAGATAGAGAAAGGCCTGTCGGCGGAGCGGATCGCGATCGACGGCATTGCCGTAATAGTCAATAACGGCAACGCCGTGAGCGGGCTTACAAAGGATCAGGTGAAAGAGATATTCTTGGGCGATATAACGGAATGGGCTGAAGTGAAATGATGGAGAACGTCACGCGCGCGCTGTTTATCGCTGCGGCGTGCGTATGCGTAATATGCGTCGCGCTTATCTGCCTGTTCCTGTTCGCGAACGGCATACCAACGATAGCCAGGATAGGCGCGGCGGATTTCCTGCTGGGCACGCGCTGGAAGCCTGTGCAGGAGATATTCGGCATACTCCCGATGATTGTCGGCAGCGTCTATGTAACCGCCGGGGCGGCCCTGTTCGGCGTGCCGCTGGGCATTCTCACCGCCGTGTTTATGGCGCGGTTCTGCGGCAAGCGGCTGTATAAGGTTATGAACCCCGCCATCTCGCTGATGGCGGGGGTTCCCTCCGTCGTATACGGCTTCTTTGGGCTTACGGTCATAGCCCCCGCGCTCGGCTCGCTCTACGGCGGCACCGGTAAGTGTATGCTGACCGCTTCGCTGCTGCTGGCTTTCATGGTGCTTCCTACTATAGTCGGCGTGTCCGAGGCGGCGATAAGGGCTGTTCCGGACAGTTACTACGAGGGCGCGCTGGCCCTGGGCGCCACGCACGAGCGCGCCGTGTTCCGGTCCGTCCTTCCGGCCGCGAAGAGCGGCATAATGGCCGGGGTGGTTCTCGGCATAGGCCGGGCCGTTGGGGAGACGATGGCCGTGGTTATGGTGGCGGGCAACCAGCCCGTCATGCCGGGCAGCCCGCTCGCCGGGCTGCGGACGCTGACCGCGAATATCGTCATGGAGATGGGCTACGCCGCCGACCTGCACCGCGAGGCGCTGATCGCGACGGGCGTCGTGCTGTTCGTATTCATTCTGATGATCAACGGGCTGCTTGGACTAACGAAAAGGAGCGGGGAAAAGTGCTGACGCTTCGGGAGCTGTTCCGCGTTGACCCGGTTTCGTTCTTCCTCCGGCTGCTGGTGCGCGCCGCCGCCGCGGTTACGGCGCTTCTCATGACGTTTCTCGTCGGGTATATACTGATACGGGGCGCGCCGCATATCACCCCCGATCTGTTCGCGCCGCGCTACACCTCGGAAAACGTCTCGCTGCTGCCGGCGCTCGTCAACACCGTACTCATGGCGGGGCTGTCGCTCGCGCTCGCCGTGCCGTTCGGCGTGTGCGCGGCCATATGGCTCGCCGAATACGCGAAGCGCGGGAACAAACTCGTCGCCGCCGTCCGGCTCGCCGCCGAGACGCTCTCGGGCATACCGTCGATCATATACGGGCTGTTCGGCATGCTGATGTTCGTGATGGCTTTCGGCTGGGGATACTCGCTGCTGTCCGGCGCGTTCACGCTGGCGATAATGATACTGCCGCTCATGATGCGCGCGACGGAGGAAGCCCTGCTCGCCGTGCCGGATATGTACCGCGAGGGAAGCTTCGGGCTGGGCGCGGGCAAGCTGCGGACAGTGTTCTCGATAGTGCTGCCGGCGGCGGCTCCAGGCATACTGGCGGGCGTGATCCTTTCGACCGGCAGGATAGTCGGGGAGACGGCGGCGCTGATCTTCACCGCCGGAACAGTCGCCGAGCTGCCTAAAACGGCGCTCTCCAGCACGCGTACGCTCTCCGTCCACCTGTATATACTGGCGAACGAGGGCTTTCACACCGAGCAGGCGTACGCCACGGCGGTCGTCCTGCTGCTGGTGGTGCTGGGGATCAACGGCCTGAGCGCGTACGCGGCGAAACGCGTCGGCCGCCTGGGGGGATCTAAATGAATTTTGCCGGGTCCGCGCAAAATTCCGGTATGAATAATAAAATAGCGGTCGATAACGTCAATTTATACTACGGGCATTTCCGCGCGCTCAGGGACGTGAACATCGGGTTCGCGGAACGGAAAATAACCGCGCTGATCGGACCCAGCGGCTGCGGGAAATCCACCCTGCTTAAATCCATCAACCGCATGAACGACCTGGTGGAAGGCTGCCGCGTAGAGGGGCGTATCACGCTCGACGGCGCGGACGTCTACCGGGATCTGGAGGCGACGAGCCTGCGCAAGCGCGTCGGCATGGTGTTCCAGAAGCCGAATCCTTTCCCGATGAGCGTTTATGATAACGTGGCGTACGGCGCGCGGACGCACGGCGTAAAAAGCCGCGCTCTCCTCGACGAGATCGTCGAGATCAGCCTGACGCGCGCCGCAATCTGGGACGAGGTCAAAGACCGGCTGAGAAAGTCCGCGCTGGCGCTCTCAGGCGGGCAGCAGCAGCGACTCTGCATAGCGCGGGCGCTGGCCGTCGAGCCGGAGGTTCTGCTTATGGACGAGCCGACCAGCGCCCTCGACCCCATATCCACGTCGAAGATAGAGGATCTTGCGCTGACGCTGAAGAAGGAGTATACTATAATCATCGTCACGCATAACATGCAGCAGGCGGCGCGTATCAGCGACGACACGGCTTTCTTCCTGCTCGGCGAGATGGTGGAGTTCGCCCGGACGGAGACGCTCTTCTCGATGCCCGCCGAGAAGCGCACCGAGGACTACATAACGGGGAGGTTCGGATGATGCGCGACAGCTACGTACAGCAGCTCGACAAATTGCACGGCGAGCTGATAAAGATGGGTTCGCTCTGCGAGGAAGCGATCGGCTGCGCCGTAAAGGGGCTTCTCGAGGAAGACGAGCGGACCCGCGCGAGGGCGATAGAGGCGGAGCGCGAGATCGACGTCAAAGAGCGTGAAATCGAGGCTTTCTGCATAAGGCTGCTGTTGCGCGAACAGCCCGTGGCGGGCGATCTGCGCCGGATAGCCGCCGCCCAGAAAATGATAACGGACATGGAGCGCGTAGGGGACCACGCCGAAGACATAGCCGAGCTTGCGCGGTTCATTGACAACCGCGCCGCGAACAGCGGCGTGCATATCGCGGATATGGCCGCCGCCGCGGCTAAGATGCTGACGGACGCCATCGACGCGTTCGTCGCAGCCGACCTCGGGAAGGTTCGCGCCGTCCAGAAATATGACGACGTTGTTGACGAGCTGTTCACGCGGATACGCGGCGAGCTGGTCGCGCGTATAACGCGCGATCCCGGCGACGCGGCGGTCTGCCTGGACCTGCTTATGATAGCGAAATATCTGGAGCGCATAGGCGACCACGCCCAGAATATCGCGGAATGGGTGGATTTCTCGATAACGGGAGAGATGAAGGGCGTCAAAGTGATGAGCGGATGATCTATGTAGTTGAGGACGACGCGAACCTGCGCGAGCTGGTCGTATACACGCTGGGGCAGACCGGGTTTCAGGCGTCGGGCTTCGCGGACGGCGGGGCGTTCTGGCGCCGGTTTCAAAGTGAGTCTCCGCGCCTTGTCATTTTGGACGTCATGCTGCCCGGCGAGGACGGGCTGTCGATACTTAAACGGCTGAAAGCCTCGCCGTCTTCCGCGGGGATTCCCGTGCTCATGCTGACGGCGAAAGGCGCGGAGTACGACAAGGTGACGGCGTTCGAGAACGGCGCGGACGATTACATGGCGAAGCCCGCCGGCATGATGGAGATGGTGGCGCGTGTTCGCAACCTGCTGCGCCGCGCCGGGCCGTCAGGCAAGGACGAGTACCGCGCCGGACGCGTGGCGCTGAACACCGCGCGGCGCGCGGTGACCGCCGGCGGAGCGCCGGTCGAGCTGACTAAGAAGGAATTCGATCTGCTCGCGTTCCTTATGAAGAACGCCGGAACGGTCATGTCACGCGAGCGGATCCTCTCGAACGTATGGGACTTCGCCTACGAGGGCGAAACGCGCACGGTGGACGCGCATATAGTGACGCTGCGCGGTAAATTAGGGGAGGACGGCAAGCTGATACAGACGGTCCGAGGGGTAGGATATAAAGTTGCGGAGAGTTGACGAATGACATATAAGATAATAAGATTCGGGCTTCTCACGGGTTTCGGCGCGGTGTGCTCCGCCGCGCTTATTTTATCGCTCGCGGGATACCTGGATTTCGCGCTCACCTCGTCCGAGGCGCTGATGAGGCTGCTCTATATATCCCTCACGGCGGCGGCGGTTATCGCCGTCGTCATAACCGTCGCGGCGGTGCGCTTCACGGACAGACTGCTCGGGCCGCTCGACAGCCTCGACATCGACGACCCCGAGCGCATCGCCGAATACGACGAGCTGGCGCGGCTGTTCAACCGGATGAAGCAGCGGAATCTCTCCGTCGCGTCGCGGCTGGCCGCCGCCCGGCGCGGTCAGATCGAGTTCGCCGCGATAGTCTCCCACATGCGAGAGGGACTTGTGATTGTCGATAAGGACGGCAGGGTTGTAACGTGCAACAATTCGGCGAGGCTGCTTCTGGGTTCACCCGCGCCGGCGGACGGCGCGATCCGGCTCGGCGCCCTGGAACTGTGCCGCGACAGGCGGTTCTGGGATTCGATACAGTCCGCTCTGTCGGGTGTCGCGGACGAAACGCGGCTGAACGCAGGCGGGCGCTGTATTCAGCTTTTCGCGAACGCCGTGGCGGACGCGGGCGAGAACGCCGGCGCGGTGATAATGATTCTGGACATCACCGAGCAGGAGGAACGCGAGCGGCTGCGCCGCGAGTTCTCCGCTAACGTCTCCCACGAACTCAAGACGCCGCTGGCCGTCATATCCGGGTACGCCGAGATTATGGCCGCCGGAATCGCTCAAGCCGAGGATTCCGCGCGTTTCGCGGATAAAATATTCGCGGAGGCACAGAAACTTGTGGCTACCGTTGACGACATCATAGAGCTTTCCAAACTGGACGAGAACGCCGCGCCGGATATGGAACCGGTCGATCTGGCCGCTCTGGCGGAGGAGACGGCGGCGCGGCTGGCCGAATCCGCCGCCGCCCGGCACATCGCCGTCACCGCGGAAACGTCCGAGGCAGTTATCCCGGGCATGCGCGGCGCCTTGGAGCAGCTGGCGTACAACCTGCTCGACAACGCGATAAAGTATAACGTGGACGGCGGCGCGGCGCGTATATCCGTGTCGTCGCCGGACGGCGCCGTCGTCCTGGAGGTCGCCGATACAGGCGTGGGCATACCGCCGTCCGAGCGCGAGCGCGTGTTCGAGCGGTTCTACCGTGCGGACAAGAGCCGCGGCGGGGCGGGCGGGACGGGTCTGGGTCTCGCTATCGTAAAGCACGCTGCCGCGCTTCACGGCGCCGCGATCGAAATCACCTCCGACGAAAGATACAGCACTATAGTGCGGGTAGCGTTCCCTCCGTCGCAAACCAGAGCCGTCCGTAACGCTCCGTGAAGCGCCGGTTCCGCAAAGAACCGAGCTTTCTACACCGAGACACGCGGGGCTTATGTCGACATCACGCCACAGGCGGAAGCCGCGCTCGGCGAGATCGGAAGCTGAGGGTTTCCGTCTTGCGAAAGCTATGAACGTCGCGGCGAGCTTGTTCATCAACGACAATATGAATTTTCACATGGACGAATTTTGCATCGCATTTTCGCGTGACAGAATTTTGCTTGATTCACGCAAAATTCCATCACGCGAAAATTGCCTTGAGAGCGGCCCGCGCCACGACTTCGATCGCTGGCTTCTCGATGGACTGTTTTCCTTTTTGCCGCCGCGCCGTTTGGATGCGTCTTCGCGGTCGTTGAGTCAAGGGCGGAAAACTCCGCTTTTATTGATCACACCTTGTTTTTGGAGTTCCTCAAATATCTTGGGTAATTCCTTTTTTTGTATGATGAATGGGGGGGGGGTGATTAGAAAACACGTCCTTTGCCAAACGCCCCAAAGAACGCAAGCGGACAGCAAGCGAAAAATCCCGAACAATCCAGCAATATAACTATTCTAAAACTCGATTGCGGAAGTTTTGACATATACACCGGAGATGTATAAAGCGTATATTTATATATTTTGCCTGGGCGGGTTCCTCAGGGAGGTTTCTAAATTTCGACTGTATTTATATCGGAATACTGTAGCTCCATTCCGGCTTGCTCTTTTGAGAGCTTTTGTAATCTCTGTCAACCAAAACTGCGTTTGGGATCTGCCACGCGGTTGCGGGTATTACAAAGACCTCCGGCAATACGGAATCTGTGAATTTCATAAAGCATACAAGACGCGTTTCGTCTTTAACGTCCATTTTCGTTTTCGCTATAATACATAGCTGCCCCTTAACGTGGACTTGACATGCACCTCATAAAACTTTCCGCGAATCTTAGCGATAAAATCTACACCGTGGTCGTTTACTTCCGACGAGTATATCTCGTGTCCATAAGACGCAAACTCCATCATCGCGTAGTGTTCGGCATAGCGGCCAAGCTGTTGCGTACTGAGTTTGCTCCAATTCTTATTAGGCATTTGCGTCTCTCCCTAATCCTTATCGCGAATAATCGCATTATCTTTGCCGTGAATTCGGCGGTCAGCGCGGCGGTCTGTTTTTCAAGCTCCGCGTCAATACGCAGGCCGTCAAGGAAAACAGACTGTTCGCTCTGTTTTACCTCTCGCGGCGCGGCGTTTCTCCGCGTCTATCTTATCGGCGATGCAGCTGTTCTTGTCAATTTCGGCTTGTTTTATATCTCTCCTAAGCCGCTCAATGTCGCGGGTTAGGGCGATTTTTCGCAACCGCACATCTTCTGTCAGGCGGTCGATTTCGTCTTTGACTTCGCCCTCGGCTTCGACGGCGGCGCGTTTTATTAACGGCGCGGGGTCAACCAGACCGTCAAGCGGGTGATGTCTTAGTGTTCCTGTCGATTCCCGAAGCCAGCGCGGAGCGCGCGTTCCGTCCTCTGTAACAGATACGACGGGCAGAGCCATAATCTTACAGCAATCGCCGTCGGATAAAATCTTTTCGCCCGCCGTTTTGCCCGTAAATTGGTTGTATTCGGCGACGGCGGCGCATTTCTTCAAAACGCTTATGTTGTAAAGTCCGATTTCGCAATGCGCAACGTCCACATCTACCGTCATCTCGCCGCTCTCGGTGTAAGAGACTTCATTAACAACGCCGCGCCCGATGACGCTCGTCAGCGTAATTCTGCCGCTTGCGGGCTTAAAATCGCTTGCCATACCGTATTCGGCAGAGCGGTATAGGGCTTGTTGCGGTTTCCAGACCAGTAGTAGAACAGTCGCGGCAAATCGCCGATTGCAGTCACCGTCCGCGCCCGTTCGTCAATCTCGAAACGGCAGCCACTGTGCTTGGCGTTCTCGAAGAAATACATCGTCAGGTTCCACAGCGCGTCGCCTATTTCGCGGACACGTTGCTTAACGTACTGTGCGGTGTAACCGTGACTTTTTCGGCTATGTCGCGGGTAAACGTGGTGAATAGGGCGTTTTCGGCGCGTTCCACTTCGGCGGCGTTGGCGTCCTCGTGAGCATTTAGTGTAGCGGCGTAGTCGGTTTCAATCCGCTTTTGCGCCCGTATCTGTGCGAACGTGGCGGCAACGCCGTCAGCCGCGCTTTCGCGGAAGTGCCCACCAAATCGTTCGATAAGCCCATAATGCCGTCAAATTGGGCGGCGCGTTTGTTGACGGTGAACGCGCTCGCCGCCGCAGACGGCGTTATCATTCCCGTTGCGCCCAAATACCTGGATCTGGCTATGCGCGATAATATACGGCGGCGAGGACTTCGTCTCTATGGATGATTCTGGAAAGCAACAGGGGCCTGGCTTCGAGAATTTCTCGAACTGTCGAATGGCATACCCGACAGCTACACGTTTAGTATGTTTTTGAGTGCGTCAAACCAAAGGAATTGTCTGATTGTTTGAGCAATTGACTTGCGATTGAGCGCCGCGATAAGCGCGCCGTCGTGGCCATTGACAGCAAGACGATTCGCGGGAGCGGGAACACCGCGCACAAGGCGTATCACGCCGCCAGAGCGTTTGCCGCAGATAATCAAATTACCTCGGCGAACTTGCCGCGTCCGAAAAATCCAACGAAATCACCGCCGTTCTTGACTTGCTGGATAGCGCGCGCGATTGTGATCGCCGACGCTATGAGATGTCAAAAAGAGATAGTTACGGGTGGGTGATTTTTCAATCTACAAATACAAGTGCCGCTGACCGGACTTGAACCGGTACGGAATTTCTTCCGAAGGATTTTAAGTCCTTTGTGTCTGCCTATTCCACCACAGCGGCCAGTTATTTTAAGTCGCGCTCACCGAAATCCATTCTCAGAAAAAGGATGCGTATCATGGATGACATTAAAGATCAGACCAAGTATGAAGTTGTCAACGTCCCTTGAAATCAAGGGGTTAGTCGAGAGAGGCGCAAACTGACGAGCAGGATTAAATTACCATCAGCTGCCTATTCCACTATTCAAGCCAACGCAAATGCTAACTCACTTTTGGAATTATAGCACGGATACAGCTCTTTGTCAATGCTACCATCGAATGTGGGAAATAAAAAACATTATTTTTTCGGCCATACTTGAACAGCGTTTTTGAGACGGGCAATTTAATGGGAACGGGCAAACCCGCATAAATACTTGCGTCTGCGTAGGGTTCTTTTGCGTTCGCCCACGCGCCTAAAATCGGCGCGCGGCACCAAAATGGCGCCTGCGCTTATAGTGTATTGACAAGGACAAACATATGATTGTCGCGCCGCCCGCAATCGGTGAAACAACCAATGCAACCATTGCGGCGGATCGTGGCTGTCTCCCTGTCTCCGGTTTTCTACTCCATAGCATACGGCGGCAACGTAGGTACATCGTACCGCCGGATATACTCCCATAATGAATTTTCACATAATTCGCGCGGAAATTACCTTTGTAATCGTCCGTTCAAAACGTTCTGTCAGTGAATATGCCAAGCAATAAACGAGCGGGGCTGTGCCTGCCACGGATTAATATTGATTTACTTGACATAACGGTCACGTACCTTCCTTCATATAGGCGATGGCTATTGCATGACAATCAAAGTGTAAATGTCAACTGAAAAACCCATATGTATATGCTAAACTAAAAACCAGCCAAAAAAGCGCGGTAATATAAATGAAAAAACGGCCAGAAGAAAACCGCGCCAAAACAACCAGTTTGTGATATAATGACACTCTGTGTAAAAGCGAAAGTAATTTTCGCCTCGCATTATCGCATGATGGAATTTTGCGTGAATGAGTTTTGCATGGCCGAAGTTTGCATCGCATTATCGTTTGAACGAATTTTGCCTAAAGCCGCAAAATTCTGCCAAGCGATAATGCTTCGATTCACGCAAACTTCTGTCACGCAAA
>JAISCI010000021.1 GCA_031265685.1 Clostridiales bacterium
GAATTTTCGCGTGACAGAATTTCGTGTGAATCTAAGCATTTTAGCTTGGACGAAGCTTGCATCGCATTATCGTTTGATGGAATTTTGCGTGAACCATGCAAAATTCGTTCAAGCGATAATGCGATACGAAATTCGTCCAAGTGAACCATAGCGGCCATATCCCACGGCAAGCCGCCGAACGCCGTAGCGTCAGTCTCCGAGAGCGGCTACGTCGAATTTTGCCTGGGAATTTTGCCTGAACCCGCAAAATTCGTACAAGCCGTTCGACGTCTCTCACAGCAAGAGCGGTTTGGCGGAACTGGTCAAGTTTGTTAAAGAATTTCAGGACGTATGCGTTGTCATGGAACATACGAGGTATACTGTCAGGTAACCGCCGAAACGCTCGCAGCCGCGGGTATTCGCGTGTCGGTATGAATTTTCGCATGGCCGAATTTCGCGCGGTCCGAAGCATTTTTGTATGGCATAATCACCGCCTCCGCAATCGTTTGCGCCACTTTTGTTATACCGTGTTCCGAGGGCTTTTGCTGTGGCTTTGTGAGTTTTTGCGCCAGCGGAGATACGCCAACCCTCGCGTCGGGGTCGATTTTTGGTTTTCTTGATAGTTTGGGACAGGTATGCCCGTCGATTGTCATTCTTGACACCCCCGCGGCTTTCCGCTATACTATATCCATTCAAAACTAAAAGGGGGCGCGCACTATGGCGGTAACAATGGGCAAGCTGACGGCGCTGTGCAAAAGCCGCGGCTTCGTCTACCCGGGTTCGGAGATTTACGGCGGGCTGGCCAACGCGTGGGATTACGGGCCTTACGGCGTCGAGCTTAAAAATAATATAAAACGCGCCTGGTGGAAAAAGTTCGTCCAAGAGAACGAACACAACGTGGGCCTTGATTCGGCGATACTGATGAACAGCCGGACTTGGGTTGCCAGTGGGCACGTGGGCGGCTTTTCGGATCCGCTTATGGACTGCCGCGCCTGCCGCGAGCGTTTCCGCGCCGACAAGCTGATAGAGGATTATTTCGCCGCGAACGGTGGGGGCGGTTCCGCCGACGGCTGGCCGGACGACAGGATGAAGGCGTTCATCGACGAAAACGGCATAGCCTGCCCGAGCTGCGGCGCGCGGGATTTTACGGATATCCGCAAATTCAACCTGATGTTCAAGACGAGCGCCGGCGTGACCGAGGACGCGAAAAGTGAGGTGTATCTGCGGCCCGAGACGGCGCAGGGCATTTTCGTCAACTTCCGCAACGTGGCTCGGACGACGCGGCGCAAACTGCCTTTCGGCATCGGTCAGATCGGCAAGTCGTTCCGCAACGAGATAACGCCGGGCAATTTCATTTTCCGTATACGCGAGTTCGAGCAGATGGAACTGGAATTCTTCTGCGAGCCGGACACCGACCTCGAGTGGTTCGCGTACTGGAAGGATTTCTGTGTTAGCTGGCTTAAAAGCCTGGGCCTTTCCGGACAGAGCCTGCGCGCGCGCGACCATGACGCGGATGAGCTGTCGTTCTATTCCAAGGCGACTACGGACATTGAGTACGCGTTCCCGTTCGGCTGGGGCGAGTTGTGGGGAATAGCCGACCGTACGGATTACGACCTTGGTCGCCACCAGGAGTGTTCCGGCGAGGATCTGACATATTTCGACCAAGCGAGGAACGCCCGGTATATCCCCTACGTCATCGAGCCGAGCCTGGGCGCCGACCGCGTGACGCTGGCGTTCCTGTGCGAAGCCTACGACGAGGAGGAAGCCGGAACGCCGGACAAGCCCGATACGCGCGTCGTAATGCGGTTCGCCCCTGCTATCGCGCCGGTCAAGGCGGCGGTGCTTCCGCTTTCCAAAAAGCTGGGACCGGCGGCGGAGGAACTGTACCGCGGACTGCTCAAACATTTCGTCACGGAGTATGACGACGCAGGTTCGATCGGCAAGCGCTACCGCCGCCAGGATGAGATAGGCACGCCGTTCTGCGTGACGTATGACTTCGATTCCGAAGCCGACGGACGCGTAACGGTGCGCGAGCGCGACTCGATGGCGCAGGAGCGCGTCGCGATAGCGGAGTTGCCGGATTATATAGCGGAACGGATCGCGTTTTAGCGCCGAGACGCGCCGGAGTGAAAGATCGATAAAATTTTCACTAAACGCTTCACTTTTCGTCGGTTTGTGATATAATCTTTACGTCGCGCGTCATACTGTTTCAAGAATCATGAAACAGTATTAAAACGCGCAAATTATTAGGAGGATTGACAATGGCGGAAAAGTATGTTTACATGTTTTCCGAGGGCAACGGCTCCATGAAGAACCTGCTGGGCGGCAAAGGCGCGAACCTTTGTGAGATGACCGGGCTGGGTATGCCTGTGCCGCAGGGCTTCATCGTCACCACCGAGGCGTGTACGCTGTACAACAGCTCGGGCAAAGTACTTTCAGGAGATATAAAAGGGCAGATCGACGCCGCTATGGCGAAGCTTGAGGTGATCAACGGCAAGCGGTTCGGCGACGACGCCAACCCTCTCTTGGTTTCCGTGCGTTCAGGGGCGCGCGCTTCCATGCCCGGCATGATGGATACCGTCCTCAATCTGGGGCTTAACGACACGGCGGTGGAAGCCGTCGCGAAGAACAGCGGAAATCCGCGCTGGGCGTACGATTCGTACCGCCGTTTCATCATGATGTTCTCGGACGTGGTTATCGGCGTCGAGAAGCATAAGTTCGAGCGCCAGTTAAGCAAGTATAAGGAAGAAAAGGGCTACAAGTTTGATCTCGACATGACGGCGGACGACTGGAAAGCCGTCGTCGCGCTCTTCAAGCAGATCTATAAGGACGATCAGGGCACGGACTTCCCGCAGACCGCCAAAGATCAGCTCTTTGAGGCGATCAGCGCCGTGTTCCGCAGCTGGGACAACCCGCGCGCTTTCGTATACCGCCGCATGAACGATATACCGTATGAATGGGGCACGGCCGTAAACGTGCAGACGATGGTATACGGCAACATGGGCGACACGAGCGGGACGGGCGTAGCGTTCAGCCGCAACCCCGCCACCGGAGAGGACGCCCTCTACGGAGAGTACCTCATCAACGCCCAGGGCGAGGACGTTGTGGCCGGCGTGCGCACGCCGAGCAAGATCGCCGATCTGGGCAAGGATATGCCCGCGATATACGATCAGTTCGCGGCGATCGCGAAGACGCTTGAGAAACATTATAAAGATATGCAGGATATGGAATTCACGATTGAGAACGGCACACTCTACATGCTGCAGACGCGCAACGGCAAGCGGACGGCCCAGGCCGCGCTCAAAGTTGCCGTCGATCTGGTGGCCGAGGGACTCTTGACCGAGGAGGAAGCCGTACTCAAAGTGGATCCGAAACAGCTGGATCAGCTGCTGCACCCGGTGTTCGAGACTAAGGCGCTCAAGGCGGCGAAGCCGATCGGCAAGGCTCTGCCGGCTTCTCCCGGCGCGGCGTGCGGCAAGGTGTATTTCACGAGCGAGGACGCGAAGGCCGCCGCCGCGAGAGGCGAAAAGGTCATACTCGTGCGTCTCGAGACCAGCCCGGAGGATATCGAGGGTATGTTCGTATCGCAGGGCATACTGACTGTCAAGGGCGGCATGACGAGCCACGCGGCGGTCGTCGCGCGCGGGATGGGACGCTGCTGCGTTTCCGGCTGCGAGGCCATCAAGATGAATGAGGAGGACAAGTCCTTCACGCTCGGCGGCGGCGCGTACCGCGAGGGCGATGTGATCAGCCTGGACGGTTCCACCGGCAATATTTACGGCGAGGCCATCACGACCATCGAGCCGGAGATAGAGGGCAACTTCGCCGTGTTCATGGGCTGGGCCGACAAAGTCCGCCGTCTGGGCGTGCGCACGAACGCCGACACCCCGCAGGACGCCCGCCGCGCGGTAGAGTTCGGCGCCGAGGGCATCGGCCTTGTCCGCACCGAGCACATGTTCTTCGATGAGGATCGCATTCCGAAGATGCGTGTCATGATCCTCTGCGATACCGAAGCCGAGCGCATCGCCGCGCTGAACGATTTGCTGCCGTACCAGAAGCGGGACTTCATCGGTATTTACGAAGCCATGAAGGAGTTGCCCGTCACAATTCGTCTGCTGGATCCGCCGTTGCACGAGTTCCTGCCCAAGGAGGACGAGGATTTCGAGAAGCTGGCCGCGATGATGGGCAAGACGAGCGCCGAGCTGAAGACCAAGGCGCAGTCCCTGCACGAGCTTAACCCGATGATGGGCCACCGCGGCTGCCGCCTGGCCGTCAGCTATCCCGAGATCGCCGTTATGCAGACCCGCGCGATCATAGAGGCCGCGCTGTCCGTCAAAAAGGACAAGGGTTACGACATCGCGCCCGAGATCATGATCCCGCTGGTCGGCGATATCAAGGAGCTGCGGTTCGTAAAAGAGATAATCAAATCCACAGCCGACAAGCTGATCGCGGAATCCGGCGTGGCGCTTCAGTATCACGTCGGCACGATGATCGAGATACCGCGCGCGGCCCTGCTGGCCGACAAAATCGCGCAGGAAGCCGAGTTCTTCAGCTTCGGCACCAACGACCTGACCCAGATGACCTACGGCCTGTCGCGCGACGACGCCGGGCGTATTCTGGACGATTATATCGGTCGCAACATCTATGAGGGAGACCCGACCGCGAAGCTGGATCAGGATGGCGTGGGCCGGCTGATGAAGTGGGCGGTGGATAAGGGGCGTTCGGCCCGCCCGAACCTCAAGCTGGGTATCTGCGGCGAACACGGCGGGGATCCGTCCTCGATCGAGTTCTGCGAGAAGATTGGGCTGAACTATGTGTCCTGCTCACCGTTCCGCGTGCCGATCGCGAGATTGGCGGCGGCTCAGGCGGCGATTAACGGTAAGAAGTAAGCGGACAAACGCGGCGCCCGCGATTGCGGGCGCCGCGTTTCGGTCGTTTGGCTATCCATGTTCACAGAAAACAGCTCACTCATCATACCACGCCATCATCTTCGCCGCAAACACCTCGAACGGCTGTTCCGCGTAGAACCATCTGCCCGATGGACCGTCGTTCAGGGGGACGACGACGTATTTGAAATATAGGCAATCGTCAAACGAGGCGATCACGCTATCGTATGCGGGAATAAGACCGGGCTGGACCTTGGATTTGCCGGTGAGCCAGAGAGCCATCTCAGCCTTTTCGTCGTCGCTCAAATCAATGTATTCGCCGTTCACGCGCAATACAGGACCATGTATGAAATTGCCATCCGCATCCAAGGCGGGCAGCGCATCCGGATCGAGAAGAGACGAATAGACCAATCCTTCGGATTCTATTTCGGGTAATTCAGAACAATCGGTCAAATCAATGTGAAAATACCCTGTGTTACCTCTGGAATCGAAATTTTCGCTAACAGACAGCCATTTTCTCACGCCATTATCGACGACCAGCCAGAGACTGTGGTAATCAGACAGATTGGATCTCATGCCTTTCCAACGTATATCAGGAATTTCCACCGACTCTCCGTCAATAACCGTGAACGCGCCGGAATAGGATGTGTATCTTGTACCAAAGTACGACTGGAGCAGCTCGGGGACGCCGTCGAAATTCAAATCGATTAAAATCACTCCGCCCGAGGTTATCGAGATTCCGTCGTAGCGCTCATAGTACGCTTTTATCCAGTCGGGTACCTGGCCTATGGGTATGGATAAAGTTGGAGCGGGCGTGGGGGCGGGGGTCGGTTCGGGCGTTGGCGGTTCGGGGGTTCGCGCTATGGCGGTCGGCTGAAATAATTGCGTCGGAACCAGCGTGGTTTCCAGCGGGAGCGGTTCCCGAGAGCATCCAAATATCATGGCGCAGATGGTCAGCGCGGAGGCAATCCTCCGGAAGTTGGCGAGCATTGTATCACTCCTTGGAAGTGTGGTTGCGGCCCGGTATAGGTATACCGGGCCGCCGATAATTGGTCAGAACTTCCGCGGGTTTCTACAAGTCTCTCCAAAACACATCTCGGCCGCCTGGGTTAGGTATAGTAAACAAAACAGATCTGTCGTTGGTATTACTGACTCCTCCGTTTCCCAAGACGGTGACCTCTGTAATATTGCCCCAGCTTCCGTTAGAATACCACTGGATATATGTCGGACCCTGCTGCGAAACAGCCAGATTCAGAAATGTATCAAGCCGACGAAAATATGTCTGCCCGTTTATTCCCGACGGCTTTGGCATCAATTCGGACAGATATGTAACATTGAGTGTAGCCCAAAGCTTGACCGCGAGCATTACCGCTTGCCGCCATCCTAGGCCTTCACTGTCCGAGCTGCTTGTTCCTCTGTTGGGATTTCTCGCATCACCGGTAGAATTATAATCGCCGGTTATTGTGGCAAATTGCCCTCCATTCGTCGCGATGGCGCGCAAGGTGTTGCCAAACCATGACGCGCCGTAATACCTGTTGACTATCACCCAAGAGATAGCCTTTTGCCCGTCGTAATATTCGGTGTTCTCGCCGTATATCAGCCGAGCGAGTATCTCAACGTCGCTGAGGCTGGTATACCAGCTGGACGAATAGCTGATCGGCGCGCCGATTGTCGAGCTGGTCATCAGGCCGTTGTACTCGGATTCAATCGCGCTCATTATGCCGTTGGGCACAGTGTGAACGGAAAACGGCGAAGGCTCCACCCCATCCACGAAACGCTGGCCGACGGAATCATAATATCTGCCGGCGTAATACCAGCCGGTCTCGGCGTCGAAATAATAGCCGAAGAAGCGTATCATGTTGATATTGCCGATACAGCTCGGGTCGTCGGTTTTGTCCGTAACTGCGTCGTCTTCGTAAGCAAGTACCTGCGCGACAAGTCCGCTCTCGTACACATACTCGATGACCCGCTCGTCATCCAAGAATATCCCAACGACGCTGCGATCCCAGTCGAGCTCGAAATCATAAGTCTCATCGTCGTACGCGAAGCCTGCTATGAAGCCGTCGGCGTCATATATGTACTGGATATAAACGCCGTCACGGGTTTCCGATACCAAACGGCCGTCCAGATAGTCGAAATAAGTAATCACATCGTTGACGCTCTTGCTTATCCGCGTCTCCCCGTCATATTCGTAGCTCGCGGCGACATACGGATTGGACGCTTCCATAAGCAAATCACGCCACCCATTATTCTCCCACGAAAGGGAGAAACCTGCGTAATTATCGCTCGAATAGACATAATCAATGCCGTACGGAGCGATGTCCCATAAAACTTCGCCGGTCTCCGCCTTTGCCGCAGGGATATTCCCAAGCAAAAGCGCCGCGCACAGAAGCGCCGCTACCGAAAACCGCAACTTATTCATCAAAAGCCCTCCTCAGATAAATTGTGTTATAACTGGTAAAATAATATATCAAATGCGTTCGTCTGTCAAGATAAATTTTGGATTTTCGTGGAATTATTTCGATAAGCCCACAAATATGTTTCTACTCGAGAAAAATCGGCATGGCAATATAATTGAAATCGGCCACCCCATTTTTAAAGTTCGCTTAAATTCGCGCTTTGTTATGGGGGTGGCGGATTTTTCAATTATATTGGGTGGATGATTTTTCGCTTGACATTTACAACCGCGGTTTTTGCAGATTCTTCTGTTCTGGCAACGTCTGTCAGCGCCGCCGTCTTTGCGCTTTTGAAGTCTGTTGAATTGGAGGGTTTGCCCGTCGGGGCAGATATATCAATCCTTTTCG
>JAISCI010000002.1 GCA_031265685.1 Clostridiales bacterium
AGCCATCTTCTTCATCGTCAGCCAAAAACTTGCGTACTCTCTGAGTACGCGGCGTTTTCCGCTTCCTCGCCCGGCGGAAAATCATCGCGGAAATCCGCCGATTCCACTAATGAATACAGGTTACGCGCAGCAACGCTGCGCTAGACTTTTAGCTACACAGAGCAGCGGAAAATCAGCCGCTAAAATGTCGCGGCTAGTTTTCAAACACGCCCTAAGACTGTTTCAGGATTACGGCTGACACTTATTTTTAAGGTTCGAGCCTATGAAGTTCGCTTGGTTAACGAAAACTGCGGAAGCCGCGCGAACACGCTTTCGCTCTTAAAAATAGATGTCAATGTCTAGCTGAATAAGACCTTGGGGCGCCGCACCAAACCACGCTGGGGATTTTGTCCCCAGATTCCGTTTTCCGTCTCTAATCTCTGATTTTGGGTGATCTTTCTGCAAACTGACGGCTTCGGCTATCTGTCCGATCTGCTCGACCGGACGAATGAAACGCGGGCGACAGACCTGCACATATGCGTGGGCGAAAGGCCGCTCTGCCGCGTAAACGGCGCTCTTCGCCCGATTGATGACACGGTTATAACGCCGCCGCTGGCCGCGGCGGTCGTGTCGGCGTTGCTGGACGCCGATCAGCGGGAACGTCTCGCGCGGGAGCGCGTCGTCGATTTCTCGTTCTCGCGGCCCGGCGTCGGGCGATTCCGCGTAAACGTCTATTCCCAGCGCGGAACGTTCGCGGCGGCGATCCGGCGCTTGCCGTTCGACATACCGGCCTTTTCCGAGCTGGGTCTGCCCGGCGCCGTCCTGTCGTTTACGGGTCGGACAAAGGGACTGATCCTCGCGACGGGGGCGACCGGAAGCGGCAAATCCACCACGTTGGCCAGCCTTCTCGACGCGATAAACAGCCGGCATAACCGCCACATAATAACAATCGAGGATCCGATTGAATACCTGCACAAACATAAGAAAAGCTTGGTGACCCAGCGCGAGATAGGCGCGGACGCGCTCAGCTTCCCTCAGGCGCTGCGATCGGCGCTGCGCGAGGATCCCGACGTCATAATGGTCGGCGAGATGCGCGACATGGAAACTATATCCATCGCGCTGACCGCGGCCGAAACCGGGCACCTCGTGCTCTCCACTCTGCATACCGTCGGCGCGGCGAAGTCGATAGACCGCATTCTGGACGCGTTCCCGCCGGCGGCTCAGGCTCAGGTCCGCAGCCAGCTAGCGACGGTTCTCGAGGGGATCGTCAGCCAGATGCTTCTGCCCCGGCTGGACGGCGGCGGGCTTATCGCCGCTTGCGAGGTTATGACCGTCAACACCGCCGTCCGCAATCTGATCCGCGAAGGAAAACATTACCAGATCAACTCGGTTATCCAGACCGGCGCGGCCCAGGGCATGACGATGATGGAGGACAGTCTGGCGCGGCTTATAAAAAGCGGAGCCATCTCCGCCGAGGACGCGTCTCTCCACGCTCCCGACCCGGCGTTGCTGTCCAAACTGCTGGGCGGGAATAATACTAAGACCATTTAGATTTGTGGATGAAAATTTTTCAAGCGTCAGCATGTTCGCGCGTCCCGGAAGTTTGCGTGAACCAAGCAAACTTCCATGGCGGGGACTGAAAATTTTTTATCCGTCTCTTAAAATGGGATTAGGGCGTGTTTGAAAACCAGCCCCGGCAGATTCGCGAGATGATTTTTCGATAATCAAGGAACTAAAAGTAGACGCGCAGCAACGCTAGACTTTTAGTGACACAGAGCAGCGGAAAATCAGCCGCGAAAATGTCGCGGCTAGTTTTCAAACACGCCCTGGTATGAGGTGAGAAAATGAAAATAAAAATTTCGAGCCCGACGGTCCAGAAGTTTGCAATGTCCACGCAAACTTCCGCGCGGGATATGTCCGTTTTCTGCCGCCAGCTGTCTGTCGTAATAGCGTCCGATCTGACCGTGACGGACGCGCTGGACTTCGTCGCGCGGCAGACCGCGAACAGGCGGCTTGCCGCGGCGCTGACCCGCTCGCGCGAAAAGCTGGAGACGCGCCTGACGCTTGCCGAGGCTGTACGCGGCGAACGCGCTTTCGACGCCTATTTCACGCGTATGACGGCTGTTGGCGAGCGCACCGGCACGCTTGAGGAGGTGTTCGCGTCGCTGGCCGATTATTATGACCGCGAGGCGCGCGCCCGGCGCGATATCCGAAACGCGGCGGTATACCCCGCCGTCCTCGCCGTAATGATGGCGGCCATCGTGCTGCTGCTCGTCGTCAAGATACTGCCGATGTTTCAGGAGACGCTGCTTCGGCTCGGCGGCGATATACCCGGCGTGACTAAAGCGATACTGAGTGCCGGGCGCGGTATCGAGCGGGCGCTGCCGTTTATTGGAGCGGCGGCGGTGATTGTGGCCGCGCTTATCGCCGCCGCGCGGTTTGCGGGCGCGGAGTTCTGGGGCGGCCTGAAGCTTGCCCTGCCATTTTCCGGGCGCATCGAGCGCGCCGCGATAACGGCGCGGATGGCCCGGGCGCTGTCGCTGCTACTCCGAGCGGGCGTCGATATCAAAACGGCGCTCGCGGACGCCGCTCCCGTAATAGGCAACGCCAAAGCGGAGCGAAAATACTTAAACGCCGTCGGAGCGGGCGGCGCGGATATAGCCGAAGCGCTCGCGAAGCCCGGCATATTCGCGGAGCTGTTCGTCCGTATGACCGTTATCGGACTGGCGGCGGGCCGTCTGCCGGAGATGCTTTCCCGCGCCGCCGAGCTGTTCGACGAGGACGTCAAGGACTCGGTCTCGCGCTTCACGCAGTGGATCGAGCCGATACTCGTCGTCGCGCTGTCGGTCGTCGTCGGGATAATCCTGCTCGCGGTTATGCTGCCGATAATCAGCGTCATGAACAACATAGGCTAGGGGGCGCGCCATGGCTCGGACATCAGCTAAGTGCCTGTTGGCGCTCATTATCGGGTTGTGCGCCTTCCTGACCATATCCGCGTCGGTTCGTTTCGCGGACAGCTCGAACGCGGGCGCCGCCGCGCGGATTGAGCAGGCAGTCGCTCGGGCGGCCGCGGCGTGTTACTCGCTCGAGGGCGCCTACCCCTCGGACATACGCTACCTCGCCGACCACTACGGCGTTATCCTCAACGAGGACGAGTTTATATACCACTACTCCGCGTTCGGCGACAACGTCCGCCCGGACGTAAAAGTGATCCCGAGGGATTGACAGGCAAAGGATTGGATCGTATGAGACGAAGCGACCGAGAAGTAACCGATATAGCGGAGATAACTGACTTGTTGCGCCGCGCGGACACCATGCGTCTGGGGCAAGGTAATTTTCGCCTGAACCCGCGAAAATTCATTGCGCTCGGAGCCGACCCATACGTCGTGCCGCTGTCGTTCGGGTTCGCGGAGGAAGGCGGCAGGATCAAGATCTATTTCCACGGCGCGAAGGCCGGGATGAAACACGATCTGATCCGCGCCAACCCTCTGTATGCGCCGAATTTGACATCCTGCGCCGTTACGCGGAGATTCCGGGCGGCTTCACGGCGGAATACGAGAGTGTGATAGGTTTCGGCGCCGCGTCCCTCGCGGACGGAGATGAGGCGGAACGCGGAATAGCCCTGCTGCTTGAGCATTGCGGTTTCGGCGGCATGGACTATGACCGTTCGCCGCTCGCCGTAACGGCGGTATACAAGATAGAATTAGAGTCGTTCACGGGAAAGCGGCTGTTTCTGAAAGGATGAGCGTTATGCGAAAAGGCGCGGCGCTGACCGAGCTGACCATGGTGGCGGCGGTGCTCATACTCTTCGGGGTTACGATCACGGCGTTGCTGTCCTCCGGGGCTGACGCGCAGCGGCGCTCCGACGAGTCCGGAAACGCCGAGACGGCCGCGCGGACCGCGTTGGGGTATATTACCGTAAAGGCGCGGCAGAACGACCGTTCGGGCGGGATACGTATCGGCAAGGCGCCCGGCGGCGGCGACGCCGTAGTGTTCTTGGACGCGGAGGCGTCCGCGTGGGTCTTCTCCGACGGCGGCAGACTGCTGGAATATGTCGGCCTGGCGGACGACGCTTACGCCGACGCGTCACTCAGCTTCGTCGTGGCCGAATCGCCCGGGCTTACGTTGCGGGCAAGCGAGTCCGGCGGGCTGATCGATCTGGAACTGACGGTCGAGGTCGGCGGGGAGACGCGCGAATTCAGGCAGTCCCTGGCCTTAAGGAGCGACGGCGGATGAAAAATACCGAACGCGGTTTCACCCTGATCGAGATCATTCTGGCGATAGCGGCGCTGGCTCTGACCAGCGGGCTTATCGCGCGGCTGTTTATCGCGGGCGCGGACGTAAACGCGAAAGCGCGGGACATAGACGCAGCGAGCCAAGCCGCCGTAAGCGCGATCGAGCGGATAAAGGCGCTCGACTCGCCGGAGGGGCTGGCGGAGGCAAGTCTTCCGCGCGTCTACGACGCCGACTGGCGCGAGACGGACACGGACGGACGGTTCCGGCTGACCGTCGCCGTCTTGTCCGAGGAACGCCCCGGAGGTACGATGGCGCGGATAACGGCGGCGGTATCCGGCGCGGACGGCGGCGATCCGCTCGTCCTGTACAGCGCGGCGAAATATTTTCCAAATCAAAGGGGATGATGTTACGCGAAAAGGAGCGGCGGGCGTTATGGTAATCTTCATTGTGATAGTGCTGGCGACGCTCGGTCTTTTCACCGTCTCGTCGTCGCTGGCGGGACTGCGGTTCGCGGAGAAAAGCGTCGCGTCGAACGCGGACTACTACGCGCTGGACACGAAGGCGGAAGAATTGTACGCCGAAGCGGACGGCATATTGTTTGAATCCGGCGGGGACATGACCGCCGCGGCCAGCGCGCTGGCCTCTCTTGCCGTCGGCGAGCATGATTCGCTCATCGTTCTGCCCTTTTACGCCGATAATAATAGTGTTAAAGTAACAGCGATATCAATAGAGGCGAGTTTGTCGGACGGGAACCGCTCCAGTCTGCGCCTGACGCTGGACTCGTCCGCGGTCGGCCGGCGCGTGATAATCCGCGAGTGGCGGCTTGTCAACGCCCCGTTCGAATACGAGCTTCCGGAGGATCTGTGGGTTTTGCCGCAATTTGGGGATTGACAGAGAGATTGGGGATGGGGCTATGGCGCGTTTCTGTAAGGCTTTCGCGGCGGTTCTTATTTTCGCGGCGCTGTTCGGCTTCGGGCGCCTGACCGCCCGCGCGGCGACCGAGTTCGACCTGTCCCAGAAGGACAAAGGCATACTGACAGTCAGTTACGACGGGAAGTTCGAGAAGAAGATCCGCCTGCTCGTCCAAAAGGACGGCTCGAGCGAATCGTACCAATACATAATCTCGCGGTACGGCAAGATAAACATACCGCTGCAAATGGGCGACGGCGCTTACACCGCTCTGATGCTGGAAAACATTCAGGGCTATTCGTACCGCGTGCTGTCGCAGTCGCGGTTCGACGCCGTCATAACGGACGCTACCGCGGCGTATAAGGTCGCTTCGCCCATCGTCAACTATTCGGAGACGATGGAGGCGATAAAGGGCTACGCCGAACTGCTCAAAGACAAGCCGGACGAAAGGGCGAGGATAGCCGCCGCCTACAAGGACGTCGTCGAGAGCTACACCTACGACGATTACAAGGCGGCAAACCCGACTTCGGACTACGTCCCCGTCATCGACGATATATATAAGTCGAAGAAAGCGATCTGTTACGACTACTCCGCGATGCTGGCGTCCGTACTGCGCAGCCGCGGCGTGCCCGCCCGTCTTATCATGGGTTACGCCCCGGAGATTTCGGCGTACCATGCCTGGAACGAGCTGTATATCGACGACGAGTGGATCGTCGTCGATACTACTTACGACTCGGCGTATTTCCACGCCAAACAGCCGTACTCTATGGTGAAGGACGGCAAGCTGTTCCGAGTTATGAAAGTGTATTAGAGCCTGGGGGCGTATTTGAAAACTAGCCGCGACATTTCCGCGGCTGATTTTCCGCTGCTCTGTGTCACTAAAAGTCTAGCGTAGCGTTGCTGCGCGTCTACTTTTAGTTCCTTGATTATCGAAAAATCATCTCGCGAATCTGCCGGAGCTAGTTTTCAAACACGCCATGGGGATACTGTTCTCAATTTAATTTCAGACTTGAGAATAGTATTACCGTCCCCAGGCTTTTCTAATAATCGAAACCGTCCAGAAGGCCAGGAAAACCGCGATATTTGCGACGACGACGCTCGCCCCGGTCGGCGTTCCGGCGGCGAAGCTTATCACGACGCCGGCCAGGAAGCAAGCGGCGGACACGGCTGCCGAACATATCGTGGCCGACAGGAAGCGCTTGCACACGCGCGTGGACGTCAGCGCCGGAAAAATGATCAGGCTCGAGATGAGGAGCGCCCCCATCACGCGAATACCAAGAGCTATCGTGACGGCCGTCAGAAACGCGGAGACCGAATTGAAAAAACCGGCGTTCACCCCGGTCGCCCGGGCGAACTCCTCGTCGAAAGCTACGGCGAAGATTTTGTTGTAACACAAAACGAAAAGCGCCAGCACCACCGCCGTGAGAGCGATCGACAGCGTCACGTCGCCCGCGCTTATCGAGAGGACGCTGCCGAACATATAGTTGTAGACGTCGGTGTTCATGCCCGACGTCACCGATATGGCCGTTACTCCGACTGCGAGCGATCCGGTCGAGATCAGCGCTATCGCGGCGTCGCCCCTGATCCGGCTGTTCACGCTCAGGCGAAGCAGCAGGAACGCCGCGGCGACCACGACAGGGATCGCGACGACGAGTGGCGCGGTTCGCGTGGCCGTCGCGACGGCGAGCGCCCCGAATCCGACATGACTCAGTCCGTCGCCGATCATCGAGTAACGCTTGAGCACGAGACTGACGCCCAGAAGCGCCGCGCACAGCGACACCAGCAGTCCGACCACGAGCGCGCGGACGATGAACGGTAACGAGAGCATTTTTATCAGCGTGTCCATAGTCCGCCCCTTCCATAAAATCGGCAAAAACCAGTCTCATTCCCCGCGAACCGATCCCAGAGCCAGTCCCAGTAGGACTCTCCCACACGCCTGTAAATATGCGCCTTCACTCCGCCGCGCAACGAAAACACGTCCCCCGTCCGCTCGAAAGCGGCGGAAAACGGCGCGCCGCGAAACAGCGCCTCGGCGGGATCAAGGTGCGTCTGAACCGGGGCCGCCACGACGATGTAATCCGCGCCGGCCAGTCCGTATGGCGGTCCGTCGCGGTCGTCCACCTGCGGCGGGTGAATGATATTGCCGTTAACGTCCAGCGGCTTGGCCGGGTCGAACGACGGCGCGACAAGCGACAGAGGGTCGGAGTTCAGCACCATCGACGATGCCAGCGCAACCACCTTACCGTCCAGCTCTCGGACGCGCCGGTCGAGGGCGGCAAGTTAGGCGGCGTCCCCGCGCACATACGGATAGACCGAAAATGCCGGCGCGAGCGCGCAACCCGTTATATCGGCGGCGGATTCAGGCTGAACTCTTGTAATGAGCACACTGACCGCGCACACCGCCGAAACCGCGTACAGCGCGAGCCGCGCGGTTTTGCGGCGGTCGAGAGCGGTGGAGACCGCAGCGAGCGACATTGGCGCGGCGAATAGCGGCAAGCGTTGCTGCCAAGGCTTTGGACGGAGATGAACAGCACGAACATGACGGCGCAGCAGACCGGCGGAAACAGCCCCCGGCACACATCCCGCGCGCCGCCCCGCCCGAGACGGTTCTGTACGCCGAATAGACCGCCGCCAGAATAGCGGCAAGCCCGAGGTACCGCGCCGCGAACCGAACGTTTCCCAGCGCGACGAACTTATATGCCGAATACAGCGCGGCGTAATTCTCACGAAGCGGTACGCCCGAGACGCACCCTTGGAAAAACAGCCGCATGGGCGCACCGAACCCGATCAGCGTCAGCGCGAACTTGCGCCGCTTGTCACGGAATGGCAACGAACACGTGGCGCCGCCGTCCAGAAAGCCGATCACCGCGAGATAGGGTACGAACGGCAGCGCGAGCGCGCAGACCGCGAAACCGGCGAATCGTGGACGGCAACGTACATCGCCGCCCAGAACGGCACGACATAGAAATTGACGATCGCAAGTACAAACGCTATCCGGCTCGTGCCAAAGACCGACATCACCGCCGCCGGTATGATCACCGGAAGGTAGTTGTAATCGTTTGTGAATACGGATTCGACCGTCCGGCGTATAAGCCCGGCGGGATCAGAGAAGAACAGCGCCGAGAGCGCCGCCGTCCGCCAGTATCCGGCGTTGTCCCAGAAATAGAGCTGGCGCACCCAGCAGATATGCTGCGGCAAAGAAGCCGAAAATCCCTAGGGGATCCGCGGCAAGCCCCGCGAGGAAGATCTTGGGACCAAGCAGATCAAAGACAAACGCGCAAAACCAAACAACACCCTTGCCCGCTCCGGCGAAGGCGTCCGCGCGAACTTGCGCCGCTTGTCACGGAACGGCAACGAACATGCGGCGGCGCACAACAGAAAACGCGTACCACCACCTGAACACTGTCACGTCGCAAAGCAGGCCGCCGGAAACAGCCCCCGGCACCCCTCCCGCGCGCCGTCCCGAGACGGTTCTGTACGACGAATAGACCGCGTCCGCCAGAATAGCGGCAAGTCCGAGGTACCGCCTTGCCGTGACCTCACCCCCACGCCGGGAGACGCACAAAACTTTAGTGTAATCCTAACATAACCGCCCATAGTTTGCAATATAGAATCTATATGGAAGCGATTCTGCTTCACGAACGCGCAAAGCCCGGTAAACATGATACAGCGCGCGGAAGAGCTGATAATATGCCGTAATACCTGTCCTTCCCTAAACAGACGTCTCTGTGCCTGTGCAAGCGCATCCTTTTTCCGCTCGTCAGCGCCCGCGAAGCACGCCGCGTGGACGGATGGGGAGCGGATTGCTGTAAATTATCTCTTTTCACCCCTTTAGTACATGAAATCATTGAAATATAAGTCCCGCCACACCGGAAACCCCGAATTCACGGGATTTCCGGCATGTCCGTGTTACTAATTTGCCGCTAATTAAGTGACGCGCTTAACTTTTTATTACCGCGTTATCAGCTCGATGGCCTCGCGCAATTCCTGTAAAGTTTTGTGCGTATAGACCCGCTCCCCGACGTCCCGGGACTTGTGCCCCATGATAAGGTCGATACAGCGTTTGTTTGCCCCGGCGCTGTCGAGACGCGAACGGAATGTATGCCGCGTTTCGTGTACTGTGTGTTTTGCGCCGATCAGTTCCATCACGTTCGCCCAAAACGCGTAGTACTGATGTACTCCGACTTTCTGGCCGTCGTGCGTGAGCAGGTACTCCCCGCCTTCGTCGTGCCGCGCCTTGACCAGCGGCGCGATTTTGGAGTGGATGGGCACGAGACGGTCCTTGCCCGCTTTCGTTTTCGTGCCGCCCTTGATCGTCCGCGCGTCCAGGTCAACGTTGGACGTCTTGAC
>JAISCI010000084.1 GCA_031265685.1 Clostridiales bacterium
CAAGCATGAATTAGCGCAGTCAAGGGTAGGGTGGAGATTTTTTTCGCGAGTTCTTTGCGCGAAAAAAATACTACCCGACCTTGACGGTGCGGAAGCAGCGAGGTGATAATGGGGGCGGATTTTTATTTCATATTGGGTGGTGGATTTTTCGCTTGACATTTACAAATGCGATGCAAAATCCGCCCACGCGATAATTCATGGTGTTTTTTCAATTATCTCGCCACCGCTTTTGGGACTGGTTTTTAGCTTAGCGTATACATTACTTCGTGATATTGACCTTGCGCGCCCGGCGCGTATGTGCTATAATCGCTCTCATCGGCCTTTGGATTCACGCCTGTGGAGAGGATAATAATATGACAAAGATTGTTGTGGACAGCGCTTGCGATATTTCCGACGAGGTTCGCGGGCGGCTCGGCCTGCCGCTCGTTTCGGTTCCCCTCACACTGCAGCTGGGAGATACCGTATATCAGGACGACGAGACGCTCGACGTGGATACATATCTATACGATATGGATCGCTCCAGGACGGTCAAGACGGCCGCGCCTTCGCCCGGACGTTTTCTGGCGGCTTTCGGCGGGGATGAGTCCGTTTTTTCAGTCACGGTGTCGTCGAAACTGAGCGGTACGTTCGGCAGCGCCAGCCTTGCCCGCCAAATGTATCTGGACGACGTCGGACGAAAGTTTATACATGTCTTCGACAGCTTGTCGGCGTCGGTCGGCGAAACGCTGATCGCGCTTAAGATCGGGGCCTTCGCGCGGGAGAAACTCGACGAGGCGGAGATAGTCGAGCGGGTGAACGGATTCATAAGCGGGCTGAAAACGTTCTTCCTGCTGGATAAGTTTGACGCCATTGTCAAGTCGGGCCGGATGTCCCCGGCGGTCGCGGTTGTGGCCTCGCTGCTGAATATAAAGCCGATATGCGCGGGCGTGGACGGCAAGATGGTGATGCTGGATAAGGCGCGCGGCCACAAGAAGGCGGTCGAGCGGCTTATCGAGATGATAATCGAGCAGAAGTTGGACTTCGAGAACCGTATCCTCGGCATATCGCACTGCAAGTGTCCGGAGAAAGCCGAGTCGATCCGTGACGCGATTATGGCGCGGGTGCCGTTTTGCGACGCGATAATATTGACGTCGTCCGGGCTGTGCTCGACTTACGCCAACCGGGGCGGGGTTATACTGGCGTACTGACGCGAGCATCCCTACCCGACGCCCGACGGAGGTATTTTCAATGCTGAAAGCGGTAATCTTCGATTTCGACGGCACGGTCTGCGACACCCTGCCGCTGTGCCTGGTGGCCTTCAAGGCCGCGGTCGGCCCGATCTGGGGCCGGGAACCGTCCATGGAGGAACTGATCGCGGCGTTCGGCCCGTCCGAGGAAGGCACTATCCGCGCTCTCGTCCCGGACGCGTATGACCGGGGAATTTCGGAGTATTTCCGCGTGTACGCCGAGAGGCACGGCGAGCTGTGCCCCGCGCCTTTTCCCGGGATAGTCGAAACGATCGCGGAATTGCGCTCGCGCGGCGTAAAAACGGCGCTCGTCACGGGGAAGGGCGCGGCGGGTCTGGCGCTGTCGATGGATTACCTCGGCCTTTCGGGGCTTTTCGACGAGACGGAGACCGGATCGCCGGAGGGCCAGCGCAAAGCCGACGGCATCCGAACCGTACTCGCCGCGATGGGTATCCTCCCGAACGACTTTTGCGCGACAGAATTTTGCGTGACAGAATTTTGCATGAACCAAGCAGAATTCGAGCAAGCAGAATTCGAGCAAGCAAAATTCACCCAAGCAAAATTCCCGGCGGCGTACATAGGCGACGCGCCCTCGGACGCGCGATTCGCGCGGGAAGCGGGCGTTACGCCGCTCTCGGCGCTCTGGGGCAGCATCGTTTTCGCGGACGAGGTGGCGGCGGAGCGCCCGGAAGCCGTTTTCCGGACTGTCGCGGAATTCCGGGCTTGGGTCATGGGCAGGGTTTGATACTAATCCGTTTAGATTTGTGCCGGATATCTTTCGAGCTTGCGTGTCTGCATTTTGCGCGGCTTCAGAAAAGGGGGCGCGGTTTGGATATTCAGAGAAGTATAGAAATTGAGTTCGGGATTCGCGCGGAGCAGGCGGCGAATACTATAAAGCTCTTTGACGAGGGCGCTACCGTGCCGTTTGTCGCCAGGTACCGAAAGGAAATGACCGGATCGCTCGACGATCAGACGCTCCGGGATTTCTATGAGAGACTGCGGTATCTGCGCGGCTTCGAGGAGACGCGGACGAAATACGCCGAGGCGATAGCGGAACAGGGCAAGCTTACCGACGAGCTGAGCGCCGCATTCGCCGCGGCGAGGACGCTCGCCGAGCTGGAGGATATTTACAGGCCGTTCCGACCGAAGCGCCGCACGCGGGCTTCCATCGCGAAGGAGCGCGGGCTGGAGCCGCTCGCGGATATCATCCACGCGCAGAAGCTGGAGAAGCCCGCCGAGGATTACGCCGCCGCGTTCGTGGATCCGGAGCTTGGCGTCGAGACCGCCGCGGACGCCGTCGCCGGGGCGCTTGATATTATAGCCGAGCGTATCTCCGACGACGCGGATATTCGCGGGGCGATCCGGCGCAAATCTCAAGCGTCGGCAAAGATAGTGTCCGCCGCCTCGGATCCCGATAAAGAGTCCGTGTACCGGATGTACTATGAGTATCAGGAGTCCGTCCTACGGATCGCCGAACACCGCGTTCTGGCGCTTAACCGCGGCGAGCGGGAGGGTTTCATCGCGGTCAAGCTGGAGCAGCCCGACGACGAGATAACCGGGTGGCTCGACAAGAAGCTGAACCGCCGTAACGCCTTCGCCGGAGGGCTTATCACGGCGGTTTGCGCCGACGCGTACAAGCGCCTGATCGCGCCGTCCATCGAGCGCGAGATCAGGTCCGGCCTGACGGAGAAAGCCGAGGAGGGCGCGATACGCGTATTCGGCGAGAACCTCAAGCAGCTGCTCATGCAGCCTCCGCTCAAAGGGCGGACCATTCTGGCGCTTGATCCCGGATACCGCACCGGATGCAAATTCGCCGCGCTCGACCCTACCGGTAAGGTGCTGTCCGTAGGCGTGGTCTATCCGACGCCGCCCGCGAAGCGCGTCGAGGAATCGAAGGCTAAGCTCATCCCGATTATCGAGAGGTACGGCGTGGAGGTCATCGCGATCGGCAACGGCACGGCCTCGCGCGAGACCGAAGCCTTCGCCGCCGAACTCATCAGCGGATCCGCGCGGGAGATCCGGTATTGCATTGTGTCCGAAGCCGGCGCCTCGGTGTATTCCGCCAGCAAGCTGGGCGCCGAGGAATTCCCGGAGTATGATGTGGCGCTGCGCTCCGCCGTTTCTATCGGGCGGCGTTTGCAGGATCCCTTGGCCGAGCTGGTCAAGATCGAGCCGAAAGCCGTCGGAGTCGGCCAGTATCAGCACGATATGAACCAGAAGCGTCTGGCGGAGACGCTGGCCGGAGTTGTCGAATCGTGCGTGAACCGCGTCGGCGTCGAGCTGAACACGGCTTCCGCGCCGCTGCTCGGATATGTCGCGGGGGTGTCGTCCGCCGTCGCGAAAAATATCGTGGCGTACCGCGAGGCCAACGGGCCGTTCCGGTCGCGCGCTCAGCTGATTAAGGTGCCGAAGCTCGGCCCGAAAGCCTTTGAGCAGTGCGCCGGATTTTTGCGCGTCGCGGACGGAGACGAGCCTCTCGACGCGACCGGGGTACATCCTGAATCATACGGCGCGGCGCGGGCGCTTATCCAAAAAATCGGAGGATCGGACGGCCTGCCGCGCAAAATATCCGATCCGGCGGCGACGGCGCTGGAACTGGGCGTCGGATTGCCGACGCTGCTCGACATAATCGCCGACCTTGAGAAGCCGGGCCGCGACCCGCGCGACGAGATGCCGCCCGTGGCGCTCTCCGAATCCGTACTTTCCATAGACGACATCCTCCCGGGGATGGTTCTGACGGGCACGGTGCGCAACGTCATCGACTTCGGGGCGTTTATCGACATCGGCGTCCACCAGGACGGTCTGGCGCATATCTCGCAAATCTCCAAACGCCGGATCAAACACCCGCTCGAGGCGCTCTCCGTCGGGGATATTGTGAAGGTGAAAGTACTGGCGGTCGATAAGGAGAAGAATCGTATCTCACTGTCGGTTAAAGACGCGGAATAGAACATTTTCTACAGCGGCTGACCGGCCAGCCACGCCTCGAAATCGACCGTCGGGGCAATTTCAAGATGCGCCTTGCGTAGCAGCGTAAACGCGCCCTTGGTCCGCGCGGAACCTTCGCCGAGCTTTTTGAGGTATACCGAACAAGCCCGGCGAAGGCTGCCGTCAGCTTCCGGGAAACGCTTCGTCTTCAAATACGTTTCGCCCAGTTTCACGTCCGCTTCCGCCACGTCGCAGGACATTTCCCCGAAGATCGCGGTCAGCGCCGACCTCGCGGTTGTGTACCGCTCAATCGCGCCGTCCGCGTCGCCTTTTTTCAGCAGAATGTCGCCTTCCGCCAAAAGGCAGTCGGCCTCGCTTGAGGTGATTTTGTCGGGTTTCTCCGAATTCGCCCTCTTGGCTCGGTGGAATCCGAACGCCTTCGCCAGCAGTTCGGCGGCCTTGCCGATGTCGCCCCACCCGCACTCGTACCGCGCCATTTTTTTATAAGCGATAGCGGAACTCAGGGAGTCGTCTCCATACAGCCCGAGACGTATCCGAAGACATTCCGAAGCCCATTTCCGCGCGTTCTCGCCGTCGCCCATATCAAGGGCTATACTCGCCAAATTGCTGTACGCGTAAGCTTCGCTGGAGTTGTCGGTCTTCGGCAGTTTACTGCGGATATCGAGCGATTCCAGCATGGCGGTTTTCGCCTTCTCATAATACCCCCAGTCATAATACATATAGCCCAGATTATTGAGGACAAGGGACACATGGCGGCTGTCTCCGCCATAAAAACACCTCATGATACCGAGCGCTTTGCCGTAGTAATTCTCGCTGTCCCCGTACCTGCCCAGCTTACGGTACAGCGTGGCAAGCGCCGAATACGCCTCGGCCGTCTTGCTGCGGTTATCGCCGAACAACTTCAATCGGATGGCCAGCGCCCATTCGCCGCACCGCTCGGCGAACTCGAGAGCGTCGTTGGAGAAAGTGACGCCGTGGGTAAGTTTTGTAAGAATCATCGCGGTGCGCTCGTCCCAGGGACCGAAAAGATCCAAGGTGATTTTCAGCGCCTCTTCATAACTCTTCCTCTCTAAGGTATACTCCCTGTTCTCGGTTTGCGTCTTGCCCTCATACCAAAGCTCTTCCAGGCGGTCCCGCCCCTTGTGGTCGAACCATTCGACGAACCCGTCGAAGTCGGGATAGACTCTTTTTTGCGATATGCCTAAAAATTCCAGCTCCGTTATTACCGCGTCTTTGACGTCCGCCGGGATAATTACAGACTGGTAGTAGTCATGCTTAAGGCGCCCGTCCGGGGCGATAAGGAACGTGCTCTGCTGAGCGATCATGCGCCGCTCCAGATACGGCGGGTCGTATTTATAGATGCTCCGCCCGCTGTCGTTGAAGATCTTATCCAGCTTATCGTCGCTGCCGACTGTCTCCACCGCTTCGGACACCCAGTGTACCGCTCCGTCGTATCCTTTCTCCCCGGCGCACGCGAACCACAGCGCGATAAGCGGCGACTCCGTGAAGTCGATCAGGTTGGTCTTAGCCTTATGGTGCTGCAACCGCGCGAGCAGCGCCAAATCATTGTAAGAGCCGGACTCGCCGTCGTAAAGATGGCGTGAGGCGGCGATCAGACGCTGGTGGTGCTTCTTCAGTTCCTCGGTTGAGGGGTACGCGTCCCCCAGCGTCAGCGCGCGGCAGGCCCCCGATTCCACCTTCCAGTCGGCTCTCGACTGGCCGCGGTACAGCAGCTTGATCCAATACTCGCTCGCCGTCAGAAAAAAAGCTATGTATTCCTTCAGCGAACGGACGACCACCCGCCGGAAATCATCCCTGACAATCATCCCGGCGAAATCAATGGAATTTTGCGTGAAGCAGGCAAAATTCGTTTCAGGCGTCATTCCAGTCACCCCGTCTCAGGCTATATTATACATAAACAGGGGCGATCTGTCAAATAATTCTTATTCAACCGTCGGTTAATCGTGACACACAGAATTGCTTTTTATCAAATTAACACAATCGGAAAGCCCCAAAAAAAGTTGTTGAATATTCGTTATGCGTGTGCTAGAATAATAGCCATCGTACCCTGGCTTGGTTCGCGGCGCTCCGGCCCGTACCCGGCCTTGGGCGTATTGTCCGTGATAAACGCGGAAATATTACTACGGGAGGTTTTTAGATTGAATTACGACAAGCGGGCGATAATCGCCAAGTTTGCCAGAAAAGACGGCGACACCGGTTCGCCGGAGGTTCAGGTCGCGTTGCTGACCTCACGGATCAACTACCTGACCGAGCACCTGAAGGTTCACAAGAAGGATCATCACTCGCGGCGCGGCCTTCTGATGATGGTTGGCCAGCGCAAAGGACTGCTTAACTATATCAAAAAGAACGACATCGTGAAATACCGCGATCTGATCGCCGAGCTCGGGCTTCGCAAATAAAACGACCAATGAGAGCGTTACGGCGCGAAAGCCCGAAAGGAGACATTTCATGTACAGAACCTACAAACTCGACTTAGGAGGGCGAACGCTCTCAGTCGAGATCGGAAGGATCGCGGAGCAGGCTTCGGGGTCGGCTTTAGTGCGATACGGCGACACGGTTGTACTGGTCGCGGCGACAAGTTCGGCGAAGCCGCGGGCGGGGATTGATTTTTTCCCGCTGTCGGTTGACTATGAGGAGAAGCTCTATTCCGTCGGGCGTATTCCCGGCGGGTTCATCAAGCGCGAGGGGCGCCCCACGGAGAAAGCCGTCCTCACGAGCCGCCTCATCGATAGGCCGATACGCCCGCTTTTCCCGAAGGACTACCGCAACGACGTCGCGGTGGTGGCCACGGTGATGAGTGTCGATCAGGACTGCGACCCGGGCATAGCCGCGATGATCGGCGCGTCCGTGGCGCTGTCCATCTCGCCGATACCCTTTAACGGCCCGACCGGCGCTACATCCGTCGGTTTGGTCGGCGACGAGCTGATGATCAACCCCACCGCCGCCCAGCGTGACGCGAGCCGTCTCAACCTGACGGTTACGTCCACGGGCGAGAAGGTTATGATGATCGAGGCCGGGGCATCCGAGATCTCCAACGACATTATGTTCCGCGCCATCGAGATGGCCCACGCGAAGAACGCCGAGATTGTCGGGTTCATCAATGGGATCGTCGCGGCGGAGGGCGTCCGTAAGGCGCCGTATGAGGAGCATACCGTTCCGGCGGATGTAATGGAGAGGATATACGCCGTCATACCCGCCGCCGAGATGGAGGAAGCCGTCCTGGCTGACGCCAAGCAGGACCGCGACGTCAAGATAGCCGCGCTGACCGATCGGGCGGCGGAGACGATCGCGGCGGAATACGGCGACGGCGCCCCGGAAGGTCTCGCGGCGCTGATCGGCGAGGGCGTGTACAATTATGAGAAGAAGACCGTGAGGCGCATGATACTGCGCGACCATAAACGCCCGGACGGACGCGCGCTGGACGCGATCCGCTCCCTCTCGGCGGAAGTGGGTCTGCTGCCGCGCACGCACGGCTCGGCGCTGTTCGCGCGCGGACAGACGCAGGTCATGACGGCGACTACGCTCGGCTCTATCAGCGACGCGCAGCGGCTGGACGGTCTGGATGAACTGGAAGTCGGCAAGCGCTACATGCATCACTATAACTTCCCGAGCTATTCAGTCGGTGAGACGCGGCCGTCGCGCGGTCCGGGCAGACGCGAGATAGGCCACGGCGCGCTGGCGGAGCGGGCGCTGCTGCCGGTGATACCCAGCGAGGACGAGTTCCCTTACGCGATCCGGCTCGTCAGCGAGGTGCTGAGTTCCAACGGTTCCACATCGCAGGGTTCGGTGTGCGCGTCCACTCTGTCGCTGATGGACGCGGGCGTACCGATCAAGCGGCCCGTAGCGGGCATATCGTGCGGGCTTGTCGTCGGCGATTCGGACGACGACTTCATCCTTATGACCGACATACAGGGGCTTGAGGATTTCTTCGGCGACATGGACTTTAAGGTTGCCGGGACGAGCGAGGGCATAACCGCGATCCAGATGGATATAAAGATCAACGGGCTTACGCCGGAGATTATCCGCGCCGCGCTCGACGATACCCTCCGCGCGCGGACGTATATCCTGAACGAGGTTATGCTTAAATGTATCGACAAGCCGAGGGCCGAGCTTTCCAAGTACGCGCCGAAGATCGCCGTCGTGCAGATCAACCCGGAGAAGCTGTCCGAGGTTATCGGCTCGCGCGGCAAGGTTATCAACCGAATCATTACGGAATCCGGCGTACTGAAGATCGACACCGAAGACGACGGGCGCATATTCATCTGCGGCGACACGCCCGAGCAGATTCAGAAAGCGTCCGACATGATCAACCTGATCGCAAGAGACCCCGAGGTCGGCAGGATTTACAACGGCGTGGTCACGAAGATCATCCCGATAGGCGCTTTCGTCGAGATAGCGCCGGAGAAGGAGGGTCTCGTGAAGATATCGAAGATTTCTCCGCGCCACATAGAGAAAATTGAGGACGTGCTGAGCGAGGGAGACAAAGTGATGGTGAAGCTGCTGGAGATCGATTCTCAGGGGCGGCTGAACCTTTCGATACGCGACGCCCTGCCGCCGGATATACTGGCCGAATACGCCGCCGAAGACCGCGAGCACAAACGCCCCAGGCGTCCGCCGGGAGCCGGCCGCCCGCCGACGAGAGGCGATGAGCGAGGGGAACGAGGCAAGCGCCCGCCGCGCCGCTGAGAGTGAAATAAGTAAAGGGGGATCGGCTCAGCCGCCGTCCCCCGTATATTAATCAAAAAAATCCGAACAATAACCGTATAGAACTTGCGTTCCTAAGGGGGGACGGCTATGCGGGGCGCGAAAAACGCCGTCAAACCGCGGGTAGTTATAGCGGGCGGCGCGTTCGCCGCCAGGTGCGCCGCGGTTTTGCGCGATATGTTCGGTGATTCGGTTAATGGAATTTGCCGGAACAAAGGCAAATTCGGATCGGGAATTTGCCCTGAACCCGGCAAATTCCGAGACGGTCTTTCGGTGGAGTTCGCCGGCGAGCTTGCGCCCGATCCCGAAAGCGGCGGCTTGGCGGACATACTCATCGTAAACAGCGAGGGCGACGTCCCGCGGTTTGGGGCGCTCCGGCAGGGAGGCGTCATTGTCGCCAATTCCGACGAGAAGGGGCTGATCGGCGCCATCGGGGAGCTGGGTTACAGCGGCAGTACGGTCGTGACATACGGTCTCAATGGGAGGGCTTGCGTCACAGTCTCCAGCGTTTCCGAGCGGTCGGTCGTGCTGTGCGTGCAGCGCAGTCTGCCGACTCTGGGCGGGAGTCTGCTGGAGCAGCAGGAGTTTGCCGTGCCGCTGCCCGAGGGACGTGACATATACGGCGCGCTCGCGGCAAACACGGCGGCGCTTTTGATCGGTCGCTGAGCGGAGTTCATTGAACGCAATAGTTTTTTAACATGGCTTACATTTTCTGTCATCCAGTTGAATAGAATGTCACATGAAGTTTCGCTTCGCGAAACCGGCATAACCCCCGCGCGGAAGCGTCGCGAGGTTCCGAAACGCCGCCGCGTTCCCGCGCGGTTTCAAGATACATTCACTGGAGAAGGGAGCGTTAACGTAAATGCAGCAGTTGCAGCCCGGTTTACAGAACAACAACGTAATTAACATCATCGGCCGAGTCGCGTCCGATTTCGTTTTCAGCCATGAGGTCTTCAGCGAGGGCTTCTATAACTTCAACGCGGAGGTACGCAGGCTCTCTGACAATTCCGACCTGCTGCCAATCACCATATCTGATCGGCTTACGGCGGGACTCGACATAAAGCCCGGTCAGATTACGTCCATATCCGGTCAGATCCGATCGTACAACAGTTACATCGAATCCGAAGGCCGCAACCGTCTTGTGCTGACGATCTTCGCCAAGGAGTTCGCGCCGCTCGAGGACGAGAACGCCGAGAACCTGAACGACGTATACCTGAACGGATATGTCTGTAAGCCGCCTATCTACCGCACTACGCCTTTCGGACGCGAGATAGCGGACTTGCTTCTGGCGGTGAACCGCAGCTACAATAAATCCGACTATATCCCATGCATCGCTTGGGGGCGCAACGCGCATTTCGCGGGCAAATTTTCCGTCGGCGACAACGTGCGCGTGTGGGGCAGGATGCAAAGCCGCATCTATCAGAAAAAACAACCGGACGGCTCGGTTACGGAGCGCACCGCTTTCGAGGTGTCCATAGCGAAGCTGGAACGCGACGCTAAACCGGCGGATCCGATCGCCGACGTCGGCGAGACAGATGAGGAAGCGATAACAAAGGGTGAAGAGTGAAGGGCGAAACCCCGCGGGTTTCGCCCTTGGGGTGTCAGAGGCAAATAATCTGAATTGCTAGAGTATCCCAAATATCATTAAAAATCAATTTCTCGCGAATTATTTGCGCTTTTTAGTCTCGGGAGACGCGCGTAACCTGCCGTCGCCGGAGGATCATGAGTAACGCCGTCCCAGCAAGTCAAACCGGATAACGCTTAACGCGGATTACAATGGCACAACCGGTGTTAACACAAAAAAAGCAGCAAACCACCAATCAGCCTGCAAGTGGGATAAACCGGGATATGATGGGATTTCGCGGGATATGGGCGGAAATGGCGGCACGCAAATTAAATGACAATCGATAGGCAGACCT
>JAISCI010000085.1 GCA_031265685.1 Clostridiales bacterium
ATGAGGATTTATGCATGATATTTGTATATTTATGCATATACATATGGTGCATAAAAAGCCGGGCGTGGGGTGTGACATTTAATGTGTGCGGATTTTGACGTTTAATGTGCGGCGCAACATTGGCTGGAGGATTTTTCAGTTGGCGGATACACATATGATATAAATTAATCGAATCCAGTTGGATTCGTTGACAAATCAAACGCTATATGTTACATTATTTTAGGTAAGTTTGTTGTTTTTGTATCGGCGCGGTCGTATAACAGATTCCGGCGGCTTGCGTTTGCGCGAAACCGCCGCGGTTCCTTGAAAACTGAATACTGATCGTTTTTTAGGGCAATACGTATTACCCCGCGCGCGAATTAGGCCGGCGCGGCCTTTTGCGGGCGGATCGATTGGGCTGTGGACATAGGGAGGCTCCTTTCCGGCGTAATTAAGCGCGGCGCGGTTTTCCGCGCGGGCCGTCACACCGATAAGCCGTGAAAAGGAAGGCCGTTTTCAAGCCGAAAAACCTATGGCTTACAGTAAGCAGGCGGCTTGAATTTGCCGGGTTTAAGGCAAATTCGAGGGCTGATCAAAATTTCGCGGCGTAACATCTATTATGTTGCTCCGCTAATCGCGAGGGGGACGAGGGACAATCGCCGCGGGCGGGAGCGGGCAGACCCGTGCGCGGCAACAACGGTTCTTGACGACTTTCCAACGCCCATGGACTTTAGCCGCATCGGTTAAAGGAGGAACACGATGGTAAAAAGATTCTTTGCGCTGACACTGACATTAGCGCTGTTACTGACGGCCACCGGCACCATATACGCCGATCCGCCGAACGAGAACACGATCAAGATTGTCTCAAACTCGGCGACTGCCGCCCAATTCAACAGGTTCAGCGTTATGATAACGGTGCGTATGGACACACCCTTGGCAGGCATAGAGTTTTCTGTCGATTATGACCAGGAAATACTGGAGCTGACTGATGTAACATTTCCGTCATCTCCGAAGCTGTCGGGTATCTATGATTCGTTGGTTTCGCTCGCACCCGCATCGGCGGACGGTCTTCTAGAAGACTTCACTATTATTAATTTGGTTTTTATCGTTTTAGAGGACGCGGAACTTGGCGAAACCGAAATATCCTTGGGTAACGTGTACGCATCGGACGCTGACGATAATAAGGTTGAGTTTGCGCTTAGTTCCGGAAAGGTCGAAATTGTTGCCCCAATCTACGAGATTGAGCTGGACTATACCGGGGAGTACGTCTTCCCGGCGGCAACGGTCGGATACAGCAAGCCGACAGAGACAATCTCGGTCGATGTCACAAACACTGGAAATCAACGGATAGGTCAGCAGACGGTAGCCCTTAGCAACGATACCAACTCTGCATTCACGCTGTCGAATACCTCGCTTAAGCCCATGGAGGTCAGCGTAGAAGCGTGGAACGCTTTCGACGTAGCGCCGAAACTGGGTCTCCCGGCTGGCACCTACACCGCGACCGTAACGGTCAGCGCCGACCACGAGGTATCGGCCTCATTCGACGTAAGCTTCACGGTCAACCCGGCGCCGGACTACTCGATCAGTCTGGATCCGACTACATACGATTTCGGTTCGGTGGTGGAGGACGGCTACACTGTTCCGGACGCGCTTCCGGTTACCGTAGCCAACACCGGCAATCAGGAGACGGGCGAGCTGACCGTGGGCGTTAGCGGTTCGAGCTTCGATCTGTCGAAGACTACGCTTGATTCCATAGCGGTTGACGGCGAGGATACGTTCACCGTAACGCCGAAAGGCGGCCTAACGGCCGGTATCCATACCGCGACTGTTACGGTCAGCGGCGGCAACGGCATATCGGCTTCGTTCGTCGTAAGCTTCGAGGTCGAAGCCGCGAGTTACGGGATCAGCCTGAGCCAGACGGATACATACGATTTTGATTCGGTAGTGGAGGACGGCTACAATGTGCCGGACGCGCTTTCGGTCGCCGTCGTCAACACTGGCAACAAACCTACGGGCGCGCTTACGGCGGTCGTCAGCGGCTCGGACTTCACGCTTACGCCGGGTTCTCTTCCTTCTATAGGCGTTGGAGAAACCGCGGCGAGCGCTTTCACCGTGGAGCCGGTCGTCGGACTCACAGCGGGCATCCATACCGCGACCGTAACGGTCAGCGGTGGCAACAGCATATCGGCTTCGTTCGTCGTAAGCTTCGAGGTCGAAGAGGCGAGTTACGAGATCAGCCTGAGCCAGACGGATACATACGTGTTTGATTCGGTGGTGGAGGACGGCTACACGCCGCCGCCGGCGCATTCGGTCACCATTACCAACACCGGCAACAAGCCGACTGGCGCTCTGAACGTGACGCTTAGCGGCGCGAACTACACGGATTTCACGCTGTCGGATACCACGCTTGCTTCCATAGAGACCGGTAAAAATTATACGTTCACCGTAACGCCGAAAGGCGGACTCACGGCCGGCGCTCATACCGCGACGGTTACGGTCAAAAGCTCCAGCAACAGTATAACGGCTTCGTTCGGCGTAAGATTCGTGGTCGAAGCCGCGAACTACGAGATCAGTCTCAACGTGACGGATCCGCACACATTCCCGAGGGCGATTGTGGATTACGATCTGCAGACGCCTCTTACCGTCACCATCGCCAATGACGGCAACAAACCGACGGGCGCGCTGACCGTGACCGTTGACGGCGTGGGCTTCGAGCTGTCGGTGGATACGATTGATTCCATAGCTGTCGGCGAAGTGGATACTTTCACCGTAACACCGAGCGGCGGCCTCTCGGTCGGAGAGTATACCGCGACCATTGAAGTCAGCGGAGACGATGTCTCATCGGTGTCATTTGACGTTAGCTTCACGGTTGATCCGACGCCGACTTATGAGATCAGCCTGGACGCGGAGGATCCGCACGTATTCCCGGCGGTGAATGTCGATTACGATCCGCAGACGGCGCTTACTGTCACCATCACCAACGAAGGCAACCAGCCGACGGGCGCGCTGACCGTGACCGTTGACGGCGCGGGCTTCGAGCTGTCGGCGGATACGATTGCTTCCATAGCGGTCGGCGGCGAGGACACTTTCACCGTAGCGCCGAGCGACGGCCTCGCGGTCGGCGATTACAGCGCGACGGTTGAAATCAGCGGAGCTAACGGCATAACCGCCTCGTTCGCCGTAAGCTTTACGGTCAACCCCGCGCCGGAGTACTCGGTCAGCCTGAGCGAATCCGGGACGTACGCTTTCCCGGCGGCGGAGGTTGATTACGGCGTATCGCCGGCGCTTTCGGTTGACGTCGCCAACACAGGCAACCAGCCGACGGGCGCGCTTACGGCGGTCGTCAGCGGCTCGGACTTCACGCTTACGCCGGGTTCTCTTCCTTCTATAGGCGTTGGAGAAACTGCGGCGGGCGCTTTCACCGTGGAGCCGGTCGCCGGACTTGCGACGGGCACCTATACCGCGACCGTCGAGGTCACCGGCGACGAGGGCATATCGGACTCGTTCGACGTGAGATTCACGGTCAACCCGGTCGGGTTCGTCGCTGTAAGCGGCATAAGCGGCGTACCGGGATCCGCCGTGGCGGGCGCGGCCCTCGAGCTGGCCGGGACGGTCGAGCCTGACGGCGCGAGCGGCGCGGTCATCGTCTGGACAATTAAGTCCGCGGGCGCGACAGGCGCGGAGATTTCCGGAAACACGCTGCTGACGGCAGCCGCCGGAACCGTGATCGTCACCGCGACGATCGCCGACGGCGCCGGTACGGGTCTTAACTACACGCAGGATTTCACGATCATCATAGCGCCCGTTCAGTACACGGTAACCGTTTCGGCGGGAACCGGCGGCAGCGTGTCCGGCGGCGGTACGCTCGTCAGCGGGACGACGGCGGCCGTCAGAGCGTCGGCAAACACCGGATACACGTTTGCGGGATGGTACGAAAACGGCTCGCTGGTCTCCAGTTCCGCAACGTACTCATTCGCCGTGAACGCGGACCGCTCGCTGCAGGCCCGTTTCACTCAGACGAGCGAAACGCCGTCCTCCAACGCGCCGAGGCACCCGGCTGTCAGCGGATCGGTTTCCGGACCGGCGAACGCGCCGGCTCAACCGACCACTCCGTCCGCGCCATCGGTCCCCGCCCTGCCGAAACCCCCTGCCATACCCCCGCTCAACAGGAGCGGCGGCGCGGGTTACATCAGTGGGTACCCCGACCGCACTTTCATGCCGAATAAGAGCGTGACATTCTACGAAGCGGCCTCGATGCTCTACACGCTGGTCGCCGACAGCGGCAAAAGCGCCTACAAGTCCTACGTGAGCCAGTTCAGCGATGTGTCGGCGGAGGGCTGGTATTCGGAAGCGATCGGTTATCTCACGGCCGCCGACGTTATCACCGGCTACGGCGAGCTGGGGGGAAGCGGCCCGATGACCAGGGCGAGTTTCATAGTGCTGCTCTCGAAGTTCGGAGAGCTGAAGCTGGGCGGAACCGCGCCGTTCTCGGACGTCGAGGGGAATTGGGCTTACGATCATATCCTGTCCGCCTACAACAACGGCTGGATATCCGGTTATCCCGACGGCAGCTTCCGGCCGGACCAGGCGATCACCAGAGCGGAAGCCGTGACGCTGATAAATCAACTGCTCGGCTGGCCGGACGATGGCGCGGCGGGCAAAGCCAACCCGTTTGCGGATATTGCCGGCGACGAATGGTACGGCGCCGCCGTCATTAACGCAGCGAACGGCAAGTAACGGAATACGAAAACCAGAGTCTCCGGAACGGGACTCTGGTTTTCTCGCGCCATAAAACGAAAGCGAGGCGTTACAATGAGGAAAGCTGCTTCGTTCGTGCTTGCGCTGCTGCTATCGACAGCGGTTGTTACGAGTAATCAGATCGTGTCCGCCGATTTGAGCGGAGGCGCCGCGGACGCGGCTTCGGGTCTGAAGACGATATACATAGATAAGAGCGATATAATTCACGTCCCGCAGGAGGACGCGATACCCGTCGGAACCCCCGGCAGGCTGCGCACCGCACAGGAAATAACTTACGGCGGCCCGTTCGGCGTCGGCGATACAAGGGATTTTTTGCTCAGCGACGTGCCGGGAGGCGTCAAGACCATACAAGGCAAACTGATGGCGCAGGGCGAGTACACGAACGTCTGGGTTTTGGACGACGCCGATTACCACAGCAAGACAAACACGACGCATAGCCCCAACTGCCACCTGAATGACATAACCGCCGCCTTGGCGAAACAGATCGCGGATTCCTTCGACCCGATATATCTCCGGATGACTGACGAGGATACGGGGTTCGCCGCTCACGCCGAAGTGGAGATTAAACCAGGCTACGGCAATCTGACCGCCGTCGGAGACATTGGCAAGGACAGCAAGGTAAACTTCCTGCTATATGACATCAATGGCGACGGCGGCAGCGGCGCCGGTTTCACCGCCGGCTACTTTGCTAGCGGGGACTTTTTTACAAGCGGCAGCCAGCTCGATATGCTTCACATCGACGTCGGCGAAGGCCAAGGGTACAGAAAGCTGGTCAGCGAGGATACCGAGGACAACTTGTCTCTTTATAGCACGCTTGCCCATGAGTTCCAGCACATGCTGTACTATATGTACTTTGGCGTTTACCGGACATTCGACGGCAAAGTCGATTCGTGGTTCAACGAGACGCTAAGCGCGCACGCGGAAACCTATTATACGACGGACGCCAAGCTTGTGGATATCAGCGACATCTTCAGCGCGGCCGACAACGTATACGACGGCGACGGCGATTACAGCGATTTCCTGAACCATGGGAGCTTCAAGACTTACGCCATGGAGCGTATGCTGAGCATATTCCTGTACAACAGCTTCGGCGCGGATTACGCGCACAAGTTGTACGCTTATCTGCAAGAGATGTATCCGCCCGCAAGCAACGCCTCGGAGCGTCAGAGCAATCAAAATAAGATAACCGGCCACGACCAGGCGGTCGGCGATTATCTGCAGGCCACGACGGATATCGGCGGCGGAGGGGTTGACACTCTGTCCGAATTCTACTTTTCGTTTATGGAAAGCTTCGCCGCCGACGGGGGAACCGTCCAGCCGCTGATCGTGGCCCAGCCGCCAACCACGACCGCAAAGTTCTATGACGGGAGAAACGACATAGATAATTTGTGGGCGATCAGACCCGCGCTTGGCACGAACACCCCTCTGTATATTACGGGCAGCAGCGGCGGTGCTTATACGCTTGATGATAGCGCCGCCATTCCGTTGCTGGCTACGGGCGGCGCGATCTCGCTCGTGGGCTACGGCACGAATGACACCGAAGTCGGCGCGACGCATGAAATGCTGTACAAGCTGACCGGCGACGGTTCCGCCTCCGCGGGAACGCCGTACCTGACAATCAGCGTACCCGCTGACAGCGGCTATACGCGCTACTACGTGTGCGTCCCCGACGCCGATACCGCCAACGGCGCGTCGGTCTATCCCCTTGCGGAGGGATCGGACGTTATTATCGATACCGAAGGTAAACAGGCGTATTTGTTCGCCGCGACTTTCCACACGGATGTAACGACTTCGGCCGCGTTCAGCTGGAGCGCCGCGGAACCGCCCGGTATCCTGTGGGGCGATTTCACGGGCGACGGCTATGTAACAGACGCCGACTGCGAATGGATTCAAAAATACATTGCTTCCGGCCGCGATTTGAGCGTGATGAAGACGACATTTTCGCCGTCGTCTGATACATTCAACGAAGCCGCGGGCGACTTCACCAACAATGGCCGCGTTGACGCCGCCGACATACTCTGGATACTGCGGTATATTGACTCCGGGAATAACAAAGCCACGATGACAGGGAGCTACTCGACGACAATAAACTTTGGCCATTTGTCTTGATACTCGCGTTTTCTGATCAGGAACCCGCCGCCAATTATATCGGGCGGCGGGTTTTTATTTGACGGATTTACGCCGGGGCAGACGGCCGTTTCTTCGCCACCCAGTTTCCGTAATCAATCGTTGTTTCCGTTTTGCCGCCCATAAGTATTTACCCACATCCTTTAAGTTTTCCATATCGAACAGGCAGTCCCATGGTATCGCCCTTGTCCGTTGTTAACACACACAAAAAGCAGCAAACCACCAATCAGCCTGCAAGTGGGATAAACCGGGATATGATGGGATTTCGCGGGATATGGGCGGAAATGGCGGCACGCAAATTAAATGACAATCGATAGGCAGACCT
>JAISCI010000031.1 GCA_031265685.1 Clostridiales bacterium
GCTTTTACACAGAGTGTCATTATATCACAAACTGGTTGTTTTGGCGCGGTTTTCTTCTGGCCGTTTTTTCATTTATATTACCGCGCTTTTTTGGCTGGTTTTTAGTTTAGCATATACAGCCATAGCGGCAGCTTTGCCCAAAGCGGCGAGAAGGGCTGTCGGCGGCGCGGCGGAGGAAGGGAAAGACGCGCTGGGGCGAATTACGGATTTGAGATAGGTTTCGGGATCGCCAGGGTCGAAACGTCCAGTCTCGCTGTTAAGAGAACGGCTAAATTAGCGGGAACGAAAAAGCGGGAGCCAAACATGGCTCCCGCTGCCGGCATTACGCTCCGACCTCTCTGACACTCGATTACGGAAGTTTTGACATATACACTGGAGATGTATAAAGAGTATATTTATATATTTTGCCTGTATCGGCTCCTCGGATGGATTTCTAAATTTCGGCGTTTAGAAAATTTAGTTTCGACCAAAAAAGCTTTCAAGAAACTTATCCCCCCCCCTCAAACGGCGTAATACTGCCATCTTAATTTTCAGGAGGATGAATTATTAACACACGTATATATTGAATTAAGGCGCTTCCAAGCGGCAAAATATTGCGTAAGTAAACATATACAATTGGTTTTTCGCTTCCACAACATTTTATCGAGTAAACACGCCATTATTCAGGCAAACAATTCATACGGAATTGTTATAAAATACTCAATTGAGAAAGTTGCATAAAGAGTTTCTTCATTGCAGGGCGTGTTGACACTACGCAAGCGAGGTTGAGAAGGCGAAATCTATGCGATCGGAAGTGTCTACAGGTTTTTGTGGACACTTTTTGAATGGTTAATGTCGTTTATATCAACAAAAATGTGCTGATAGTACGTGTTTTACGAGCGGTCCGGTAACAGCGGGCGACGCTGATAATTCAGCTAAGCTGAAACAGTCTCACCCAAAAACCCCCTTGCGGGGGTCTTGCCGCTTGCCCCGAAGGGCCGTATGTAGGGGTTGTTACCGCGCCGGACGTAACTTACGGGGGCGTCGGCGCTTATGTTGTTTTCGCCGGTCCGCCGCGACGCTTCCGGCGAAAGTTTCACTCGGCTAGCGGACGGCGCGCGGCGGCGCGGAACGGTATTTCTCCTTCGTCGCCTGACCGCCGCGGATATGCCTTTCGTTTTTATTTATCTCCAGAACTCGGCGCGCGCTTGCCGCCAAGCTCGGGTTGATCTTCACAAGTCGTTCGGTAACGTCTTTATGCACCGTGCTTTTTGAAATACCGAATTTTTTCGCGGTCTCTCTCACCGTGGCGTTTGATTGGATGATAAAGTTCGCAACTTCTATGGCTCTCTCCTCGATATAAGCCTTCACGAAATTGCCCTCCCTCAACGGTTCATTCATCAAAGTATATGAGCGCGGAGCCATGTATAGAACGGACGCAAAAAAAAGCCGCCGCTAACGCTATTCTGGGTAGAATAGCAGAGCGGCGGCCGATCCCGGATTAATTCAAATAAATCCGCTTGACGCGTTTCGATATCCCGCAAACAACCTCATAATTGATCGTATCCTGATTTGCGGCCAAATCATCCGCAGAAACGGACAGAGAACCGTCGGAGCCGATCAGCGTCACGGGGTCCCCGATATTCGGATTGGGTATATCAGCCAGATCCACCATGAACTGATCCATGCACACCCGCCCGATAACCGGAGCGTACGCGCCGTTTATGATTACGCGCGCGCGGCTGCCGTTAGCGCGGGCATAGCCGTCGGCGTAGCCCACGGGAACGGTTCCGACGAGCGTATCACGGGCCAGACGGTACGTCCTGCCGTAGCTGACGGCGGATCCGGCGGGCAGCGCTTTTACGAAGCTTAGGCGGCTCAGCCACGACAGCGCGGGGATCAGACCCGCCGCGTCCAGCGCCGGGGACGGCGACAGCCCGTACAGTATTATCCCCGCGCGGGCCATGTATCCCGGAAAATCGGCGGCGTAACCGCGGACGACCGCGGCGCTGTTCGCGAAATGACACAGCGTCAGGCGAACGCCCGCCGAGTGCGCCGAGCGGCGGAAATCCGCGAACAGCGCGATCTGGCGCTCGGTGAACTCGGGGTCGCCGTCCGAATCGGCCAAGTGCGTGAACGCGCCGGCCACGGAGAGATACGGCAGCCGCGCGATACCGGCTATCTCGGCGACCGAATCCGCGCCGGGCGCGAAGCCGATCCGCCCCATACCGGTGTCGATCTTGAAATGTACGCGGACGGCCCGCCCGGCGCGTTCCGCCGCTTCGGACAGTATCCTCGCCGTGCCGCCGTCGAACACGGTGAATTCCAGCCCCGCGCGGACGGCTTCGTCCAAAAGGCCGCGCTCGACAAAGCCCAGCGCGAGTATCGGCTTCTTTACGCCGCTGCCGGCCAGCTCCAGACCTTCCTCCGCCGTGGCCACGCCGAAATAATCGGCCCCGGCGGCTTCGGCGGCTTTTGCCGTCATAACCCCGCCGTGGCCGTACCCGTCGGCCTTGACGACCGCCATCAGCGGCTTCCCGCCCAGCCGAGCCGTTATGTTCCGCGTGTTCGCGGCTATCGCCGATAGATCGATAAAAGCCGCCGTCCTGCCCCAACTAAATTTTGCGTGATCCGAGCAAAATTTATTACTGAATTTTGCATGATCCAAGCAAAATTCATCCATCCGGTACATATCATCCCCGCTTATCATTCACCCCCGCGTCTCTGAAGTTCGCGTGGTTTGAGGCGTTATCGCCTGGACGAATTTCGCATCGCATTATCGTTTGAACCACACGATAACGCTTCAATTCACCCAAAATTCCATCACGCGATAATGCGGCGCAAACTTTTTAGGCGCGGACCGAAAAAATATTCGGCGTCCTTTAGAATGGAATTAGTATCAGCCGTCCACGGTGAACAGTTTCTTCTCCAGCGACACGTTGTACTCTACTTCGTGGTACGTTACCGCGACACGTTCCTCGCCCTTTTCATCCATGATAACAAGCTCGACGGGCAGCAGCGTCTTGTTGTCGATGATCAGACGCTCGCTGGCCAGATACGGGTTGTCGCCCGGGATTACCGCGTCGAGAGCGGTGTACAGCTCGGGGTCTCCGTACTCCGACGAGACGGCGATAGTAACCTCCCGCCCCGCCAGGTGGTTCCTGATAAAACTAGTCAGGAATATCTCGCTGCGCTCGGGCGTTTCGGTCGTGCCGACGGATACCTTGCCTCCCGCGAGCGGGTTGTACTGGTAGATCGTCTTGCCGTCGAATACGGTTATGTTGCCGGACCCCTCGGAAGGCGAGAGCACTTCCACGCGGTACTCGCCCGTCGCCAGGCACTGCTGCTTGGTTCGGTAGGCGTTGGACGAGTTGTTTGAATAGTATCGGACAGTCGCCGTCGCCTCATAGCTGGTAAGACTGGTAAGTGTATCCGATATGCGTTCGTACAGTGATTTCTCTTCGGTTACCGCCCCGCAGGCGGTCACGGCCGCGGCGAGCGCTAGGCACGCCGCCGCCCTGACTATCGCGCGAATCATCCGGACGCCCCCAAAGATATATTTGAGGCAATTTCGCAAACCGCCCCATGGTACATGTATATTGGGGCTTATCCGGGATTATTCGGTTATGAAGTTTGCCTGAACCCGCAAATTTCCTAAGTTTGCATCGCATTATCGCGCGATAGAATTTTGCGGCGCCAGGCAAAATTTGTCCACGCGATAATGCTTCGTTCAGGCAAACTTCATTTTATGGAAGATTTTCTTGCCTTTCCGTATCATAACACCCGCGCGAAGCTCTTCCGGCGAGATGGTACGCGCGTCGTTTTCCGCCTTGACGCCGTTAAGGCTGACTCCGCCTTGGGCGATCAACCGCCTGCCCTCGCCCCGCGACGCGCAGAGACCGGCGAGCATCAGCGCGTCGATAAGGCCGATCCCGTCCGGGTAATCCGCCGCCGGAATCTCCGTAGCAGGGACGCCGCCCCCGTCCGAGCCTCCGCCGAACAGCGCCCGCGCCGCCGCCAGCGCCCTGTCCGCGTCGTCCCTCGAATGGACGGCGGCGGTCAGCTCATAGGCCAGCGTCTCCTTCGCGCGGTTTATGTCCGCCGCGCAGACGCTCTCCACATCGTCCCCGGGCAGGAACGTCAGCAGATACAGGCAGCGTTTCACGTCCGCGTCGTCCACGTTGCGCCAGTACTGGAAGAACTCGTGCGGGCTTGTCTTAGCGGAATCCAGCCAGACAGCGCCGGATTCGGTCTTGCCCATCTTCTTCCCCGCGGACGTCGTAAGCAGGGTGAACGTAAGCCCGAAAGCCTCCGCGCCCTCCGCGCGTCGTATCAGCTCGATCCCGCCGATGATGTTCGACCACTGGTCGTTTCCGCCGAGCTGCATCTGGCAGCCGTATTTCCGGTACAGCGTCAGGAAGTCGTATGACTGCATTAGCATATAGTTGAACTCGAGGAACGTCAGGCCCTTCTCGAGCCGAGCTTTGTAGCACTCGGCGGTGAGCATGCGGTTGACGGAGAAACGCGAGCCCACCTCGCGCAGGAAGCCGATATAGTTAAGATCCGCCAGCCAGTCGGCGTTGTTGACCATAATAGCGCCGCCCGCGCCGAAATCCAGAAACCGGCCGAGCTGATCCTTGAAGCGCGACGCGTTGTGGTCGATCTCCTCGCGCGTCATTACGCGGCGCATGTCGGTCTTGCCGGTCGGGTCGCCGATCATAGCCGTGCCGCCGCCGATCAGGGCTATAGGCCTGTGCCCCGCGCGCTGCATCCGCGCCATCGCCATTATCGTCAGAAAATGCCCCACGTGCAGGCTGTCGGCGGTCGGGTCGAACCCGATGTAGAACGTCGCGGGGCCCGCCGCGAGCCGTTCCCGGATCGCTTCGTCGTGGGTGGACTGCCCGATCAGCCCCCGGGCGGTCAGTTCGTCGTAGACAGACGTCATATCAGCGTCATCCTTTTCCTTTTCACTATATTGGATTATCGGCGGAACGCAGCGTCGGGCTGGTGAACACGTAAACCCCAAGCGCCGCCAGCAGCGCCCCCGACACTATCAGTATGGACTCTATCGGCACGCGATCCGCCAGCGGCCCGAAGAACGTCATGGACAGCGGCATGGCCGCCTGCGAAACTATCATCGTGACGCTGAACACCCGGCCCAGATAGTTCGGGTCGCAGCGAGTCTGAACCAGCGTCGTCATGGGCGTGGTATAGAGCGGAACCATCACGCCCATAACCGCCATCACCGAAAGATATATCCAGAACGCCGGCGGTATCCCGATCACGGCGCTTCCGACGGCGAAAATCGCCGTCGCCACGCCGAGAGAGATGAATTTCCGCTTGAACCCGCCCCACGCGCCAATAACAAACCCGCCGGCGAGCATACCGCCCGAGAAGGCTATCTCGATGGCCGTCAGCCGCCAGTACTCGTCGCCGTATGTCCGCGCGACCTGCAGCGGCGTGAGCGTCATGCCCGGCGCGCCGACTATGAACCACAGCGCCTGAATGATTATGAGCGCGCGGATCACTTTATCGCGCGAGCAGTATTTGACGCCCTCGACGAGTTCCCGGAGATAGCCCTTGCGATCCGAACCGCCCGCCGGCGCCCCGACCCGAACACAGAAGAACACGATCGCGATTCCGATGGCCGCCGTCGCCACGTCGATATACATGACGTACTGGATGTCCACTCTGGAGAGCAGCAGCCCGGCGAACGCGGGCGCCGCCAGCGTCGCGGCCGACTGGATTCCCGCGTTGATACCGTTCATCCGGGCGAGATGTTTCTCCGGGACAAGCTGCGGCAGCACGGCGGCGACGGCGGGCATTTGCGCGCCCTGCCCTAGCGAGCGGAATACCTGGAGCAGAATCAGCAGCCACAGCGCGTCCGCGCCCATCGCGAACAGAGCCGCCATGACGAGCGTCACAAGGGCGATCGCGCCGTCGGCAATGTTGATTATATACTTACGATTGTACCGGTCGGCCCATACGCCCGCCAGGGGCGAAATGACGACTATAGGCAGCGACGCCGCCAGGCTGAACCACGTCATCGCCGCGCCCGAGTCCGTCGTCAGTGTAATATGCCAGAATATGGCGTAGGCCACGAGCATGGAGCCGAACATGGACACGGCCTGCCCGCCCAGAAACAGAGCGGCGTTGCGTTCCCACCGGGCATAAGGCGCGGCGGGCGTTTCAGAGGATTCCATTGAAATTCTCCTTGAAATTATTAATGAACAATTAAGTTAAAACCCTCGCGCGGATTTTGACTTTAATTAGTCATTGTTAATTATTAATTGCTAATCGCGCCGCTCCTCGGCGCCGCGTTTGATTATTATAATATATACGGGTGAAATAATCAATCGGGTATTTTGCTGTTACATACAAAAAAACAGTATCGCGGCGGGTCCCCGCTCCTTCTTTTATATTGCGGCTTTGCGGCCTATAGTCTATCCGTCCCCTTGTACTAATATGATATAATCAGGAGGTGTCCCACATCATGCGGACGGCTATAAGCGTTAAGCGGCGGCTTCTGGTTTTTCTCGTCGCCATCGAACTGGCGATAACGGTCCTTTTGGGACGTATTTTCTATATACAGGCTTTCGAGGCCGAAGCGCTGCAGCTTAAGGCTTACGAGCAGCAGACGCGCGACAGGCTCGTCACGCCGAAGCGAGGCTCCATCCTCGACCGGAACGGCGTCGGATTGGCCGTAACCGAGACCAGCGCGTCGGTATCGGTCATACGCGCGCAGGTGAGGGAACCGGAGCGCGTCGCGCGGGAACTGTCCCAGATACTGGACCTCGATTACGGCGAGACGCTGAAAAAGGTAACGCGACGCGTGGCGCTGGAGCGCGTACAGACGAAGGTGGATCTGGAGACGGCGCGGAAGATCCGCGGACTTAATCTGGCGGGCGTAATCGTGGACGACGACGTATCGCGGACGTATCCGTTCGATTCGCTGGCGGCTCAGGTGATCGGGTTCGTTGGCCGGGACAACCAGGGCATAATCGGATTGGAATCCAAATACGACAAATACCTGCGCGGCGAGGAAGGCAAGATACTGACCGAGACCGACGGCGCCGGGCGGCTGCTGCCGGACAGCTACATCACTCGTCAGAACCCCGTACCCGGGCTTAACCTCGTCACGACGCTCGACTCGGTCGTTCAGTCATACGCCGAGCAGACGCTGAAAAAGGTAGTGGAGGCAAAGGGCGCCAAGCGCGGGCTGATCATACTGATGAACCCGCAGAACGGCGAGATATACGCCCTGGCGAACGAGCCGACGTTCAGCCTGAACGATCCGTTCACGATAAACAGCGAGGAGCTGGCCGCCCTCTGGGGCACTTTCTCGGACGACGAGCGCATGGACTATCTCAACCAGATGTGGCGCAATTTCGGCATAAACGACACATACGAACCCGGCTCGACATTCAAGGTGATAACCGGCTCGAGCGGGCTGGACGCCGGGGTGATCCGCACCACGGATACGTTCGCGTGCTCCGGCGGGACGACCGTCGGCGGGCGCTTCATCAAGTGCTGGTACTCCCCGCGCAGCCACGGCACGCTCAATTTCGTCCAGGGTATGCAGAACTCGTGCAACCCGGTGTTTATGGCGACGGCGGCGCGGCTCGGCGCGGAGAAATTTTACGAATATCTGAACGCCTTCGGCTTCAATGAAAAGACGGGCGTGGACCTGCCCGGCGAAGCCGTCGGTATATTCCACAAGCTGGAGAATGTCGGCCCGGTAGAGCTGGCGACGATGGGTTTCGGCCAGTCGTTCCAGATAACGCCGTTGCAGCTGCTTCGCGGCATATCGGCCTGCGTCAACGGCGGCAGCCTCATAACTCCGCATGTAGGCGCGCGGCTGACGGACGAAAACGGCAAGACAATCGAGACGTTCACATATCCTCGGGGGCGGCAGGTAGTCTCCGCCGAGACGAGCGCCATCATGCGCGGGATACTCGAGAGCGTCGTCCAGTCCGGCACCGGTTCCCGCACGTATATCCCGGGATACCGCATTGGCGGCAAGACGGCCACCAGCGAGAAGCTGCCGCGTAAGCAGGGCAAGTACATCGCCAGCTTCTGCGCGCTGGCCCCGGCGGAAGAACCGCAGGTGCTTGGGATAGTGCTGGTAGACGAGCCGCAGGGCGCTTACTACGGCGGCCAGGTTACCGGCCCGATCATGAAAGAGCTTCTCACCTACGTACTGCCCTACATCGGCGTGACGCCGGATTACAGCGAGGAGGAACTGCTGCTGCCCGGAGTCCCGATGGTGACAGTGCCCGACCTCATCGGCCTGACGAAATCCGAAGCCGCGAAGGCGCTGAGGGACCTGAAACTCGAGGCGGAATTCTCGGGTGAAGAATTTCGCGGATCCAGGCCAAATTCCGAGGATGAATTTCGCCTGGACCCGCGAAATTACGTAGTTATCAACCAATTCCCCATCAGCGGCGAACTGGTCAACCAAGGCTCGAAAGTCTCCGTTGTTCTGGGCGCGAAAAATCCTGCGGACGTTGACGTCGCGGACGAATAGGTTTATAATAGGTTTCAGACTTTTATATGATCTCGGGGTGTGTCTATGATTCTATCTCGTCTGCTGGCGGCGGCGGGTTTGACGGCCATAAACGGCGACGCGGAAATAACATCTCTTACGATTGATTCGCGCCGGGTCGTTCCGGGGGCGCTGTTCGTCGCGATACCGGGGCTTTCCGACGACGGGCATGATTTTATCGGGCAGGCCGTTTCGGGCGGCGCGGCGGCCGTGCTCTGCGAACGCGCGGACGCGGCGCCGGATGGCGTGCCGTCCGCGGTATGCGAGGATTCCCGGGCGGCGCTCGCTCGCGTCGCGGCGGAGTTTTTCGGCCATCCAGAAAAGAAGCTGCGCGTCGTCGGGGTTACGGGGACGAACGGCAAGACCAGCGTAACGTATTTCCTCAGCGCGATATGGAAGGAAGCGGGGCGGCAGACCGGCGTCATCGGCACGGCGGGCGCGTCGGCGGGCGATTCGGCCATACCCGTGGCCTACGCCACATCCACCACGCCCGATACTATCGAGCTTTTCGAGATATTCGCGGAGATGGTAAAACGCGGCGTAACGGACGTATTCATGGAAGTGACGAGCCACGCGCTAGCCCTTCGCAAGACCGTCGGCATAGATTTCGCCGTCGGCATATTTACGAACCTCACGCAGGATCACCTCGATTTTCACGGCAGCTTCGAGAATTACCTCGCGGCGAAGACCGAGCTGTTCCGAAGCAGCGCGGTTTCAGTCGCCAACGCCGACGACCCGGCTTTCGGGCGAATATCCGCCTCGGCGAGGGGCAGGGTTTACGGCTATTCCATCGACGCGCCGTCGGACTTCCGCGCGCTGGACGCGGAGTATTCCGCCGCCGGATCGACGTTCGGCCTGTCCGTGCTCGGCGATATTTACGCGTTCCGGCTGGCGATTCCCGGGCGCTTCGCCGTCTATAACGCGCTCGCGGCGGTAGCGGCGGCGATCGTCTCCGGACTGAGCGTGCGCACGGCTGCGGAGGGTGCGGCGGAGCTTTCGGGCGTTCCGGGGCGTATCCAGCCTATCCCGAACCGGCTGGGCTTCGGCGTGTTCGTCGATTACGCGCACACGCCGGACGGGCTTGAGAATATCATAAAAGCGGCGCGCGGCTTTACGGCTGGGCGCGTTATAACGCTGTTCGGCTGCGGCGGCGACCGCGACCGCGCGAAGCGCCCGATCATGGGGCGGATCGCCGGGGAACTCAGCGACTTCGCCGTGCTGACCAGCGACAACCCGCGAAGCGAAGACCCCGACGCTATCATCGACGAGGCTTTAGCCGGTCTTGCCAAAACCGGGCGCGGATATCTGCGCGAACCGGACCGGCGCGCCGCGATCATGGCGGCCATAGCGATGGCGCGTCCCGGCGACAGCGTCGTCATCGCGGGCAAGGGCCACGAAAATTACCAGGAATTTGAGAATAAACGCCGAATACATTTCGACGACGCGGAGGAAGCGGCGGCGGCGATTAAGGCTCTGGGGGGCGGTCTGGACGATACGGACGTCTTTATCTGATATAGCGGCTGCGGTCGGCGGCGAGGCCCGCGGCCGCGCCTGGGTGACGGGCGTCGTCGCCGACTCGCGCGGGGATCTGACTGGCAAGCTGTTCGCGGCGCTGAAAGGCGAACGGGCCGACGGCGCGGACTTCATACCGCGGGCGTTCGCGAACGGCGCGGCGGCGTGCCTTTCCCCCAAAGCCCCGGAGGGCTTTCCGGCCGTTATCGCGCCGGATACGCCGGGCGCGCTTTTGGCGCTCGCGTCATGGTACCGGCGGCGGTTCGGGATACCCGTCGTTGGCGTGACGGGCAGCGCCGGCAAGACGACGACCAAGGACATGATCGCGTCGGTGCTGTCCGAGCGGTTTAATACCGTCAAGACCGCCGGCAACCGTAACAGCAGGATCGGCACGCCGCTGACGCTGTTTGATATCGGCGAGGATACTGAAGCCGCCGTCGTCGAGATGGGAATGTCGACCTTCGGGGAAATGCGGGATCTGTCCGAGGCCGTCCGCCCGACGGCCGCCGTTATCACCAACATCGGACTGTCTCACGCGGAATACCTTGGCGGACGCGACGGCGTTCTCGCGGCGAAGTCGGAGATATTCGAGGGCATGGATCCGGACGCCCCGGTTTTCATGTGCGGCGACGACGACCTTCTCGCGGGGCTGCGCGGCAAGCGCAAAAATATTTATTATTACGGTACGGGATTCGACAATGATTTCCGCGCGGCCGATATAGAATATCTCGGGACGGAAGGCTCGATAGTAGTCACTAACACGGGCGCGCGGTTCCGCGTACCTCTGCCCGGGCGGCATATGGCCGTCAACGCCGTCTGCGCGGCGGCGGTCGGCCAGTGGTTCGGGCTGTCGGCGGACGAGATCGCCTGCGGCATTGAGAATCTGACGCCCACGGCCATGCGCATGTCAGTTATCAAAACGCCGGGCGGCGCGGCTGTAATCAACGACGCTTACAACGCCAGCCCCGACTCGATGAAAGCGGCGCTGGACGCGCTCGCCGCGCTGGGGTACGCGCCGAGGATAGCCGTGCTCGGGGATATGCTGGAGCTGGGCGGCGGAGCGGCGCGCCTGCACGCGGAAGCGGGCGCTTACGCAAGGGCCGCCGGCGTGGACGCGCTGATAACAGTGGGCGAGCTGGCCGCGAACTACGGCGGCGTCCGCGCCGCTGATAACCGCGCGGCGGCGGAAGCGGCGGCGCTCGCAATGCGCCCCGGCTGCGCCGTTCTCGTCAAGGCGTCGCGCGGTATGCGCTTCGAGGAGATAGTGGATATAATCAAAGAATTCTGATACTGGTTCTATTCTAAAGCCGACTAAATGGGATTAATATGAAATGGGGATACATTTTTATGCCTCTCCCGACGGAAGTCCGGATTGATACGGCGATTTACGCGCTGCTGATCGCCTTTGCCGCGTGCGTCGCGCTGTGTCCGATAGCGATACCGTATCTGACCCGGCTTAAATTCGGGCAGAACGTGCGCGGCGACGGACCCCGGACGCACTTCTCCAAGGCCGGTACGCCCACGATGGGCGGCGTCGTTATTGTCGTCAGCTTCGCTTTGCCGCTTGTCATATTCGCGCCGGGACACCCGGACTGTCTCGCCCTGCTCGCCGTCACGCTCGGATACGGCGCGATAGGCTTCGCCGACGACTGGATTAAGGTGGCGCGCAAGCGCTCGCTCGGCCTGCGCGCGTACCAGAAAATCATTCTGCAGCTGATCGTATCAGGCGGCTTCGCGTTCTATCTCATCTCGTCGGGCTTCAGCTCGTCTATAGAGGTGCCGTTCACGGACGGTTTCGCGTTTGACCTCGGCGTATGGTTTTCTCCGTTCGTGATATTTACGATGGTAGCCATAGTTAACGGCGTTAATCTGACCGACGGGCTGGACGGGCTGGCCAGCGGAGTTACGGCTCTGGTCGCGACGTTTTTCGGCTTTGTCGCGCTGATGACGGGGAGCGGGACGCTTCCGGCGCTGGGCGCCGCGATCGGGGCGCTGCTGGGGTTTCTACTGTTCAATTCGCACCCGGCGCGGGTATTCATGGGCGACACGGGTTCGCTGGCGCTCGGCGGCTTCGTCGGCGCGGCGGCGATACTGCTGCGCTCGCCGCTGCTGATCGTCGTGGTCGGGCTGGTGTATGTGCTGGAGTCGCTTTCGGTGCTGCTGCAAGTCGGCTGGTTCAAACTGACGCGCGGCAAGCGTCTCTTTAAGATGGCGCCGCTGCACCATCATTTCGAGCTGCTCGGCTGGAGCGAAACGAAGATAGTCACGCTGTTTTATATCGTCACCGCCATAATGTGCCTTGTTGGGTATTTATCGATAAATTAACAAGGGGATATTATTAATGTATGTGAATGAGTTCACGAAGTCGCTGGCTGGCAAGAAGATTCTGGTATGCGGGCTGGCGCGGTCGGGCGCGGCGCTCGCGAAGGCGCTCGCCGCGGTCGGCGCGCGGGTATCGGCGGCGGACGAGAAACCCGCGCCCGAAGCCGCGCCGGAGCTGTCCGCGCTCGGGATAAAGCTGTACCTGGGGCAAAACCCCGACGCGATCATAACGGATTTCGACATAATCGCGCTCAGCCCCGGCATACCGGCGGACGCGCCCTTCGCCGTCAAGGCCCGCGCCTCCGGAGTTTTTGTGACGGGGGAATTCGGGCTGGCCGCCGGTATGTGCCAGGCGCCGATCTACGCCGTCACCGGGACGAACGGCAAGACGACGACGACCGCCCTGCTCGGCGAGATCATGTCGCTGCATAACTCGGATACGTTCGTGGTCGGCAACATTGGGGCGCCGTTCGCGGAACGCGCCTTGCGGATCCCGCCGGAGGGCGCCGCCGTCGCGGAGGTATCGACGTTTCAGCTGGAGACGGCGGCGGGGTTCGCGCCGAAGATATCCGCCGTGCTTAACGTGACTCCCGATCACCTGAACCGGCACGGCACTATGGAAAACTATATCGCGCTTAAAGAATCCGTGTTCCGCAATCAGGGCGAGGACGGCTATACCGTCCTGAACGCCGACGACGGGATAACGCTGGCGATGGCGGCGAAGACGAAGGCGAAGGCCGTGCTGTTCAGCCGGCGGCGCGCGCTGGCCGAGGGCGTCTGGCTGGACGACGGCGGAACGATACGCGCGGCGCTGCCCGGAGTGACCGGCGCGATTGTCCGCGTCAGCGAGCTTAACATTTTCGGCTCGCATAACTACGAAAACGTTATGGCGGCGGCGGCGATGGCCATATGCGCCGGGGCGCCCGCCGAGACGATCCGCCGGGCGCTGCGCGGTTTCCGCGCCGTGCCGCACCGCATCGAGTTCACGCGGGAACTGGACGGCGTGAAATATTTCAACGATTCGAAGGCGACGAACGTGGACGCGGCGATAAAAGGGATCGAGGCATTCTCCGAGCCGGTCATAGTCATCGGGGGCGGCCGCGCGAAGACCGGGGACTTCTCGGCGTGGGTGTCGCTGTTTCCGGGCAGGGTGAAGCACTGCGTCGTTATCGGCGAAGCCAGCGATTTGATTATCAGCGCGTGCGCCCAGGCAGGTTTCCCGTTCTGCCACCGCGCGTCCTCGATGGAGGACGCCGTTATCCAGTGCCGCGAACTGGCCGAACCGGGCGACCGCGTCCTCTTAAGCCCCGCGTGCGCCAGCTTCGATATGTACGGCAGCTACGAGGAGCGCGGCGACGCGTTCAAGGCTATAGTCAACGCCCTTGATACTTCATGGGCGCGACCCTAAAAATAAATGTCCGCTTAATTCTGAAACAGCAGGTAAGGGGGAGGGGGTAAGCGCATTGCTGACCGGGAACGCAACTGAATTCAAGCGGACGGCCGCGCGCCCGACGAGGGAACGCGGCCGGCGGCCGACCATATACATACTGACGGAATTCGACCCGCTCATATTCTTCACGGTCATAATCCTAGTGCTGTTCGGCATCGCGATGATCTATTCCGCCAGTTACTACAAGGCGTACACCGAAACGTCGGGTTCCGCCGCCGGCGCGAATACCTTCATCTATATGCGGCAGCAGTCGGTCGCGGCGCTGCTGGGGCTTGCGGGCATGATCGCCGCCGCCAGCATCGACTACCATAAGACCGTCAACCGGCTGACGTCCGCCGCCGCGTATATCGCGGCCTGCGCGACGCTTGTCTGGGCGCGGCTGGGATTTCAGCCCGTCAACGGCGCGTACCGCTGGGTGACGATACCGATCATAAACGTATCGTTCCAGCCGTCCGAACTCGCGAAAGTCGCCGTAACGATGTGCATGGCTCTCTACATCTCGCGCGACACGTCCCGCCCTCACACGGTAAGGGGGATTATCGGCTGCGCGCTGATTACGGCGATCCCGGCGGGGCTGGTGTTCTGGGGCAAAAGTTTTTCAATGACGCTGATGGTGTGTATCATCGCGTTCGCGATATACCTCGTTTCAAGCGCCTATTTCTGGAGGGCGCTGGCGCTCGCGGGAGGCGCCGCGGGCGCCGCCGCCGCCGTCATGGCGTCGGGTTCGGACTTCCGCGCGGGGCGCATAAGCATATGGCTGAATCCGTTCTCCGATCCGCAGGGGCTTGGCTACCAGACGATCCAGTCGCTGTATTCCGTCGCGTCGGGCGGGCTGTTCGGTCTGGGGATCGGGCAGTCCAATCAAAAATTGCTCTTTATGCCCGAGCCGCACAACGATTTCATATTCTCGGTCATATGCGAGGAATTGGGATTTTTTGGCGCGGCGGTCGTTCTGCTGCTATTCGGGATACTCATCTGGCGGGGGGCGGTCGCGGCGTTCCGCGCGCCGGATCTCTTCGGCACGCTGCTCGCGACGGGCGCCGTCATAATGGTCGGAGCGCAGGTGGTCATCAACGTGGCGGTCGTAACGAACACGATACCGAACACAGGCGTGCCGCTGCCGTTCATCAGTTACGGCGGAACGTCGATCGTGTTCGCCATGATACTGATGGGCATACTGCTCAATGTGTCCAGACAGTCGCGAAAGCGGGAGTGATGCTGTGGGTTCTTCTTACCCCCCACCGCGACGCCCCCGCCCACCGCGACGGACAGGCCGTCGATCCTGAGCAGGTCGTTGCCGATCTCACGCGCGGGCTTAAACTCGATAAACGGGTACTTGCGGCTGGACGGGCG
>JAISCI010000036.1 GCA_031265685.1 Clostridiales bacterium
ACTCGTTGTATTGAGTTATTATAGCTCTTTTGGGAGGCCATTGACCAGTTCCGCTGGTGGGTTTTTCAATTATATCTCCGTTGCTTTTTGGTTGGGTTTTAGTCTAGCATATACAACCAGAACGCGAGGTTTTAGCGGAAAGTTCAAAGAACGGCGCGTTTCGACGGCTGTGGAATCAATACCGACAGTATCAACATAGATATCAATAACGAGTATGGAAAGATACGCTCTCAAAGCCCGTCCCCGCGTATACGGGCTTCCATTGCCCGAATGTTTCAAGCAAATAGCGCCCCAAGTATTAAATTGAGAATATATAGTGAAAACGCTCGCGTGTTTGAGAATGACCCCCGAACTTCGCGTCATTCTCAAACATGCTTATTGTATTGCCGCCAATCTCTTTTAAGCTCTGGTCTCCAATCCAACCGCCGCTTCTACCGGCAGCGAGATCACTATTCCCCGCGCTTCGGTATTTATGCCGCAGGCGGTGTTGATCGCCTTCATTATGTCAATCTTGATGAATTTCGGCGCAAGGATCGTCAGTATCTCGCGCTCGCCGTTTATGGCCAGGCCCAGCGCCGAGCTGTGCGCCTCCGTCTCCGCTTTGCGCGCGTTCCAGAGCGTGCCGCCTGTAGCGCCCGCTTCCCGAGCGGCGGCGGCGGCGGTCTGACCGTACCCCTGCGCCACTGAAGCGACAATCAGACTGAGCGCCAGGCCGTTTTCCTTCTTCTCTTCCTTGGGTTCATCCAAACCGGATTCAATCCTTTCGTCGCCCCGCGTCTGCTGGCGGCTGTAGCCGTCGTTGATCAGGTTAGCGGCCTGACTCGCGATACCGGATATAGGAGCGGTGAAGGCTATCCCAGCTCCGCGCTTTTTAAGCTTAAGCGTCTCCTCCGCCTCGCGAAGAAACTCCTGCGACAGGAAGCCCGGAACGACGCATACCGACATCGTTTTGGCAGTTCCGCCCAATCCGAATATATTCAGGGTTTCACTGGTAGCGGTGCCATCGGCGTGGAACTGGTGGGCAAGACTGATGTGCCAGCGCCTGAGCAGCCGCATCGCGTTCTCGGCTTTGTCCGCTTCCGTGACCACGAACATCAGTTTCAGGGAATTCTCACACCCGAGCGGCGTTTTCCTCATCATGCGGCAAATCGCCCCCTTCCGTTTCCGCCGTTTCGTCCTCAAAGTCAATGATTTCCTCTTCCTGCTCATCCATCGGCTCGGCGGCGGCTTCCGCCTCGGCGAGCAGCTGACGCTCGGCGCGTTTCTCTTGCGCGTCGTATATAAGACCCATAATCTGGATAGCGATCAGCGGCGTCATAGCGACCATCGCCACTACGCCGAACGCGTCGTTAAGTACGTTGCCGCCGACGGCGTCGCTCGCGCCTATTGAGAGCGGCAACAGAAACGCGCTGGTCATGGGTCCGGACGCCACTCCGCCCGAATCGAACGCTATACCTACAAAAATCTTGGGCACCACGAAAGCCAGGACGATAGCGATCAAGTAGCCCGGCACCAGCAGCCACATTATCCCTATGCCGGTGAGCACGCGCGTCATGGCCAATCCGACCGAAACCGCCACGCCGGCGGACAAGGCCATACCCATCGCGCCGCGCGTTATCCGACCGTTCGTCATTTCCTCGACCTCGCGGTTGAGGATGGCGACGGCGGGTTCGGCTCGAACAATGAAGAAACCGATTATCATACCGAACGGGATCAGAAGCCATTTGAATTCCGACGCGGCGATAGACGCGCCGAAGAGATGTCCGATGGGCAGAAAGCCCGTGTTTGCGCCCGTCAGGAACAGCGTAAGCCCGAGGAACGTGTAGACGAACCCCACGACGACGCGCAACCCCTGATTCCGTTTGAAGCGTCGCGTTATGAGCTGCAGCGCGATAAACGCGAGAATGATCGGCAGCACCGCCGATATCATGTGCCGTGCCGTCTCGGGGAGGTTCGCGCCGAACTCCCGCGCCACGTCTCTTGTCGTTGAGACGACGGCGGGCACGGTCGGCTCGTAGCCGGAACTGGTCGGGCGGAAGAACACACCGAGAATCATGACGGCCAGTATCGGACCGACCGACGACAGCGCGACCAATCCGAAGCCGTCCTGCGCCGCGTCCTTATCTCCGCGCAGCGACACCAGGCCGACGCCGACCGCCATGATGAATGGCACCGTCATAGGGCCGGTGGTCACGCCGCCGGAGTCGAACGCGACGGCGATAAAGTCGCCGGGGACGAAGATCGCGAAGATGAACAGCAAGACGTACAGCCCGACGAGCAGCCAGTGAAGCGAGAATCGTTTTATCGAGCGGACGACGGCCAGCGCGAAGCATACCGCCACGCCCGCCGCTATAGCGAATATCAGGTACTGGTCCGGGATGACCGGCGTCTGATCCGCCAGCACCTGCAGATCAGGCTCGGCGACGGTGGTGATGAAGCCCATCACGGCGCTGATCGCTATGACGACGATAAGCCGCCGCGACTTGGTTAACGTTACGCCGATTCCCTCGCCGATGGGTTCCATGGCCATTTCCGTACCGAGCTGGAAGAAACCCATCCCGACGATAAGCATAGCCGCGCCAGCCAGAAACAGCGCGAACGCGCCGATCTCGACCGGAACAAGAAACGCCGACAGCGCCAGCACGATCGCCGTGACCGGCACGACCGACAAGAAGGATTCGGCGATCTTCTCTTTCAGTTTACGGTTCATGCGGAACCTGTGTTCGCGGAAAGCGTGTTTTTCGGGCTTTGTCATTCTCGCTCTCCTTTCTGGAAGCCGGAAACAGGAGCGTTCCCGCCGGACTGGCGTCGATTAATTATAGCGCGGCGGTCCGGAATAATCAAGACGGAAAAAGCGCCGCCGCGACAGTCATCGGGCGGCGCCGCGCAATACCATTCTCAAGCGAGAGGGCAGATTGAATTGAGAATAGTATAATCCGATTCCATCGAGGACCGTCAAACGCCGGCTTCGATCATTTCTTTTACCTTGCTCAGACCGGCGTCTCTCGATGCCGCCGCCAAGCGGTTCTCCGCCTGGATCTGCTCGTAGATCTCCTTGCGGTGAACGGAAATCTCCCGCGGGGCGTGTACGCCTATCTTCACTTGCTCCCCCGCCACGCCGAGCACGACGACCTCAATGTTGTCGCTTATGACGATCGATTCGCCCCTTTTCCTTGTGAGCGCGAGCATTCCATCACTCTTCCCTCATTATGTCCTGTGAATTTTGCGTGAACCAGCAAAATTCCTTATAAATTTTGCGTGAACCAAGCAAAATTCCTTATGAATTTTACGTGAATCGAGCAGAATTCGTTTAGAATTTTGCCTGAACCCGCAAAATTCTTATGTAAATCGGCGCGGTGACCGCGGATTCTGCCGTATCGGCGGCGCCGCCCGAATTGAATCCTATTTGAACATAAAATGACGCACGGTATATTCGTCGTTCGAGCAGATAACCTGCTTGCCCTGGTGATTCTCGTCGTTGATGACGACGGGAGCCTTCAGGTTCACCGTCGCCTCGCGCACGTTATCGGGGATGACGGCGATATTATAGATTACGAACTTATCGGGGTTGAACTCGCCAAGACCCTCCATCTGATCCTCTTCCACAAGAGGATTGTATTCGGGCATATACCGGACCATGTTGACCAGCACGAACGCCGTATCCGGATTCTCGACGGACTGGAGCCAATAGAACATACCGTTCATCTCGCCGCCCGTCCCGCGTTCGTCGGCCAGCAGAACGAACTTCGTCAGCTTAGGGAATCCCGGCAAGCCTTCCTTAAACTCAATCACTTTTCCGTCGTCCACGTCAATGTCGCCGAAATGTTTTGTGTGAAGTCGCATAGAACCGATCCTCCTAAGATAGGTGTCATAAGGCCCCCCGGCGGAGCGCGCGGCGGGCGCCGGGGCGCCGCCGTCAACGGATAAAATCGGCAAGTGACGTCTGCGAGATAGAGCCGCCCGCCTTAAGCGCCATCTGATACACATAGTTCGCGGCGTTAAGGTCCATAGTAGCCTGCAGCATATCAACGTCCTCGTTCTCGCTCATGAGCGACTCATAACTGAGGGCGTCCTGCTCCAGACGGTTCTGGATGAGGCTCAATCTGTTCATCCCGCTGCCGAGCCGGGTGTACTCCTTGGAGACCTGAGAGGAACGTTTCTCCACGATTCCGAGCATATTGCTGAACGCGTCGTGCAGAACGCCGCTGAATTGCTGCCGTTCCGCCGTCTGGCGCTCTTTGATCTTTTCCGTCAGCCCGTCGCCAACATAGCCCTGGGCAGCGAAATATTCGCGAAGCTCGGCCTCGGTGGACGGGACGACGCCGTCGACGACGGCGAGCATGGATCGAAGCTCGCCATACGCCGCCGCCGAAAGCGCCGTTTCCGCCTTGGTGTTGATGGGGACGCGCGTATTGACGCCGAACTCATAGTATATGTCCTGATTGGCCGCGCGGTATGTCTTCCCTGAGACGTTGTCTGCGCAGTCGAAATATATCTCGGGATTCAGTTCGCCCGCCTTGAGTCCCGTCTTACGGTAGTCGAGCCTGATCGATCCGTCCGCGTTCGCGTATACGGCGTTTCGAGCGTCCTCGCCAAGAATGATCTCCCCGGTATCCTCGATATAGTATGCCTTATCGCCGGCCGGATTATACGCCCGCGGGTCGCCTTTCGCCGTCGGCAGGGTTTCAAGGGGGATAACCCCCGCCGGATTCCCCGCCGCGTCCAGCAGCCGCAGCTCGGTCAGATCCGTTACGCCCGTATAGGGCAGCTTCAGGCGATATGTCTCGGATACGCTCACCTCAAGCGTCGCTTCGTCGCGCGTCCAGAGACGCGCTTTCTCCACGTCGCCCGACGAGAGATACTGAGTGATACTGTAGTCAGATCCAGGCTGATCCGCCGTCAGAGTTGGCGGCTTGTCCGTGCGGTACCCCGAGAATACGTACCGCCCCGTATACGTGACGTTCACCTCAGTCTCCATCTGCGCCAGCAATCCGCGGATCTGCTCGGCGAACGTCTGTTTGTTGTCGATGTTGAAGTTGTCCGAGGCGCCCTGCGCGCAAAGCTCCTTGATCGAGGTCAGAGCTTCGGTGATGTTGCCCATCGCCTTCTCGGTTATCTCCATCCAGCTGGTCCCCTGCTTCACGTTCGAGAGGAACGACTCCGTCTCGGCGACGTTCGCGCGGAACTTAAGCGCCCGCGACGCGATAATCGGACCCTCCGACGGGAACTGGATCTTTTTGCCGGTCGTCAGTTGCTGGTAAAATTTATCGACGGCGGCCATATTACGGGTGATATTGATGAGCATCCTGCTCGTCGTCATCTGGTTAGTTATTCTCAACCCCGCACCTCCTCTATCATACAACTCCTCTGGGAAAATATCAAGAGTTTTTTGTAGAATTTTCAGAAAGTTTGTCACTATTCGGAATTAGGGCATATCTCTAAACCCCAAGCTGGTTAATCGTCAAGTCGTATATGCCGTCGATGATGTTGATCAGCTTAGCGGCGGCTTGGTACTGCTGCTGGTACTTTATCATGCTCACCATTTCCTCGTTGATGTCAACGCCGGAAACCGCCGCGCGCTGATTGTCTATGGCGGATGTTATATCGCCGTAGCTGGCGGCGAAGTTGTCCGCCTGCTTCGCGTCCGTTCCGAGCGTGCTGGAGATGCCGATGATGTAGTCCCGGATATTACCCTCGCGGAACAGGGATCCGTCCGACGCGATATTCGCGAAGCTGAGGACGACGCGGTTGTCCGACACCCCGCCCGTCGCCTCGGACGCGGCCGCGAGCAACGCCGGGTTAGCCTTTATCTCCGGGTTGACCGCGAAATTCGCCGCCGTCATACGATATATGTCGTAATTCGCCGCGGACACCGCCGCGCCGTTTTCGAGATACGTAAACAGCGGCGAGGCGGTGTTCCGCCCGGTCAGGTCGTAGCCGTCCGCGTGGCCGATAACGCCGGGTATCGCGGAACCGTCCAGCCGCTGACCGTAGTTAACCGCCGTCGCGAACGTCCGGACAAGCGAATTGAGCTGGTCCAGATAGTACGGCACGCCCTTGTAGTCCGTCGTGACGCCGACCGACATGCTGACGCCCGCCCGCGTGAACAGGTCGTTCGGCGAAGGGTTCGCGATCGTCAGCGTCGCGGTCGACCCGTCCGCGTTATATGTGAAGGACGTATACTCATATTCGGTCACGCGCCCGGTCGAGGGATCGTATACCGCGATCACGCCGCCCGCCGGGTTTACGTCGCGCCGCGCCCCCGCCGGAAGACTGACGACCAGCTCGCCGGTCGTATCGTCATAACTGACGGCAGCCGCGCCTTTAATGGCGTCGTCGTTGTTGCCGTCGCGCGCGTCGATAAGTCCGCGAAGCTCGCCCGTCAGGTTCGGGTGATAAACGTCCATTATCTCGCCCGTCGCCGCCCACACGACGTCGTAGAGTCCCGGGTTGTCCTCGGGATTACGGTAGACGCTGACGGCGTCGCCGTTAGCGTCTGTCGCCCGGCGCTCCGCGACGCCCAGCGTCTCCGCCTGACTGCCGCGCACGAACTCATGCCCGTTGATGCTGACGGTGTAGCGCCGGACGGTCGTACCGCCCTCGCTTGATTCAGTCTCCGCCGCCTCGATGTTGACGTAGCGGCTCAGCTCGTCCGTCAGCCGCGCGCGTTCGTCGCGCAGGTCGTTGGCGGCGTCCCCGCGTATCTCATAGCGGAAGATCTGATCGTTCAGGTTCGCGATACGCTGGCCAATGTCGTTGATGACGGTGACGACCGCTTTTACCTCGGCGTTCAGGTCGGACTGCTGTTTCAGCAGCGTCTCGTAACTCGTCCGCGCGGCGGCGGCGAACGAATCGCCCAGCTCGAGCGCGTTAGCGCGGAACGTGCTGTCGTTCGCGGACGTCTCCAGATTCTTCAGTTCGTTGAAAAAATCGGTAATCGCCGCCGAAAGCCCCGTATCGCTCATCTCGCCCATGACGCGCTCGATCAGGGCAAGCTGCGTACTCTTCGCGGAGTACTCGCCCAGAACGGAGGTCTTCTCGCGGTACTTCCCATCAAGATATATGTCGCGCCACTGGCCTATGCCGTATACTTCGGATCCCGTGCCGATCATGCCGCGCCCGTTATTCAGCGGCATCGGCTGGGCCGCGCGCTGTTTTACATACTGCCGCGAATAGCCCGCGGCGGAAGCGTTGGCCACGTTATGCGAAACGGTGTCCAGCCCGGCCCGCGCCGTGAACAGCGCCGACGCCGCGACGTTAAACTCAAAAAAAGACGATCTCATCCAGTCACATCCTTACAATCCATATGTTTATACTAATCTCCATGTAAGGAATAGAAAAGATTTTTCAAGTCCGCGCCTAGGAAGTTTGCGTGAACCAAGCAAACTTCAGACCCGCGCGGACGCGCTTCCGCTTTGAGAAATCTTTTCTACAAATCTGACGGAGATTAGTATTACAGCCCGACGCGCCCGGTGCCGTTCACTAATTTATCCATCATGGAATCCAGTACGTTAAGAAGCCTCGCGGACGCGTTATAGGCGTGCTGATATGTCAGCATGTTTGTCATTTCCTCGTCGGCCGAGACGCCCGAGACGGCCAGCCGGCGGTTGTCGAGCTGATTGAGGACGATCTGCCCGGATTCGGCCATGCTCTTCGCCTGGGCGCCTTCCGATCCCGCCGCCGTTATCATCTGGCGGTAGAACTGCCCGACCGACACCGGTTCCTCACCGTTCAGCGCGGTAAACTTATTGCCCGCGCCATCCTCCCAGCCCGTCTTCCATTTCTCGATCAGATCGAGCAGGGCGCTCTGGTCGCCCTGGTCCCCGCTGTAAGAAAGCGGGATCTTGTCGTAATCCGCTACGCCCAGTATCGCGGGGTTAACCGTGATATTCCCGATCGAATACAGCGAGTACGGGTCGGAAGCCGTCTCGGGGTTATAGTCGTCTCCGTTCCACCGGGACACGTACTTGCGGCTGAAAACCTCGGTGAACTGTGAGCCGTCGAGACCGTAGGGCGCGTTCGCCGCGTCCTTTTCTCCCGTCGCGGGGTCATACGGCGCGACGGCGTTATTTATCATGACGCATACCGAGCGCACGAGCGTATCCAGCGCGATCTGTACTTGGGGTATCTGGCAGTTCCGCGCCGACCACGCCAGCTTCGCCTCCGCCGGGTCGTTCTCGTCGAGCGTACCCGCGGCCATCGCGTAGTTATGCGGGGCGTACCCGCGCGCGATAATCAGCCCTTTCAGCTCGCCCGTGTCGCCGTTCACGCCGCGCGAAAAGTCGAACAGCGGGTCGGCGTTTTTATTCGTCGGGTCGTATGGCAGTATCGTATCGCTCTCGGTGAATACAGGCTCGACAAAGTCCAGGTTCGGACTGGAATAGCGCAATCCGATCCTGTTCACGGCGCCGCCCGACAAAAGCGGCGCGCCGCTCTCGGTCTGCAGCTCGACGTAACCGTTCGGCCGCTCCTTTACGATAACGCCGATCAGCGCGGACAGCTTGTCTATGGCGAGGTTGCGCGCGTCGCGGTAGTCGTTGGCGTTGTCGCCGGAGGCCTCCGCCATCGCTATCTTCGGGTTCAGCGCGTTCACCTCGGCTACCAGATCGTTGATCTGGCGCACGTCGTCCTTTATCTTGTCGTTAAGATTCTCCTGGTATGATAACAGCCTGTCATATATATCGTTGGTTTTGGACACAAACGTAACGCACGTTTCGATGAAATTCGCCCGCGTCTCCAGCGCGGACGGGTTTATCGAAAGCTCGTTGAGGGCGCTGTATATGTCGTCGAGCACGTCGCCGAGTTTGTACTCGCTCTCCAGCTCGCCGAGGATATAATCAATCTCGACCGCCGCGCTGTATTTGGCGCTGTAGAAACCATACGCGGACGCTTCCTCGCGGTAGGCCTGGTCGAGGTATTTGTCGCGGATCTGGCGTATGGCGGCTATATCCGTACCCAAACCGACCTGCAGCTTGCCGGAAGCGTTAGCGCCGATATTCTGAGGGTAAAAGAAGCTCTGCAGCGTCTGCTGGCGGACGTATCCGGGCGTCTCCTGATTGGCCAGGTTGTGACCGACGACATACAGTCCCGCCCGCGCCGCGTTCATCCCGGACACCGCGCTCTGAAAACTCGCTGTCAAACTCATTAGGCCGCCTCCCTTAGCTTCTGGTATCCAGCAGGCACGCGGATTCGGTCTCTATTCCGCCGCCGCGCGCCGAAACGCTGGCCGCCGCTCCGCGCATTACGTTCATCGAAAACTCGATGTAGGCGAGCGCGTTCTCTATAAGCGCGCGGTTTTCGGCGTTGATCCGCCGAAGCTCGGTTACGCGCGCGCGAAGCCCTTCGGCCAGGGCGTTAAGCCCGCTTCTTTCGCCCTCGTCCGGTATGGCCGCCGATATGCCCGCGAGGGTAACGCCCCCGCCGCCAAGCCCGAGAGAGTCCGCTATCGCGGCGGCGGCCGCCGTCCTGCGCTTGTCCAAACGGTTAAGATGCCGAGCGGCCGCGTCCTCATATTCCGCGGCGGCGCTCAGCCCCGCAAGCTCGTTGCGGATAACGGCGTCGCGCTTGCGCCGGGCCGTCCGGATAAGCTCGTCATATGTTTCGGTCTCCTCGGCGAGCGCCTCCGTCAGTTCCTCCATAATAGTCACTGCCTCACCCCCATGACGTATAGTTAAGCTGATTTACAATTCTGAATATACATCGGCAATCCGCGCAATAATATTGACAGAAGGTAATTTTCGTTTGACAGAATTTCGCGTGATTCAAGCGAAATTCTGTCACGCAAAATTCACCCAAGCGAAAATGCTTCGTCCCCGCGAAAATTCAAAATAATTTTCGTCTGAATCCGCGAAAATTCGACCGGGAATAAAAAAGCCGCCCGCGGGCGGCTTTTCCGGTGAACGTACTATATTATTGATATTCTGGACAGCAGTTTATCCGCCACAGCGGAGGACGGTACGCTGTACGCGCCGCTCTCGACGCGGCTCTTAAGCTCGTCCACGCGATCCTGCCGGACGTCCGGCTGAGACCTTAAATAGGACTCGGCCTTGCGGGCCATGCGAAGATCCTCGGAAAGCTTCTTGGCCTGCTCCGAGATAACGACATAACTTCTTTTCTCTTCCACGCGGGTCTGTCTGACCGCGCCGTGGGAACGCTCGGGACGCAACATAGCAGCCGCTGAACTAACCCCCGAAATAACCATCCATAGCACCGTCCTCTCTCCTCGCCGACGAATCGGCGTTCCCTCATATCTATCGGCGGCCCGCCGCCATCTCACCCTTTTCCTTACGTAATATTTATCGGCTTTTTGAGGATATACTTAATACATATTCGCAAATTTTACTAAAATAATTTTAACGTCAATACTCATAATGTTAGTCTATCACGCCGGGAAATTCATGTCAAGGTTAAAATTTGGAGAGTCGTCAAACCAAACGGCAAGTCTCAATCATTGAAATATGCATGGTTTTAGCGGATAATGTATGTTATAACGAAATCTGAAATACGCGCGTATTTCACGAGTATTCGAGGCGCCGCGCATATAAATACAGTGGTTGATATTGACCGATATTTTACGGATATGGCGAGTAAGGTAGCGCGATTGCGCTAGAGGTCACGCAAAATTTCGTGGTACGCGTAATTTGACGGCGCGAATATTACAGACACATTACAAAGCGGCTCATAAAACGCCTGGAAATGGCATAAACAGTAGGTTTGAGAGGCACGAGAAATAAGCTCAAAAAGCACATTTCAAAGTGGTATAATAGTATTGTGGACGTATGTTCACAGCTCGTTCATAACTCTCCTTTCCTCAGTGTTCGCGCCTCCTCTGAGTTTTGCATCGCATTATCGCTTGACAGAATTTCGCTTGATTCACGCGAAATTCCTCCAAGCGATAATGCTTCGATTCACGCAAAATTCATACGGGGGCGCGAACCAAATTTTCTCTTGACTTCTGGCGCTGGGTGTGTTATTGTGTAGCATGAGAGTAGTGTATAAATCGACTTGGCGAAAGGGGAACGGCCAGATGGCATTTGAATCGAAAGCGTTGATTATAGCGATTTTTAACTATATCAAAGACCTTGATGAGAATAGCAGCGTTAAGAAAAGAGCTTTGCAATATCTCCAACAGTTGGCAAATGCCGACAGCGTTGTCTTGGAGTTGCCCGAAGACAAGAAAGCAGGCGAATGAATGAAAGCGATCTCGATTGATTCTGAATACATGGAACAGATTGCCTTCGGAGAAAAAACCGAGGAATACCGTTCCTGGCCGACAAAGTACCGGGGCGATATACTGATCTGCCGCACAGTCGATCCAGATAACAATTATCCGGGTCTCTGTGGTACTCTCGCTGAACTATACGATTGCGTACGCCGCGCCGATGGCGGTTACGCATTTGAGCTGGAAGACCAGGGTAATAAAGCCGTTTGAAGTCAAGGGGCAACGCAGATTGCACCAAGCGCGTAAGCAAAATCCTACGCGCTTTTTTATTTGGGAGGCTAAATAAATGGCTGTGATCCGGAATCCCGGAAGATCCAGTTCCAGAGCGTGCGGCACGGGCATAACCCGCCGCATGACCGTTGGCCAATCCATGTCCACGCGGACGCGAGAAGTATTCTTCTTCCACGCGGCAAGCTTTCTCCTTGTACAGGAATTCACTGCCGTTATCGACGTAAAGCGTGTCGGGGCCGCCATTCTTACGGATGGCGCGTTTAATGGCTTTTCCTCGTGTATATGCTAAACTAAAAACCAGCCAAAAAAGCGCGGTAATATAAATGAAAAAACGGCCAGAAGAAAACCGCGCCAAAACAACCAGTTTGTGATATAATGACACTCTGTGTAAAAGC